>JAHDBZ010000024.1 GCA_020630245.1 Candidatus Altimarinota bacterium
CTCCCAAGAACTGTCCGACAGCTACCATGATGAGGAACGGCCAACCAAAACTGAAGTTAATAAGATCAAACACGATCATGTATACCGCAAAACAGCTCCACATCAGCCAGGCTCGACAGAAAGTAAGCGCCAGGGCATTTATCGGCTTCGGGTATTTTTTAAGTATTAGACTTTGCAAGGCTAGACAGAGATTGGCCGCAAAGATCATGGCGACGCCGGGCCAGGAAACGCCCTGCTTGAGACTTGAAATTAAGAAGATCCCACCAATGGCAAGCAGGATCCCCGGCACTTCTCGCCAGTGAAATTTTTCTCCCAAAAACAGTAATCCCAGCACAAAAGACCACAGGATTATCGACAGATCGAGCACGGCCAGGATGCCGCCTTCGACAAAAGTGATGGCGTGAAACCACAGCACACTGTTGATCAAGCCCATCCCAGCTAAGGTGATCCACAAAGGTCTATGGTCTTGCAGGATTTTTTTGGCCTCCGTTCGAGAGTGCGGTCTCCAACTCGTCAAAGCAGTGGCCATCACCATGCCGCCCCCCCAACCCCAAAAAGCGATATTGAGAAAGTCAGCCGAAGGCTCAAAAACACTTCCGGCCTTGGTCATGGCCGTGGCAAACCCAAAGCCGGCCCCGGCACAAATCGCCAGAGCGTAACCTTTGAGCAAAGGATGTTGTAGCCAATTACCCACGACCGAGCGCGGCTTTAAATTCATCAACGGTCATCACTTGGTCTTTTTCTTCTCCGTATTTACGAACCGTCAGGTTCCCGGATTCAACCTCCTTGTCTCCTACGACGATGGCGAAGGGAACTCTGGCTTTTTGGCAGTTGCGGATGCGTTTACCGAGCGAGTCAGAGCTGTCGTAGTATTCGACGCGAGCCCCGGCCTCTTTCAGCGTCTCTATAAGTTTTTCACAGTGGGCTTCGTGGGCAGAATTGACCGGCAAGACATGCGCTTGTACTGGTGCCAGCCAAGCAGGGAAGGCTCCCGCGTAGTGCTCGATGATCACTGACAGGAATCGTTCCAGGCTTCCGGCAATCGCGATGTGCAGCATGACCGGGCGTTCTTTTTGCCCCTCTTCGTTGATGTACTCAAGCTTGAAACGTTCTGGCATTACGAAATCAATCTGCAGCGTCGCTAGCTGCCATTCTCGTCCGATGGCGTCTTTGAACTGGAAATCTAGCTTTGGTCCGTAAAAAGCGGCTTCTCCCTCGATTCGCTTATAGGGAAGATCGTTATTCTTTGCGACGCTTTCGAGAAAGGACTCGGCTTTGTCCCAATTGGCTGGATCACCCAGGTATTTCTCTGGTTTTTCAGGATCACGTACTGACAGACTGACCCAAAAATTATCACCCTCCCACATGTTGAGGCTGGTATAAAACTGACGGATGATATCGATGACGCCTTCCGCTTCTTCTTGGATTTGGTCAATTCGACAAAAGATATGAGTATCATCAACCGTTAAAGATCTTACTCTTGATAGTCCCAACAGCTCACCCTGTTGTTCGTCACGATAACAGGTCGTAGTTTCTGCTAATCGAAGCGGTAGATCGCGATACGACCGCATTTTTGAGGCAAAAATTTGTGTATGGTGTGGACAGTTCATCGGCTTCATAACGAATTCAGCATCACTTTTGCCCTTCACATGAAAGAGGTCGTCTTTGTATTTATCCCAGTGACCAGAGGTTTCATAAAGATCTTTTTTGGTGATGTGGGGGATCCAAACGTGTTGGTAGCCTTTCGATTCTTTGAGTTGCTTGAGATAGTCTCCAACCGTGCTGCGCAGCAACTCTCCCTTAGGAGTAAAAAGTGGCAATCCGGGACCTACCAGCTCTGAAAAAGTAAATAAATCGAGCTCTTTCCCGAGCTTGCGGTGATCTCGCTTAGCGGCTTCTTCGAGCATAGTTTGATATGCTTCCAAGCCTTCTGCGTCGGCAAAAGCTATGCCGTAGAGACGCGTGAGCTGGGCCTTGTTTTCGTCACCTCGCCAGTAGGCGCCGGCGAGCTTGGTGATCTTAAACACACCAACTTGACCAGTCGATTCTAGATGTGGTCCAGCACAGAGATCGGTGTAAAAAACCCGCCCTTCTTCTCCTACGAAGTCGTAGAAAGACAATTCCTCCCCACGATCGAGAATTTCATCGATTAGCTCCAGCTTATATTCATCATTTGGGAAAGCCGCACGAGCTTCCTCTCCGCTCAGCATTCGTTTTTGCACTTTGAAATCTTTGTTTACGATCCAGCGCATCTTTTTTTCGATTTTTTTAAAATCTTTGTCTGAAACTTCGGCTTCTCCGAAGTCAAAGTCCTGATAGAAACCAGTTTCGGTCCACGGGCCTACGCCGCGTTTAACATCTGGGAAAAGCATACCCACAGCAGCAGACATGATATGGCTGGCAGTGTGGCGTCGTAGTAGTTCGATATCGGGTTGGCACATGAGAGTTGGTTTTTAACGTCAGGAAGTATAAAAAAAATCCCCGGAATGTCCCGGAGAAATGCCTGCAACACAACCTCCGGGTACCGGTTAAGTGGTCGTGGTCGTCGCTGTGACGTTGATCATTGTTTTAAATCTTAGATTTGTGCCCCCAAAAAGTCAAAATTGCGTTTTCGCCCCTTCGCAAATCCGTATACTGATCCTGACTTTTTATTTTCTACACTTTTCATGACTACTCGTATTGCCATCAACGGATTTGGGCGCATTGGACGCTCGTGTGCTCGGATCATTATGCAAGATCACCCAGACCTAGAACTGGTGGCGATCAACGACCCTTCTCCGATCGAACACAGTAAACTGCTGTTCCAATACGACTCAAATTTCGGTCGTTATCCAGGAACGGTTGAGTTTCGTGATGAAGACACGCTGATCTTTGACGGCAAGGACGTAGAAAAATTTACCACTCGTAATATCGAAGAACTCCCTTGGGGAGAGCTGGGAATAGACGTTGTGCTCGAATGTACCGGAGTTTTCCGGAAAGCCGAAGGCGCGCAGAAACACTTGGATCAAGGAGCTAAAAAGGTGGTGATCTCAGCTCCAGCCAAAAGTGACGGATTCGACACCTACGTGATCGGTGCCAATTGTGACCAGATCCGCGGGGATGAAACCTTGGTTTCGAACGCCTCTTGTACGACTAACTGTCTCGCGCCAATTGCCAAAGTGCTTGATGATGAGTTTGGCATCGAATCAGGCCTCATGACCACGATTCATTCGTACACGACTTCTCAACCGGTTCTCGACCTCGGAGGAAAAGACCTTCGTCGTGGACGAGCCGCGGCTCTTAATCTTGTTCCAACTACGACTGGAGCGGCCAAAGCCGTAGCCCTGGTGCTGCCACATTTAAAAGGGAAACTTACCGGAATGTGTGTTCGGGTTCCAACCCCAACCGTTTCTATCGTCGATCTAACGATTCAGGCCGGTAAATCAGCCACCGTAGAGGAAGTAAACGCGGCCGTGAAAGCTGCCTCAGACAAAAATCCTCACATCCTCGGCTACAACGAAGACCCGCTGGTGTCTATGGACTTCAAACAAGACCCACGCAGTTCGATTTTCGACGCGCCTTCAACTTATGTCATGGGAGACCTCATCAAGGTTCTTTCTTGGTACGATAATGAGTGGGGCTACTCGAATCGCCTGGTTGAGTTGGCTGGGAAGCTGTAATGGATGAATAAAGCGTTAACTTAAGATTAATTTTAGGTTAAAATCCAAAATTCAAATTTAAAAATTCAAAGGTAGGATTTGCCTATGGATTATAACTTGCAGGAGCGGTGCGTTCTATTTTCTGAAAACTTGATTACTTTCCTTAAGGGGGTTGAAAGAAATGAAATTACACGCCCAATAATTAGACAGCTTATTCGTTCGGGGACAAGTATTGGTGTAAATTACGCAGAAGCTAACCAGGCCGTTTCAAGGAAAGACTTTAGAAATAAGGCCTGCATAAGTCGAAAAGAAGCCGGAGAAACAAAGTATTGGCTTAGGCTTTTAAGTAAGGCCAGTCCTCAAAATACAGAGACTTGTCGTCAACTTTACAAGGAAACACATGAGTTGGTTTTAATTTTTTCTAAGATCGTCCAAAATACTGCTGTCTGATCATTTTGGATTTTAAAATTTTAAATTTAGATTTATTCCCATGAAAGCAAAACTCTACACCAAGCCAACTTGTCCTTACTGCATCAAAGCCAAAGAAATTTTGGCCGCCAAGGGGATTGAATACGAAGACATTGATGTTTCAAGCAATCCAACGCTGCGCGCTGAAATCTCAGAATCCGTTGGCGGCTACCGCACCGTGCCGATGATCTTCCTCGATGGAGAGTTTATCGGTGGCTGTAGCGATCTCCAGGCGCTGGAGGCAGCGGGGAAACTCTAGAAATTTTGAATCTCAGTGGTAAATAAAGAAAATTTTACTTTTTTATCAAAAAATATAAAATTAGACTGCAAAACGAATTGAATTCGAATTCAATTTAAGATCAATTCGTTTTGCATGGAAAAAGCGTTTTTTGAAGTTTTTTTTGACTATAAAGTCAAAATTAGAACAAATAGAGAAGAATCCGATTGTGAAGTTTTTAAGGCTCATTTTTTTGGGGAGAAACATTTTTAATTTAATTATTTGGATAATTGAAAAAGTAGCTTAATAATTATAGCGAAAAAACGCCTAAAATCAAGTCTATGAAAGGGTTTTGGGTGTTTTTGGTTGAGGCTTTTTAATAAAAAAACACAACTGAAGACCCCGGAATAAATCCGGGAACTAAAAACTATCATTTTTCTTGCGTCATCCTGGCTTGACCAGGATCTGAAACAAAACAATACCTGATTCCAGCCAAGCTGGAATGACGAGAGTTACATTGACTTTTAACCGCTTTTCACCTACAATCTGTGGGATTTATTAATGAGTCGGGACCAAGAGCAGTATCAAAGGTACGCCACCCACTCGCCAAAGATCTTTTACACACCGATCAGGGGGACGCGTTGCGGGATTATTGTATTCCCACGCCCAGAGGATTGGTGTGTTATTTTCTAAACACATTTTATTATGTCAGATAACAAACTAGACAAATGGTTGTCAGGGGAAGGGCTTATGGGAACACCCAAGAAAAAAGCTTCACTTCCAAAAAAAGAAACAGAATCCCGGAACAAGTCCGGGACAGGCCCGAAAACTCGTGCCGAAAAGAAAAAGATTTCGGAGCAAAAGAAATCAAGTGGCGGAAACAAGCGCAAGGGTGGTGGAAGAGGCTTTAAACGGCCGTCTTTTGAAAACGTTAAATCGACCAATAACGATCCAACCCTGCACCGTCCAACAGCGGAAAAGCGAGACAAGTTCCACCCAACCAACTTTATCAAAGCCAACAAAAAACCTTCGATCCGCATTGTTCCTCTGGGAGGAATGGAACAGGTCGGGATGAACATGATGTTCCTCGAATGGGACGACGATATCGTGGTCATCGATACAGGGCTGGTATTTCCGTCGGCCGAACACCTGGGGGTGGACGCGTTGGTGCCAGACATCTCGTACCTGATCAAAAACAAGCACAAGATCCGCGGTGTGATCTACACCCACGGACATCTGGATCATGTCGGAGGGGCGCCTTACATGCTTAAAGAACTTGGCTTTCCGCCCTGTTACGCGACGCGACTGACCAAAGAGCTGTTACTTTCGCAAACCGATGAATGGCTGGATAACAAAAAAATTAAGGTCAACGAAATCACTCCCAAATCAAAGCTGCAACTTGGGAACTTCAGTATCGAATTTTTCCACATCAATCATTCTATTCCAGATGGCGTCGGGATCGTTTTCAATACGCCGTACGGAGCGATCACGCACTCGTCAGACTTCAAATTTGATTACAATCCATCCGATGATCAGCCATCAGACCTCGGTCGCTTGGCTCAAATCGGCTCAAAAGGTGTGGTTCTTGCCATGAATGATTCGACCAATGCTCTACATGCTGGTCACACACCATCAGAACGAGTCATCGAAGATGCGCTCGAGGAAATTATCAAAAAAACCGAGGGCCGTATCGTAATGGCTACCTTTGCCTCCAACGTCGGACGAGTCGGAAAAGTCGTCGAGGCCGCTGAACGGGCCGGCAGAACGGTTTACCTGTCTGGTCGCTCTATGGAGCGCAATATCGGGATTGCTCGCAAGCTTAACTACCTCAAGTGTAAAGATCGCACCCTGCAACGCATGAGTGCACGGGCCGGAAAAGAACACCCATCGAAAGTGATGATCCTCTGTACCGGTTCTCAAGGGGAGGAATTGGCTGCGTTGACGCGGATGGCCGCTGGCGTGCATCGAGACGTAAAACTCGATCGTGAAGACACGATTATTTTTTCTTCGTCTCCAATTCCAGGGAATGAAATGGCCGTCGTTTCAGTCCTTAATAACCTAGCCGAAATCGGCTGCAAAGTGATCGATAACAAAGGGTACAACACGCATGTGTCTGGTCACGGAAATGCCGAGGACTGTAAGCTGATGTTTGGACTTCTCAACCCAAAATATTTTGCGCCGATCCACGGAGAGGTTTACATGCGACACGGACACCGAAAACTGATCATGGATAACTTTGATTTTGATCCCAAGAAGGCCTTCATCATGAAAAATGGCCAGGGACTCGTTTTAGATAGCAAAGGGATTCGCATGATGACCGAACGTGAAGCTGTTCGCACGGGAGACGTCTTTGTCCAACTTGGGCAAAAAGCCCCAGAAAAACTCCTTTCAGATCGTCGAAACCTCGCTGAATACGGGATCATTATGGCCCGCGTTGACCACCAGAAAGGCAGCGTCAAAAACGTTACTTTCCGAGCGCGTGGTTTCCTCTACATGGATCTCAATCACGAGATTTTCAAACTTCTCGACAATGAAATCCGTCAGTACTGGACACGAAACTATGATCCAGCTCGACCAGAAAATGTCATGGAGAAGCCCCTCAGTCAGATCTGCCAAAAGCTGATCTACCAAAAATTCCGCAAGGAAACGATTGTAGAGGTAGTGGTGTAAAAGTAAGTAGCAAGCAGAGAGCAGTAATCAGTTGTGCAAACACGCACAATACTGTTTACTGTTTGCCGATTACTACTTACTACCACTATGAAAATTCTCGCTTTTGAAACTTCGTGTGATGATACGGCCGTGGCCATTGTGGAGGACGGTTGCCGAGTTTTGGCGTCCGTGCGCGTTTCTCAGGTAGAACATAATGAGTGGGGAGGGGTCGTCCCCGAGATTGCCGCGCGTTTGCACGCGGAGAATTGGCGTGGAGCGCTTGAGCAGTGTCTCGGTGTTGCAGAGATTAGTATCACAGCAATTGACGCACTGGCGGTCACGCAGGGGCCAGGACTGCAGACCTCGCTCTTGAGCGGGACCACGGCGGCAAATTTTCTCGCGCAGCTCTACCAGAAACCACTGATCCCCGTGCATCATATTTACGGGCACCTGTGTTCCGTCTTTCTTGATCGCGACTTAAATACGGTTCAATTCCCAGCTCTCGTACTCACTGTTTCTGGGGGACACACAGATCTTTACCTCTGGAAGACTGCCACTGAGTGGGAAAAACTAGGGGGGACACTTGATGATGCGGCCGGAGAGGCCTTTGATAAAACTGCTAAGATGCTCGGTCTTGGCTATCCGGGTGGACCGATTGTTTCCAAAAACGCTGAAAATGGAGATCGAAATGCCTACCAATTACCCGTTCCAAACCTGGGGAAAGACTCACTCGACTTTTCTTTTTCGGGGGTGAAGGCGGCGGTTTATCGGCTGATCGAAACACGCAAGGACAAGTCGCGACTTGTCCCTACAGAGGATGACAATTTCATCAATGATCTATGTGCTAGCTTCGAATCGACGGTAGCCACCATATTTACCAAAAAAATAACGACTGCCTTGGCACAGCACCCTGGGGTCAAAACCCTCTGCTTTGTGGGGGGAGTTTCGGCAAACACCCACATTAGAAAAGCGCTAGAGACTTTATCGCAACAAAGTGGCATTCAATTCCTCCGGCCAGAAAAACTAGAATATTGCACCGATAACGCCGCCATGATTGCCAGTGCGGCTTATTTTCAAAAAGACAGAGCGACTTCAGCTTACGTCGAGGCAGATCCAAGGCTAAAATTATAAATCACAGAACAGTTCGTGAATATTCCCATCGGGATCGGCAAAGAAAGCCGTACGTTGCCCCCAGGGCATATCAGCCGGAGCTTTTATGGGGGTGGCGCCTTTTTCGCTTATGTCGGCATAGGATTGGTCTACGTCGGCAGCATCATCGCAGCGAAAAGCGAGCTCAAGCACGTGACCGAACTTATGTGTGGTAAAGTCTTCGTGCCCGGTGGCCTCTTTCATGACTTCGTGCGTGCTGAGCGCAAAGCGCGTGCCTTCGTTTTTGAATTCCACATAATTCCCCTCCATCTCGAAAATAATTTCGAAACCAATCACATCACGAAAAAAGACTTTCATAGCCTCCAGATTAGAGGTCAAGCAGCCGATCATGTCGATTTGGGGACGCATCTAATTAACACAATACCGGGTATTGATTTAAGAATCAATTTCTCCAAACCCGAGATTAAATTTTTAAAGCATTTAATAAATCCCAGGTTAGCGGTAAAATTGGGCCGTCAGAATTTTGCAGCGCTCGTAAAAACTTAAGAGGTTTTCAGTTGGTTAAAGAAGTCGCTGCGAAGGGCACCGTCTTTTTTAAATTCTCCCAGGAAAGTCGTAGTGATCGTTTCACTGTCGGGCTGATTCACGCCTCGACCACACATACAGAGATGTTTCCCGCTGATCTGGACGGCCACACCGAGCGGTTTCAGCTCTTCCATGAGTGTCTCGGCGACCTGCACGGTCAGCCTTTCTTGATTTTGCAATCTTCTGGCAAAAACCTCGACAAGCCTTGGTAGTTTTGACAAACCCGTGATTCGCTTGTCGGGGATATAGGCCACGTGAGCCCGTCCAAAAAATGGAACCATGTGGTGCTCACAGTGTGAGTAGTAGGCAATGTTTTTAACTAGAAGCATTTCGTCATAACCCTCATTGGTAAAGGTTTTGAGTAGCTTTTTGGGGTCAGACTCGTATCCAGCAAAAAATTCTTTGTGTGCCTTAGCGACCCGCTTAGGGGTTTCAATGAGGCCCTCGCGGTCAGGGTCTTCACCGATGTTTTGCAGGATAGCACGGATAGCGTCTTCGGTATTCATGGGAGGAGAGCTAAGAGCTGAGAACTTAGAGCTTAGAGATTAAGTCTTTAATCCTTCCTAAGTTAGGGATTTCAAACCGGGCGTCAACGAGCTCGGACCAGGGGCGTAACACAAATGACCGGTTGGCTATTTCTGGGTGTGGAATGATGAGTTTTGTTTTGTTGATTACCAATTCGTGAAACGTAAGAATGTCGAGGTCTAGCGGCCGGTCAGACCAGCGAGGAGATTTGGTACGGCCATGAATGGCCTCACACTTTTTGAGTAATTTGAGAAGTTTGTAGGCCTTAAGACGAAGCCTTCGTGAGCGTGGTAGTAAGCACCAATTAACCTTCTCCCAAGAGGTTTCCAGGAATTGAGCGTGCCAAACGGCATTGGTAAATTCATTGGTAGCTACGCCGCCGACCGGTGGATTTTTAAGGTTTTGAGATTTTTTTATGACTTTAACTCCGCGCGCTTCCAGCCACGCTTCAGCACTCGCAAAAATGGCTTCTGCATTGCCGATCGAGGAGCCAACACCGAGAAAGATCATGGTAGGTGGGTGGTAGGTAGTGAGCAGAGAGCGGCTATTTGGTGGGCCACATTAGAAATATTACCCCTAAAATTGACAAAAGAAGGCCAAGCCATTGTAGTCCGGTAATTTGTTCTTTGAAAACAATGAGCCCCAGAATCGTGCCCAATATTATAGCGCCAACAACCCAGAGTAAATTAATGACAGTGAGTGTTTCGTATTGCAGAATTTTTACAAACAATCCTCCCATGACAGCAAAAATTAGCGCCGTGATGCTCCATAAGCGCCAATCATTTTGCTGGGCCGCCTGTTTGCCCAGATACATTGCCATGGTGTCGAGTCCCAAAACGAGCGCAAATAACCACCAATGCATTAGTTTACAAAGCGATTAACAAGCTCCTCGGCAGCGCCACAATAAGTCGCAGGAGTCAGGTCAATGAGTCTTTGTTTGGCGTCGGCAGGGAGATCGGTCTGGCCGACAAACTCTCGTACTTGTTCCAGGGTGAGCGCTTGTCCGCGTGAGAACTTTTTGAGTTGTTCGTAGGCATCATGGTGCCCGTGAGCCCGCAAAACTGTTTGTACGGCTTCCGTGAGTACCTCAGGGGCGTTAGCGAGGTCTTCAGCAACACGTTTTTCGCGTAGCTCAAGTTTCTTGAGACCTTTGTGCAGTGACTTGAGCGCGAGCAAGAAATGACCAAACACCAGGCCATAATTTCGTTGTAGCGTCGAATCGGTTAGATCACGCTGCCAGCGAGAAATTGGCAGCTCATCACTGAGCGTGCGAGCAATGCCGCGAGCGAGTTTGAGGTTCCCTTCGGCGTTTTCAAAATCAATTGGATTCACCTTGTGCGGCATAGTTGAGGATCCAACCTCTCCGGCGACGGTTTTTTGTCCGAAATAGCCGAGGGAAATGTAGCCCCAGATGTCTCGAGAGAGGTCGATCAGGACACTCGAACAGAGTCCAACGCGGTTGAGTAGAGCACAGGCTTTGTCGTGTGGTTCGATTTGCGGAGTCAGTGGGTTCCAGGCGAGATCGAGATGATCTTCGATAAATACTTGTGATAGCTGTATCCAGTCGGCGTCAGGGAAGGCCGCGAGGTGGGCCGAATAAGTTCCGGTCGCGCCGTTGATCTTGGCGTTCATAGGACATTGTTCCATTACCTTCAGCACGGAATGCAAGCGGCCGATAAAGATGGCAATTTCTTTTCCCATAGTACTGGGAGTAGCGGTTTGTCCGTGGGTTCGACATAGCATCGGCACGGCTTTCCACTCGAGAGCCATGGCATTGAGCGCTGGTAAGATTTCTCGTTTGAGGTGATTGACGATGACCTCGCGTCCGTCTTTGAGCATGAGAGCGTAGGCGGTATTATTAATGTCTTCGCTCGTACAGGCAAAGTGAATCCAGGACCAAAGGTCTTTGGGTAACAATTCGCGCAGGAAATATTCAACCGCTTTGACGTCGTGATTGGTGGTGGCTTCAATTTTTTTAATGGCCCGAAATTCTTCTTCTCCAAAACTGTCACACAGGGCTAATAGGCCAATTCGTGAGGTTTCATCAATCGCAGGAGCAAGTCCTTGATCACTGAGGAAGAGCAACCACTTGATTTCAACGATCGTGCGGTAGCGCATGAGACCGAATTCAGAAAAAATATTGGACAGCTCTTGGACTCGAGCGCTGTACCGGCCATCAAGCGGGCTAAGAGGGTGATTCATGTGTCTTCTTTGTACTGATTTTGAGCTGTTTGACCATTGAAAAATTAGTCCAAATCTGGTATAATGCTCTGATGATTCAACTCTTGCTTTTGTCTCTGGTGGCATTTCTGCCAATTCTTGGATGGTTGTATTTCTTTCGAGACAATCTCCCGAAGCACTACAGCTACATTGTGCTGACCTTCATGGCGGGGATGTTGTCTGTGATCCCGATCAAGCTGTATGAGGCGTATTGGCACACCGCTGTTTGGAAACTGGAACACCTCAACGTATTTAAATATTTAGCGGAAGTGGCGCACCTGCAAACCCTGCCATCACTGCTCGCCTACATTCTGACATCGGTTATTGTGATGATGGGGATGTTTTTCTTTGTGGCGCTCTTGATGTCAGTGCTAGAGATTGGGAGTGGGGACAACACCTGGCGGGTTTTCAAACGGAAGACCGTTAAGATCTTTGAAACGCCGTGGTTTTTTGTTTCGGTGGCGGTGCTTTGCGGCCTCCTTGCCTACGCGCTGACGCTTTCAATGTCGGAGAAGATTTGGTTCTTTGTGATGGTGGGGATCCTGGAAGAGTTTGTAAAACATCTGGTGCTGCGCTTTTCGGACGAAGACAAGATCTACTCGGTTTCTGAAGCGATTCAATTCTCAATCATTGTGGCCCTGGGGTTCGCCTTCGTCGAAAATATTTTGTATTTCTCGCAGGTTATCGAGGCCAGCCTTATGAGCGGGCCACAACTTTTTGCCTTGATCGTGTTACGCTCGATTTTGTCTACCGGAGCCCATGTCAGCTTCTCGGCGATCCTCGGGTATTACTACGGTCTCGCCAAATTTTCGAACGAAATCTGGCAACGCCAAGAACTTTGTCGACGTTACAACTGGCTGCAAATCGTTCACGAAAAAGTTGGGATTCGCTGTTCGACCCTGTTTCACGATGAAAAAATGATGGAAGGGGTTATTCTGGCGATGGGCGCGCATGCAATTTTTAATGCTTTGCTGGAGTTTAATCTCGTGATGGTGGTTTTTCCTTACATCTTTGCTTTGCTTTTGTGGGTGGTGCACTTATTACACCAAAAACAGTTGCACGTCTATTTCGGCAACTTTATCAAAAACCCCTCTGCAACTGCCTAGCAAAAATTACTTTTGAGACGCTTTGCGAATCGCCTTAAGGTTTCGACGTCGCTTATCGAGCTCTGGCACGTACTCGTAAACGGCTCGCCCCACTCGTCGGAAAAATGGATACTTCTGAAGGTTTAGGGAAATAGTTCCTACGCGGATCTCTCGTTTTTCGAGGACAGCATTGATGATGTCTTGTCGTTTCATTGGCTCTCCATTTTCGACCAATACATCGCGGATGAGATCACAAACCGTTCCAGATGGCATGCCCCATTCTTGTAGAGCATACATTCCGCGACCTACCAGTACAAAGTCATCGTGACGAATGAGTTCGTTGTGGATAGCTTGGTGGGTTACCATTTTCTTTGCTTCAAAGTCTTTGAGTACGTGATTCACAATCTCTGTGAAGTGCATTGGTTTCCCAACCTCTTTGAATGTGATCATGATCTTGTCTTTGATCGAGCGCGGATTGATGTGGCGCCATTCGCTAAGTCCCCAACCGTCTTCAGTTGATTTGAAACTAAAGTCGATCTTGAGAACTGATTCGATCGTTTCATGTGCGTAAACATCACCAAGGGCTTTGGCCGTTTCTTCAATGCTCATGATATCTTTATTTTTCTTGAGCACTTTTTGCATATCTTTGATCAGGTTTTTAACTTCAAGCAAAGAAATGTCAGAAGCTCGCCAAAATGGTCGATAGAACTGATTTTTATCCTGCTTGGTCATACGATCAGAAACTTGCATCGCTAGTTTCATTGCGTTGGTGTCAATGTTTTTAGTGTTTGTAATATTGAGAAGCATCTCAGACACGAGTTGTTCCTCGAGCATGATGCGTCCGTGACCTTCTAAAATTTGGTAGGCGAGATCATGAATCTGCCGCATAGATGGGTCCATGGAAATTCGAGCCAGCTTTTTGAGCGCCACAGCCTCAATCTGTCGCACGCGCTCTCGAGTGATAGAGTAGCCTTTTCCGATCTTATCTAACGTCTCCTTTTTGCGCCCATCTAGTGAAAAACGACGTTCGATCACGTCGCGTTCTTTAGGGTTTAGTAAGGCCAAGAGCCGAGACATCAGCTCTGGAAAGTTTACGTCGACTTTAGTATTTGTAGGACTCATTGAGGGATTGCTATCAAAACGAATGGTGTTTACAAGTCAAAAATTTAATTAATCGAAGCACTTTGTCAAACGATATTTATCGAATTTTTGTGTAACTCTTTCAATTCTCTGGAAATTCTCGTCTTTTGGCAAGCACTTTTTGAGAAATAAAGTTTTGGAACACATCGATGAAACACTTAGTATTGAGTCCGTTGTTCAGCTTCCAGACTTGGTTTTATGCAAAAATACTTCACCACACCTATCTATTACGTCAATGATGTTCCGCACATTGGGCATGCTTACTGTACTCTGGCTACCGACACCCTGGCGCGTTACTGGCGACAGCGTTTAGGGGCAGAGAACGTCTGGTTCCTGACCGGAACCGATGAAAATTCCCAAAAAACCGTCGATGCGGCCGCCAAGGCTGGGCAACCGATTGAGGCCTATTTAGACGAGATGGCCGCCCAGTGGCGAGCGGCCTGGGATGACATTGGGATTTCGTATGATGACTTTATCCGTACTACGGAAGATCGACATCTGGCGATAGTTCACGAACTGTTTCAGACGATCTTTGATAAAGGAGACATCTATAAGGGAACCTACAAAGGTTTATATTGCACAGGTTGCGAGGCTTTCAAAACCGAGCAAGAGCTAGACGAGCACGGGCACTGCCCAGCGCACAAGCGGGTCCCTGATCAGCTCGAAGAAGATAATTACTTCTTCAGGCTTTCGGCTTACGAAGACAAATTACTCGCCTTTTACCAGCAAAATCCGAACTGGCTCCAACCAGAAAGTCGTCGTAATGAGATTGTGAGTTTTATTAAATCAGGCCTGCAAGATGTGTCAGTTTCTCGGGAGACGGCAGAGTTTGGCATCTCGCTACCGATGGATCCTCAACACAAGGTATATGTCTGGTTTGATGCCTTGATCAATTATTATTCGGCGATTAAAAATACCGACCAGGAGTCTTTCTGGGGCCACGTAGAACATATTATCGGCAAAGACATTACGCGTTTTCACTGTGTGATCTGGCCAGCTATGCTGATGAGTGCCGGCGTTTCACTGCCGCAGGGGGCGTTTGGGCACGGTTTTTTTACGATTGACGGCACGAAAATGTCGAAATCTCTCGGCAATGTCGTCTCTCCGGTCGAGGTTTCCGAACGCTTTGGGAGCGATGGCTTGCGGGCCGGTTTGCTGTCTTCTTTCGAATTTGGCAACGATGGGGATTTCTCAATGAGTCAGCTAGAAGATTTTTACAATAGCAAATTGGCGGGCGGCGTTGGAAACCTCTTTAACCGGGTGATTGTACTGCTGCATAAATTTATGGACGGCACGGCTCCAGAGACCAATAGGTGTGAAGATGCGAAGCAATTAGAGGCAAAGTTTGACGCATTAATCGAAGGCAAAAAGTTAAAAGGAGCCTATGACTTTTTCTTTGCGACGGTCGACGTGGCCAACCAGAGGCTGAATGAAACCGAAGTCTGGAAATTGGCCAAAGTTGATCGGGAAGCGGCGACGGAGATCTTCACAGAACTTTATGGCTATCTCGAGTTCCTCACGCACATGGCTGAAACCCTCTTGCCCGAGAGTGCGCCAAAGATGAAGGCTATGCTTGGTGGAGATGGGAAAGTGGGGGAGGCTGAGATCTTATTTTTACGCCAATAGTTGACAAATTTTAAAAAATTATTTAAAATAAAAACAATCCTAAGGGTGAGTGCCATCACCTGTCGGTTTAGCACTGACAGCTTTTGGCCCCTCGAGGATCAAGGCTGTTTTACAATTACGAAAAGAAAAGGAGACATGCCATGAAAGGCATTTTCAAACTCAAAAACTACGAACAGCTCCCTTTAGTTCGGGTGCTGGGATTGGTTTATATCGGAGCAATGTCCTACTCTATTATCACCACAGTTTTGCATCCATGGATGCTCATTGTCTATGCGTCTTTATCGCTTATGGGGCTCGGGATATTTCGAACGAAATCGTGGAGGGCTTTATTACTTGCAATCCCGAGTTCTTGGGGGATCGGAAACCTTAATTGGCTCTTTCGAGACCAAGAAATCCCCAAAATTTTTGACGACCAAATCATCTATTGGGGGACATGGCTGGTTGTAACTTTGGTGGCGATCTGGATTTTGACGCCAGTAAACCTTACCGCCAGTTCTTCTGAGTAAGGTCGGCAAAGCAGCCTTAATACCGGCGAGGTCGCGCGAACACGCGGCCTCCCACCTACCAATCTGGTGGGTTTTTTGTGGTGTCTA
>JAHDBZ010000025.1 GCA_020630245.1 Candidatus Altimarinota bacterium
GAGCCAGAAAAAGAACTTTCCCTCGTGGAGAGTTTTTTTTCTATAGAGGTTTGGCTAGAATAATGACATGAAAAAAATCCTCCTCCTCGGCTCCGGTGAACTTGGTAAAGAACTCGTTATTTCCCTGCAAAGACTTGGTCAGCACGTCATTGCGGTGGACAACTATGATAATGCACCGGCTATGCAAGTCGCCGATGAGCGAGAAGTCATCAGTATGCTCGATGGAGCGGAGCTCGATCGTCTAGTCGCCAAGCACCAACCAGACTTGGTAGTACCAGAAGTAGAATCAATCCGCACAGAGAGATTTTATGATTATGAAAAAGACGGCATTCAAGTCGTTCCCAGTGCCAAGGCAGCGAACTTCACCATGAATCGACGCGCCATCCGTGATCTAGCCGCAGCCGAGCTTGGACTCAAGACCGCCAAATACGCCTACGCGACTTCACTTGAAGAACTGGAAGCCGTCGTCGCTGACATCGGGATTCCATGTGTGGTAAAACCACTCATGTCTTCAAGCGGCAAAGGACAATCGTACGTCAAAACTCCAGAGGATGTCGCCAAAGCCTGGCAGTACGCCCTCGATGGTAGTCGTGGAGATTTAGTAGAGGTAATCATCGAAGAATTTATCGATTTCCAGTTTGAGATAACCCTGCTGACCGTAACACAACACAATGGCAAAACGCTTTTTTGCCCACCGATCGGCCACCGACAAGAACGTGGTGACTACCAAGAGAGCTGGCAACCCATGCCCATGAAGCCAGAATTACTCGCCGAAGCACAACGCATGGCTGATGAAGTGACCAAGGCCCTGGGAGGCGCTGGCATCTGGGGCGTAGAGTTTTTTATCGGCGAAAATGAAGTGTGGTTCTCCGAACTGTCTCCGCGACCGCATGACACCGGCATGGTAACCCTGGCCAATACGCAGAACCTCAATCAATTTGAACTACATGCTCGTACAATCCTCGGACTACCCATTACCGACATTACGCAGCTAAAAGTCGGCGCCAGCGCCGTCATATTAGCCCACGAAGACGGCAAAAATCCAAAATTTTCTGGCGTAGAATCCGCTCTCGCGGAACCAAAAACCGACATCCGAATGTTTGGCAAACCGACCACTCGCCCGTATCGACGGATGGGAGTGGCCGTAGCTTTTGATGAACTGGGCACCGATACGCAAGTCGTGCGCGACCGAGCCGGAGAAGCTGCTGCTAAAGTACAGGTTAGGCCTTCATAACCTGAAACGCTAAATAGGCTACTAGTACCAGCAAAAACGCAATGACTAAGTATAAATTGTGATGTTTATTTGTCTGCAAAGACATTGGAGCTGGCTTAGCCTGAGGGGTGCTGTTTGATCCCGGCTCTAAATGCTGAAATTCAGATGGGACATCTTTCCAATCTGTATAAGTTTTGCCGTTAATCGAAATTTTATTCGTGGTAGTGGTCGTAACAGTAGGATCAATCCCATCAAAAATATCTGGTTTTCCGTCTCCATCAGCATCTTGTAATATTTTCTTAAACTGCGTCGGGAGAGTGTCCTCCGTGTATTCTTTACCGTTTATGATAAATTTCTTTATTTTCTTCATAGTCTTTTAAAACGGAAGGTCTTCTGGCGCCATTTCTGGAACGCTCGCTGCCACTGGCTCTGGGGCTGATGTCGAAGTAGATTCTTGTGGGGCACGATCACCGCTTGGTTTCCAGGTATCGACTTCTAGGTAGTGCGTGAATCCACTCGCGCTCGGTTCACGTCGTTCTTTCACGACGACATTTACCCAACCGTTATCGAGGTTGCCCTGCAATTTTTCGACATCTTCAGCCGTAAGACTGAGCTTTAGGAGGTCTCCGTATTGAGTTTTGATAGATTTAGCGTTTCCAACGTATACTTTTTGGTCTGACATTGTGGGGGGATTAAGTTCCGGGTAAGTTTAAAGTAAGAAGTGTGAAGTATGAAGTAAGAATTCAGGAAATTTAAATCACATCACAAAATTTCATTAAACAAGACGGCAAATATCAAAAAACTCTCAAAATTGATGAAATTCGAGGCCACAAACTAAAATTTGAATGAGCCGTAGTCAAGCTACGGTGAATGAATTTTAGTGCCGTGAACGAAGAAGTTCACTATTTGGTGATTTTTTTGACGACACAAATCTCACGGCCGACAAAGGCCCCATCCCGCTGATACACAAAACTATCCCGACCATCAAAGCACTTCGCGGACTGATAACCATTATCTGCAGCAAATTTAAAGACCTGATCGCTAATCGAGATTCGCTGCCCGTGAAAGTTCCACGCGGGAACGCAGAATGCCAACGCCTGAATGTCACTGTCTTTGAGATTGGTGAAAATTTGCTGCCAGAGCTGGCTTACTTTTTTGGCATTTTCATCAATCATGGCTCGACTGGGACGCCGTTCGAAGTTTTCTCCCAGCCAGCCTTCTGTTGCAATCACCCCAGACATTGCTTTCCAGTTGAGATCTCGCACATCACTGGCCTGAAACTCCTGCCCCGTGGTATCGAACCGAAACTTCTCAGATAAAAACTGAAAATTTTGCCGGGCGCCTTCGATGAATTTGGGGTTGAGATCTGAGCCTTGCGTCGGCAATCCCATAATAGCCGCCTCTGCACACACCGTCCCAGAACCACAAAACGGATCTGTAACCCGGGATAACCCGGGATAACCCGGGGTTTGAGCGAGCGCTAAATTGATCAAGATTTGCGCCAAACGCGGTGGCAACATACCCATTTTGGGATCACGCCAGGGTTTTTTACGATCCCGCAGATCATAATTCCGCAAGTTTTGGTTGGCCACGGTCCGAGCCAGCACGAAGCTGCGATCTGGTCTCTGATACAGCATAAATTCTACCCCTTTTTGTAAGAGCCTTCTTTCAAATATTTGTCCTGAGTTTAGGTTTTTTCCATGATGATTTTCGATGCGCCAGTTGTGATCGTTGGCCATGGCGTAGGCCTTGGTTTGCTTGATAAGCTGTGACAGAACTGGCTTCGGACTCTCACAAAACACGGAAAAACCGATTTTGCGTTTCCGATCATGCTCTGCCACCTTCCAGCAGTACTCGAGCGCCGTCGGCAGGTCCAGGTCTTCGGCCAAAATTTCGGCAAAACGAATCGTTCCTCCGAGGCGATCAAGGAAAAGTTGATTTGGATCTTTGGGCAGATCGCGTGGATTTTGGTAATCGAGACTATCTGCAATCACGAGATTGTGGCTTCGGGACTCTTCGAGGATTACACACTGGCGACTGAGTTCTGCGCGCGATAGGTCATAATTTCGACCCAGCAGGAATAAATACATCGTCTCTAATTTATAATTAAACTGGTCGAATGTATACCAAATTTCATGCTCCAAACAACAACGAAGCCATTACTAAAATCGCACAAACCACAATGCCACTGGCGACAATGGTCTGACTGGCAACCTGGATGCCAAGTATTTTTTGCAGGTAAAACTGTATGATTTCTCGGTTTGGATCAATGGATGGATCATATTTTTTTCTCAGAGAAAATTCCCACCGAGATAAGGGGCAATACCCTAAAAACACCCAAGAACCAATCCAAACAACGATCGAAAGTAGATATACAGCCTGAATGTCCTTAACTCTCCAGCCCACAAGCAAAAAGACGCCAAAGCCAATATGGATAGCAAAAATTAGATTAGCGAACCAGAAATAAAGCTTCGATTTCATCTGCACAGATTATAAAATTCTGCTTGGCAAAATCACGAATTCCTCTATAAATTTAGCCGTCTAAATTGATGTTTAGACCTGGAAGCCACCTTAGCTCAGGGGTAGAGCACACCCATGGTAAGGGTGGGGTCCCGAGTTCAATTCTCGGAGGTGGCTCCATCTTAAGTCCTAGCCTTGGTTAAGGCGTTTTTGGACGTAAGCCCAAGGCCCCTTATGTCAGGGGTGTGGTCTTGGAGGGGGAGAAATAGCCACTATTTCCTTACCAGCACTACCATGCACAACCTTGAGTACCTGATGAATCAATACCTCGACTATGGGGTGGCCATTCGCAATTACAGCCCAGCCACCATTAAGGCTTACCAGTCTACTTTTAAACAGTATCTCAAAGAGTCCAAAAAATCCTGTTTAGAAGAAATAACCGAACACAAACTAGAGGCTTATTTCTATCACGGCCGTTTAGAACGCAAATGGGGCGCCGTCACTTTCCGTCAACATCATAAGCACCTTAACTGCTTTTTTAAGTGGTGTATTAAAAAGAATCTAATACTTGATAACCCTATAGCCAACCTCGAAAAGCCTCGTTTAGAAAAACGACTGCCAAAGAAGCTAAGTCGTGATGAGGCACAACTAGTCTTAGATGCTGCTTTTCACATGAAATATGCCTTCCGCTATGAACGCTATCGAAATCGTGCCCTGGTCGCAATAATGCTCTTAGCTGGCCTACGTCGCTCCGAAGTGATTAAGCTCAAACTGAGAGATGTAGACCTAAAAGAACAAGTGATTTTTGTGAACCAAGCGAAGGGCAAGAAAGACCGCCAAGTTCCTATGAGCAGAAGACTTCAACAGATTCTGCAAGAATATGTCAGGGAACGAGAACGTCTCAATCGCACTTCTCTGCAGTTTTTTACCGGAGTAAATGAAAATAGGCCGTTTGGCCCCACCGGCATCAAGCGTATCTTTGAAAGACTGCGTAAACGCACCAATCTAGAATTTACACCACACACACTACGGCATACCTTTGCCACGCTAATGCTAGAAGGCGGTTGTGATATCTATACGCTCTCTAAGATCATGGGGCACTCCAAAATCACCACTACGACTATTTACCTCATGTGCAGCAATCCTCAGATGGCCAAATCGATCGAAAAACATGCGCTACTGAGCCTTTAGCTTGCCTGAATATAAACCCTCCAAAATAGCCGTAGAAACGCCTGTAAGCGATCCTGAACGCTTTATGTAGCGTTCTGTGGTCGAGGATCTTGTGTGCCCTAGGTGACGCATAATAACCGGCACGCTGACGTTCTGACGATTTAATTCGGTTGCCACATAACGCCTTACCCGATGCCCACTGATGCGAATGCCTGTGTCTTTGCTTAAACGCTTGTAGAGACTGTTCAGGCTATTGCGGGTCATTGCCTGCCCATCTGTGCCTACCAGAAGCTTATTTGAACCGTATTTAGGTCTAAGTAGCACGAACTCCTCATAAAGGTGTCTTAAGCTTTTTGGGCACGGATAATATCGCACACGCCCCTTCTGCTTTTTCCCATCAACCTTGATCATCCACTTTTGCTCAGTTGAGCTCCAGTAAATGTCATCCAGGTTCATATCCAAGAGTTCAACATTCCTCAGTCCGGTGTAACACTGGAGCTGGAAGATAAGTAGGTCTCGCTTACGATAAAATGGCTCTGAATCGCGATTAACCAGGATATTCGTGATGGCATGTATTTCTGATTGGCTGTAGCAGTCTTGTTCTCGCTCCTTTTCTGTCACTTTGGGCATTGATCCCTTGATATAGTTATCTTGAATGAACCCCTCCCGCTTTAGCCAGATCAGATAACTATTGGCGTTTTTGCGGTAAGTGTTAAAGGTTGAAGCTGAAACACTGGTGACATCCTGGTACTGCTCTAATGAGTCACGAAATTCTCGGCTATTTAAGGACTCCACGGAATAGACTCCCATATGACGCACAATCACCCTTAAGCCATTACGAACACTGTTTACAGTACTGAGGCTCTTACCGTAACGCTGATTAAATCTCACATACTCTTCCCAATGATCCCACAGGGGCATTTCATCATTTTTTATTTCAGCTCCAAATCGGATTTGTTCCTCCTGAGGCAGAAATTCTAACAGCTTATCCCATTCATTGATGCCCGGGAAAAACACACCATTGTTAGCTGTATTATTTTTTTGCGTCTCGAGATGTGCCTGCATGCGTCATTAATTTTTTATCTCCTATTATTTTTTCTACCTTGGAGTTTAGGTAGGTTCTCATGGTTAAAATTAATGACGAACAAATGTTAGCAGTCTTGAGCGGAGAGTGCAAATTTTTTATGTAAAAGAGCGTATGACTAAGCTACAGCGCATCTAGGAGTTTTCTCATATGCTCAGCTGTAGCCATAGCGGGAGGCTGATATGTAACCTCGACATTCGTCCCGAACTCCTCAGGACGCTTCTTTTGCAGGTATTTCCAGGCTAGGTTCGCATCAGTCTCCAAGGCCTTACAAACCGTCATCCGTGCCTGGAGAACGGACGCAAGCTGCCAACGCTCTATTTTCACTGAAAACTCCGGATTATTTCGTACGTATTCATAGAAGGTCGATTCCGGAATTTTCGCGTAGCGACAAGCCTCGCGCTTGTTACAACCAAGGTTGACAGCATACTCCAGTTTCTGGAGATGCGATTCGTTGATTTTTCGAGGCCTGCTCATAGGTTAATTATACCTTTTCTGGGTGGCAGATCCTTGCCGGGTTTGTTTTACAGTTCTTTGTAGGCATTAAGAAAATCAGCCAGAGTATAGGCTCCAGATAGTGGTTTATCTTTGAAGACCATGAAATACTTGTAGCCATCTCCAGCTTTATTCGCCCAAACTTTTCCCAGCTTGATTTTGCGTTCAGAGTCTTCATTCGCTAGGTGGTCGCCTTTTGTTTCTATAATTACCAAGTTGCCTTTTTTTGTTCTTGCAATGAAGTCGGGATAGTGGTTTACAAACCCACCGTTGATGGAAAACCCTTTCCGTTCATCGTTTCGATGCCAGAATTCAGTGTTATCTAGATTAGCCACTTGGTTAATCGCTTCCCACTCAAATTTATTAATGTCGTCTTCTTCCTCATACAAAGATTTTCCAATTGCATTTATGGTAGAGGCCGGACTAATCTTTTTACGAAATTTAAATGAAGGCTTCAGCGATACCTTGTCGGTATCGAGCCATTGATAAAAGGTTTTTTCGGCGTGAACTTCGGAGAGCCGAATAATGTGAGCTCGAATTTTGGCTCCGTAGTTGAATGGGTTTTGTTTTAAATCTGCAATTTGGTCACTGTTGAAGTCTTCAATGACTCGTTCAATATATCGTAATAGGTCGCGGTCATTGACACCATTAATTTTTCTAATCTCGTTAAAGATAAGACTGGCAAGGTTTTTTAGCTGTTGTTCTTCGGATAAACCTTCAATGTGTTGGAGAATGTAATTTTTTACTTCTCGCGTTTCCATTTTGTAGGTTGGCGTGTCCTTGTTTTGTTCGACATCAACACGGTACATTTCCGAGCTAACGGTATCAAAAGCTATGCTCGTGTTTTGTTGTTTAATTTCAAAATCACCCACAAGGTCATTTTTCTCCAACAGTATTTCAACACTTTCATCAATGAGGCTTGGTGGTTTTTCTATGAAAAACTGAGGGATACATATAGCTTCAGCGGTATCTTTGAAGGTTGGCTTTATGCCATAGCTCTTGACCTTATTCCACAAATCAACAGGTGGTCTGTCATCATTAGCCCTGGCTTGTGCCTCCGCTTCAAATTCAGTGTTCTCGGCTATTGCTTGTTTTTCAATCGCTTGTAATGGAGTGTTTTCTGAAAAGTCGGATGGGCCGATTTTTATTTTGCTTTCATCAAAATCTAAATCATCGACGTCTTCTTCGCTTGGCGAAACTGAAGTAAGGCCGAGTTGTTGGCTTACTACATCTACCTGTTCTTCTGGCTCAATATCACTCGCGATACGATAGTCTTTTTTACTAAATCCAGACTTATTAAGTCCTTTCACAATATTGCTCAAGGTGTCTCCAAAACTGGCAGAGGCGGTAAATACATACGATAGATTTAAGAGTGGTTCTTGGTGTTGTTTTACGTGTGGTTGTCGCAAAATACGTCCAAGGATTTGCTCAACGTCTACGGCTGACGAACGATTAGCCAGTGTCGCTAGTATGTAAGCAAATGGGCAATCCCAACCCTCTTTGAGGGCGTTGATGGTGATTATGTACCGAATCGGGCAATCTTTACTTTGTAGGTCCTGTCCTTTGATTTCGTTAATCTGAGCTGTTTTTATGGCGATTTCCTCTTCTTTGATGCCTGCCTTTACGAGTTTTCGCTTAATCTTTTCAAAGGTCTCTGCATCTTTTTCGTTCTTGGTTTGTGCTTGAAACAGTACAATGGGGCGAATGTACTTTCCACCATTTTTTTCTTCAGCAATCGCCTTGGCTTCTAAGCTGTGGCGTAGCTGGATACTGCTGTTGATAACATCGGTTTTGTCGTGATGGTTGTAGACTATCACGGGCAGTTTAACCATGTGCTCTTTCTTTAACTCCCAAGCGTCTGTGTAACTAATAATATTTGAGTTATTCCGTGGTGTAGCGGTTAGGTCGAGAATGAAAGACGGGTTTAAGTTTTGGAGCATGTCCACACTCAAATCACTTTCGGCATTGTGGCTTTCATCCACAATCACAACTGGATTAAGCTGGTTAATCACTTGAATTAACGCGGTCTCATCTGTTTCATCGACCAGCTTTGCGTGGTCGGTGTAGGTTTTGGAAAATTCAGCGAGGTTGCTGTTTTCCTGATACACCTTACGGTTGTCTTTGTTTCGAGTTTTTTTGAAACTGCTAAAACTTCCTACGATGATGGTAAGCTGTTCTTTTACCGTCGTAGGAGAAAAGTTCGTTCCCATAAGAACTTGGTCTTTGGTATACACCTCTACTCGTCCACCAAAGTGAGTATCGATTTTTTGACGATACGGGTGATGGGTGTTGCGGAGGTTTTCAACGGTTTGGTCGAGAATCGTAGTAGAGGGAACCATCCACAGTACCACTTTTGGTTTTCCAAGAGGCATGTGGTCAAAAATTGGCTGAATAGCATTACAGGCAATAAAAGTCTTTCCACCAGCGGTTGGTACTTTTAGGCAAACATGCGGAACATCTTTGATATTCTCGGTGTATTTTTCCACTTCTAATGGATTTAATGGCGTGCGTGGGTGATTGGTCCAGAATGTTT
The DNA here is from genome assembly GCA_020630245.1 of Candidatus Altimarinota bacterium. Classification (GTDB taxonomy): domain Bacteria; phylum Patescibacteriota; class Gracilibacteria; order UBA4473; family UBA4473; genus JAHDBZ01. Next base: position 8,956 of record JAHDBZ010000025.1, read on the forward strand.
TAAACGCTTCGCTCGGAGAGCCTGAGGTGGCATAGAAGCTCAAGTAGGTTCTTAAGTCGTTGATGTTTTGTTTTTGATACGGTTTGAGTTCCATTAGATACGAGTTATGTCACGAGGTATTTTTTTGAAGGTGATATTATGCTTTGTCATATAGCTTTCCGAAAGCGTGCATCGGTCAGCATAAATAATGTAGCCTTCGGCTTTCTGTGGCAGAGAAGCAATAAAATCCAAATCGAGCGTTGTGACTTTGTCACGCTCGTAGTAGAAGTAATAGTCAGTGTCATTATTGGTACCTAGTAAGTACGGGTTGTTTGTCGTGTTTTCTGGCATTACAATTTGCGTCTCGGTATACCAGATATATTCACGGATTTTAGCCACGCCAATATCTTCGTTTAGTTGGTCTGCACTTAGGAAAAGGGGCGCGCCCAATTCGTAAAAATCAAAAGCTCCACCAGTCCCTTCTACCGCGTTTTTATCTTCCCCGTATCCGTTGATAACACGCTTGTTTCGTTCGGCGGTAATAGTGTCGGCATAGTCACCCAGTTCTACCAGTATAAATTTTCGGCTTCCTCCGTCTTGTTTATTGAGATTGAGTACAGCGTGGGCAGTAGTTCCAGAGCCGGCAAAGGAGTCGAGAACAATGTCATTTGATGAACTTATTCCTCTTAAGACTTCTGTTACTAGTTCTAATGGCTTTGGGTAGCTAAAAATCTTAGTTCCAAAAATCTCATTAACCACAGTGGTACCTTTAACTGTATAAAATTCCCTATCGCCCCAAATTGTTGGTATTTGTCCACCAACAGTTTCGTTTTCACCTAGTATTAAAGTTGGGTGAGGTTCTTCATTCCCAATTACTTGTAAAGACTTAGACTCAATCTTGTTAATTACTCCAATTGGCAAATACTGAATGCTGTATTTGTTAAGACTTTTTTTGGATTTGTTTAGACTGATTTTTATATATCCTTTTTCCCAATCACGATTTAGTCTCTCTGGTATAAGCCTCCAAACACAATCCTTGCCCTTGGAAGTTATGGGCCAAATGGCAACAGTACCTTCTGGGGCTTCTTTAAAGTCGTACTCAAAATCTTTTGCGTCTTTAGTATAGAGGCCTGAGCGGATTCTCTCTTGAAGAGATTTTCCACAGCTAACGAAGGCGCCAGTTTTTTCATTAACATAAATGGGGTAGGCTTGATTCGGTCGTTGTTCTTTTGTGAAGGTTGCAAGAGTTAATCCTTCAAAGGGAGAACGCGATTTACCACCGGAGAATTGAAGAGCATTAGGAGTGAAACTGTAAGGAACTACAAAAACCAAATACTCATGTTGGTAATTAAACCCTCCTGAGGGCTTACCACCTGAAGCTTGTGTTGTAACTGTTACAATTTGCCTGTCTCCAAAAATTTCTTGGCACAGCAAAATTAAATGATGCAATTCGTGATGACTTAAGCTAATAACCATTGCTCCATCTTTGCGAAGCAACTTGTTGAGTAGCTTAAGCCGTGGGTACATCATGCAGAGCCATTTGTCATGTCGGCTCAGGTCTTCGCCCTCTTTACCTACGACTTCACCGAGCCATTTTTTAATCTTTGGGTCATTAACGTTATCGTTGTATACCCAGCCTTCGTTTCCAGTGTTGTAGGGAGGGTCTATGTAGATGCATTTCACCTTGCCTTCATATTTCGGTAGGAGGCTCTTGAGAGCCTCTAGGTTGTCACCCTTTATTATCATATTCCCGGTACCAGTCTTCTTATTAGATTGAGTCCCATTATCAAAACCGTACTGGTGGTCGAGCACGCGGAAAGGCACATCAAGATGATGATTTACGACTTTGTCTTTTCCGATCCAGTTGAGTGTGGGCATCGGACAAATCCTACCCATTTCCGTCAACTTCGCTACTCTACATACGTGCAAAACCTGATCTCCAAATCCGACTTCCTCAAATTCCTCCAGTGCCCGAAGTACTTTTGGCTGTGGAAACATAAGCCGAGCGTGTTTACCGATATCACGATCGATGATTTTCAGCAGCAGATCATCGACCAGGGGCATGAGGTTGAAGCCTGGGCTAGGCGTTGCTTCCCTGGAGGGGTGTTAGTCGAAAGTAAACGAGAACAGGCGGTGATCGATACACAGGCGTTTCTAGAGGCTGGAGAGAAGATAATCTTCCAGGCGACTTTCCAGACCAATGGTGGCTACGCCATGATCGATGTCCTGCATTGGGAAGATAATTTAGGCGGTTGGGTGATCAGCGAGGTGAAGGGTACGACCTCCAAAGACGTGAAGAAATCAGAGCATGTCGATGATGCGGCTTTTCAGCGTTGGGTGATGCAGCAAGCGGGCTACGAAGTAAAACAAGTGAATCTACTAGAGCTGGATAAAGAATTCCGCAAAGACGGAGACATCAACCCGCAACTCCTCATCAAATTCACCGACATCACAGCCGAGATTGACGCACGTCAGTCTGACCTGGAGATCCAGATCCAGTCAGCCAAGGATCTACTGGCCAAAACTGAGGAACCTCGAGTCTGTGAGTGTGTCTACAAATCTCGCAGTAACCAGTGTCCGTGTTTTAGTTATTGTCATCCAGAAGTGCCTGACTATTCCGTGCATGACATTTGCCGGATTGGACTCAGTAAAAAGAAGCTACGCGAGATGGTTGATAACGATTGGCTGGAGATCACCGATATCCCACTGGAGTTTAAACTGTCGCCTAATCAGACTAATCACGTTCACACCACTATCACCGGCGATCCGATCATCCGTTCAGGTAAGATCCAACAAGCACTAGAAACGATCGAATACCCGATTTATTTCCTCGACTATGAGACCTGGCCAACGGCGGTGCCGGCGTTTGAAGGCTGCTATCCGTTCCAGCAAGTCCCGTTCCAGTATTCACTGCATGTCCTGCGAGAACCAGGCGGCGAGCTAGAACACACAGAGTTCCTCCATACCGAAAACAGCAGTCCGATGCCTCATCTCGTAAAGCAACTCCGCGCTGAAATCGGTGACACCGGTTCGGTTATAGTCTGGAATAAGAAATTTGAAGGAAAGTGTCATGAAGACCTCGCTGAAGCTTTCCCTGAAATGGCTGAATTCCTGCATGGCCTCAATAACCGCTTTTTTGACCTCATGGAGATCTTTAGCAAGCAGTACTACGTTCATCCAGACTTCCGTGGCAGCAGCTCGATCAAGTACGCCCTCCCGGTAATCTGCCCAGAGCTCAGCTACGCAGATCTGAATGTCCAAAACGGTGGCGCTGCCTGCAAGACCTGGAAGCAGATGATATTTGATACTGAGGACACTACCAAAGCCGCTCAAATGGCCGATGACCTCAGAGCGTATTGTAAGCTGGATACCCTGGCGATGGTGCGGATCTGGGAGGCACTTTTGCAAATATAATGGTCAACTTCGGTCAACTTATGAACATCAAAGACTCGGAATATTGCACCAGTTGATCCGACTTATTGTCCGATTTTGTCCAACTTATATTCATCAACTTCTACCAATTTAAGTCTAAATTATTCAAGTTTTTTCAACTTACGTTGCTCAATTTTTCTCAAGTTATTTGGAATCAATTAGTTTATAGGCTAACCTAAAAAAGCTATTTCAGAATCCTCTATTTTCTTCTCCCCAGATAACCGGGGTGTGGTCCTGGGCTCAATTTCACCAGAACCACAGAAACTAGGATTAAGCCAGTAATAGACTATAAAAACGATTGATTTTTTATCTCTAATTATATGGTAAGGGTGGGGTCCCGAGTTCAATTCTCGGAGGTGGCTCCATTTTTTGTATCTTTCTTATTCCGCGCCTTCGACTTGATAGCTACTAACGACGCCACCGTCGACTTTGGCATTGATTCGTCCTTCGACAAAATCTGCTGTCACAGCTTGCGGTTCTCCATTAATCTCAACGATACGAAAACGAACTCCCTCCGCTTTAGCTTTTTCCTGGGCCGTTGGAACACTCATACCGACGTAATCTTGTTTGTCATAGTTAACGACCACTGAATCTTGATCGACTGAAATTTCTACATTTTCAGCGGGTCCTGATTTTCCGCAGGCAACCATAATAACGGCAAAAGCAAATACGAAGGCGATACGAATAATTGAGTTCATAAATTTTGTGGGTTAGGTACGCGTTACTAAACGCAGGCAAATCCTAGTGTGACACATTTTTTGCATTTGACCAGCATTCTCGACTGAAAAATGGATTATAATGCCATCATGGACGCCTTTTTAAGTTATCCAGTAACGCTGTTTTTGGCAGGTTTTATCTATTTGATAACGCCAGGACCAGTATTTATCTCTATTCTGAGCTTGGTGTCTAGTCGTGGACGGATAACAGGGACCAAGCTGGTATTTGGGGCCTTTTTCGGCTGTATTATGTGGCTGGCTTTCTCTATTTTTTCACTCATTGCTGCCGATCGATTACCGGAGCTGCCGTTCCTAATCCTCGCCTTCATTAGTGCGCTGTATTTGTTCTATCTGGGAACCCGCATGATGATCAAGTCCGTGCACATTGATCAGGCGGTGTTTAGCGCCCCTTTCCGAGATGGTTTCTTTTTGGCGCTTTTCAATCCCAAGAGTTATCCGGTATTTATCGCTGTCCTGGGTAGTGTCATGTCTCAGTATGAAAATTTATTTTCTCCGGAATTTTTCATCCCCATATTCATCTACACATTGTGTGGTATCATCGCTGGCTACGCTTTCATGATTTTTGTGTCTGGATTTTCATTCTTGCGATCATTTTTTATAAAATATGTTCGCCAGATATCGGTCCTATTCGGTCTGATCTTTTATTACTTTGGCGCGAGTCTTTTGTGGGGCGTTTTTGGTTGGTAAATCAGCCATAAAAACTATACTGGCCACGAAATGAAAAAGATCCTCGTAACTGGTGGTGCTGGGTTTATTGGCTCAAATTTTGTACATCATATTTTGGCCGAACGAGACTACCAGATCGTAAATCTGGACAAGCTTACTTACGCCGGTAATCTCGAAAATCTACGGGCGGTAGAAGATCATCCTAATTATAAATTCGTCCAGGGGGATATTGCTGACGAAGCCTTCATGCGTGACTTATTTGCCGCAGAAAAATTCGATGGCGTTATTAATTTTGCCGCCGAGACCCATGTCGATCGCTCGATTGCTGACTCTTCGCCCTTTATCCGTACTAATATATTGGGAACCCATGTGTTGCTGGAGTTATCGCGCGAATTTGGCATTAAAAAATATCACCAAGTATCCACCGATGAGGTCTATGGAGATCTGGGAGACCCAAGCGAAAGCGCTGGTGTTTATTTCACCGAAACCACTCCCCTGGCCCCTAATTGCCCGTACGCTGCTGCGAAAACGGGTGGTGATTTGCTGGTAAAATCTTGGGAAGAAACCTACGACATGCACACCATCATTACGCGTTGCAGTAACAACTATGGACCGTATCAGTTTCCGGAGAAGCTCATCCCGTTCTTTTTGTTTCGGGCGATGAATAACGAAGACCTACCACTCTATGGCGATGGGAAAAACATCCGCGATTGGCTCTATGTGCTCGATCACTGTGAAGCTATCCTGCTCGCCTTTGAAAAATCCAACTCTGGAGAAGTCTGGAACATCGGGGGTCATAATGAAAAAACCAATCTCGAGATCGTCGACCAGATACTCGGGCAGGTTTCTGACTCAACTTCGGAAATAAAATTTGTCGAAGACCGCAAAGCCCACGATCGCCGCTACGCCATGGACGCCAGTAAAATTGAACGCGAGCTCGGCTGGAAACCAAAGCACACCTTTGAGGAAGCCCTGCCAAAAACAATTGAGTGGTATCTGGCGAACCGCGAATGGGTAGAGGGATCTCTAAATCAGTAGTTGTTTTTTATTGGCTAACGGGAGGGTCCTTTGATTAAGTTTGTGTGAAGATAGATGCTAGATTGCTAGACGCTAATTTATTATTTTTGCATTGTCTTCTCGAGCTTGCCGAGAGATCTCCCGTCTCAGGAATCGAGAAAAGCAACTCAAGCGCTGGAAAAGAACTTAAAAAAATGCCATTATTTAGTCGATGAATCTAAAGCTGTGAGACCTCTACCGAGATTTTTAACGGGAGACCCTTCGACGGAGCTTGCACGGAACCTTTCGTAGTGCTCAGGGAGACAGAAAACACACCCACACATGCCCAAAACCAAAACCCAATACGTCTGCACCGATTGCGGCGAGGTCTATCCGACCTGGCTAGGCAAGTGTGGTAATTGCGGTGCTTTCAATACGCTCAAAGAATTTCGTGAAGCCAAGATTCAGGGCAAAGAAATAAAAACGGGTGCTGATCTAACGGTGCAAAGCTCAAAATCTAAAATCCAAAATCCAAAGGATCGACTATCAACTGATATTGCCGAAGTTGACCGCGTGCTCGGCGGCGGATTTTTCCCAGGATC
>JAHDBZ010000026.1:0-1304 GCA_020630245.1 Candidatus Altimarinota bacterium
CTAAGCCCCCTGATACCGCAAGTTGGCCGAACGACCAAAGCTTCGATAACTGCTGGAGTTTAAGGAGGAACGACTCGAGAAACTGTTGCTGATTCCTCGACCAATTTTTCCACCGAGCCAAGCACCACCCACGAGGCCACCGATGATTCCGGCAACTCCTAGTACCACCGGAGTGCTGGCACTCATGAGAGCTGAAGCGCCGAGGACACCCATCACGGCACCACCGACACGGCCCACTGTTTCCAGTACGCTACTTCGGCCATATTCCCGGCTGTCTAATCGACTCATTTTAGTTTCTTAATCATCTTATACACCCAATACCATTTTTTGTCCAGGACGATCTCTCGTCCCGGGCTATAAGTTTTGCGGTAACCACCGAAGCCATTTTTGAACTGCGTAATGCCGGCATACGGATGATTTGGTTGATCTTCTGGGGCAATCCCGAGGAAGTCGTAGGTCCGGCACCCCTTAGCCTTGCCGTATTTCATCATCTCCCACTGCAGGAGGGTCGGGGCTTTGAGTTTGTTGAGTTCGCGATCTGAGGTCGAGGCGCCGAAGTAATAGATCGCTTTATCGGCCACAAAAGTAGAAATTGCCGCCGCGAGCCGTTGTCCGTTGAGAGTGGCAAAGAAGAGTACGGATTCGTCTTTGAGCGTGGTGAGGAAGTTTTCGTAATAAGCTTTTTCATGACCCGCGAAGCCATCACGGCCTGTTGTGACTTGATTGAGTTCCCACCAGTCATCGATGTCTTCCGGACGGAAACTCGCATGAGCAATAGTTTCGACATAAACCCCAGCCTTGGTGGCTTTTCGGACACCACGTCGACCACGTTGTTTCATTTGCGCCAGGATGTCTTCTTCGTCCACGGTTAGGTCGATTTCAAGGGTGTCGGTGGGTTGGTAGGTTTGGGTTGGTAGTGAATGGTTGATGGTTGATGGTAATTTTTGCCATAGAGATTCAGACCAGTAAGGATCGAGGCGCCAGAAGATACCACCGCGTTCCTTAAGGACTTGTTGGGTATGGTTGATGAGAAATTCTGCCGCTTGTGGGTTGTCAGTTACGGGGCCGCGGGCCGAGTAAAACCAGAATTTACCAAGCTTCCCGGTTTGCATCTGCACGCACCAGGTCGTAGCAATGATTTTTCCTTCCATGCGTACACCGAAACCGAAGACCGTTTCTCTGCCCGGGATTTGTTCCTGAAAAGTCTTCCAGTTGCTGATTTGGTGTACTGATCCCAGCGGGTGCGAGAGCACAAAGTCATCCCACTCGGTTTGCAGTGATGAATCGTACTCAAAAAATTCTAA
>JAHDBZ010000026.1:1404-14065 GCA_020630245.1 Candidatus Altimarinota bacterium
AAGTTGTTTACCTCAACGGCTTGCGTTCCCGCGCTAACCGTCCCGCTAAAGGTTACGACGCTGGCCGAGGTTTCGTAGGTAGCGCTTGGGTCCGCGGCAAAGAGGGCGGGGCGCGTTACTTTTGGCACGTCTAGGCGCGTGCTAGTGGTGGTTGGAGTCGATGCAGGTGCCGGAGCAGGAGTCGTTGGTTCTGTGGTGGTAGTGGTCTCAGTGCTCGCCGCAGGCTCGGTGTTAGCGTTGACTGGGGTGGGGGCACTAATAGTTGGTGTTGGCGCACTAATAGTGGCTGGAGTCGTCAGCTTAGGCGTGGCACTCCCTTCGTAGAAGACATCAATGGAAGCGACTTCAGAACGTTTTCCGTCTCGCGTAATGGCCACGACTCGGTAGGTGTTGGTGCCTGGTCTGAGAGTGCCGTATTCGGTAGCTGCAATGTAGGTCCACTTGCGATCGCCTGGTTCGAACCGTTGCAGAACGTAGTCATTGACCTGGATCTGAAAGGCTTCGGTAGGAGCCGTTCCTTTGATCGGGATCAGATCTACGTCGGCGCTAATCCGTTCGCCCTGTACAGGTGTGGTGATGACTGGTGAGGTCAGCGTGCTGTCGACGTCTAAGCTATTGAAAAAGTCTTTGGTGTTGCTGCCATCTGCCACTTCAGAAACTGGGGGCATAAGTTTTTCCCGCAGTGCAGTTGCCTGCTCAGGATTATTACGAGCCAGATTATTGAGGTACCATTCAGAATCTTTGAAAGTCGTTTCGATAGCGTTTACCACATTGCCACCACGAAGGAGTACATCATAACTTTCATCAGTAATGGTAGCCGCTTGTCCAACGCCGACTTCAAGGCTTTCAGATTTATTGCTGCCGCCGAGTACGTCGACAGTGACGGAACCATCTACAAGCGTAACTACATCCTGGTTCGTGTCATGAACGAGATTAAAAGTGGTTCCTTGTACGTAGGTGCGGGTGCGATCGGTTTCTACTATGAGAGAAGAATCCGCCTCAGTATTAAAATTATCATCATTGATTTGTGCCCACACCTGCCCGGACTCGACGGCAAAGATGGCATTGGTTTTGCCAGATGACTTTTGCGTGAGTTCCACGATCTTGATCTCGGTGTTGCTGTCGAGGAAGATTTGATTGTTATCCAAAAATTGCAACTCTGCCTGACTGCCTTTAGCCGTGCGAATTGAGTCTCCTTCGAGAAATTTTTGTTCCGAAAAAGCCGGACTCCAGTCCGTGTTTTCTGGAAGCAAAAACTCAGCTCGTCCCTTTTCTACGTTCAATTCTACAGAGATTTGTTCACTGCGAACATTGGAAAATAGCACCATGAAAAACTGGAACACGGCCCAGAAAAACAGCGCTGCTACGGCCACAAACACGATCCATGGCCACCAATTACGGCGACGACGGCGTGTATAGTAACGAGACCTTCTGCGGCGGCGATAGTTCATGGGTGTACCTTTCTATTCTTGGTAAAATATGACAATTGGCAAGTTTTTGTCCAGTCGCCAAGGCTTTTGTGGTTGCGGTATAAATTACCTTCCCAGTATAATCAATTGGATTTAGAAAAAATGCAAAACACAAATCGAAACTTTTGGCTGGGACTGTGTGGCGTATTGAGCCTCTTTTTTGTGGCGCATGCTCAGGAAAATTCGTTTGTAGATCCCGGGTCATTGGGATCGTCTTTTGATCGTGCTCAACTAGTAAAAACTCATTCGATAGAGCCTATCATGCTCAGTTTTTTCGAATCAGAAGACCCAGATCAGATCCGTGGACAGATTTTTTTTCAGGGGGTCAGAAAAGCTGATCGCCTCAAGCTTTCGGCCTTTGATGCCGCTGGAGCGCGATTTTATACCCAAGAATACGAAATAGATCCAGCGGTAAAGCAGTCTCAAGAGTTTCGGTTTAAAGCACCTGTCTATGGTCTGTCAGCTGGTAGTCGGATGGAGGCGGAGTTATTTAACCAAGACAAACTCGTGGGACGCGAGCAAAAAACCTTGCCCGTAGTCGAGTCGGCTAATTTTTATCGGATTTCAAATCTGGAAACCCCAATAGATGTAGATGCTGGTACCGGGTTGGCACGTATTACATTCGAGAACGGAAGTCGTGAGTCTATAAGTATTCGACCGCAAATAAAAATTTGGCAACAGAGCGTGACACCAGAAAAAACAGCCCTGCGTGACTTCTTTGCAGTAACGACTGTCGGTCCAAAAACGAGAGAACGTCTGAATTTTGATTTCGGGCTGCCGCGAGATCCAGGAGTCTACCGAGTCGAAGTAGTGGCTCTGGACGAAGAAAAAAAGATTCTTTCGGGGGCGTTGGAGTCGTTTTTTGTAGTGCCAGGAGATTTTGCCCTGTTTGATGGAGTTTTCTTTGAGCAAGCGGGAATGGCTGCGCAGGCTCCGATGTTTATTCGTTTTGTGGGAGGGTATGAAGGCAGTGATGAGAGTTTGGATCTTCAGGTTAATTTAGATCTCGTAGGAATAGACGGGCGCGTGATGGAGCGTTTGGTGCAACCGGTGCAAGTGCCGATTAGTCGGGGTTCTTTTTCTCAGGTACTACGTCTCGAGGGAGATAACGACCAGATCGCTAAAATCCGTGCGCAGGCCACACTAAAAAATAGCCGAGGAGAAATGCTGTCAGAGATTTCCGACGAAAAAACCTTTATTGACCCACAGCCCGTTGCGGAAAAATCAGAATCGCCAGTAGCCGAAGAGGTGCAAGATACTTCTGAAGAGATAGGCCTGCCTGGTTGGCTTTGGTATCACTGGTTAGGATTAGGCTTGGCCATTTTGATCTTATTGATCTTGTTATGGATGTTGCGTCAGCATTATCGTCGTGCGTCGCGAACTTTTCTGTGGTTGATTTTGGCAGGAATGAGCTCTGTGAGTTTCGTGCCCAATGCTTCGGCAGCCTTAGAGGTGTTTTGGCATCACCCGGTAGTGGGTTGGCACTATAATCCGATAGCCGTGGATGATTTTTCTGATTTTGGAGTTATGAAAATTCAGGGAAATATTTTTGATACGCTGACCCAAAAAGGTTTCTTTTATAAGGTCCCAGAGCGGATCGTGGTGAGTTTTTATAAAGATCTTTCTTATAGTGTGGAGGGGATGCGTCAGTGCACGGAGTGTTTTTATATGGAAGCGGATCTGTCTTTGGCAGCCGATGATGCAGAGTGTGTAAATGAAGATGATTATGTGGGACCCGAGGCCGAAGTCTGTGATAATAAAACCTATCGTTTTGAGATAGATCTACCGAATGCGCTCGATGAAGGTCAGTGGGGAGTACAGGTACTCTTTATGATGGATGCTACTTGGTATGGAACCAATTGGGTGGATGCTGACACCGGTCAGTGGCATCGGATCTACCTAGATGAGACCAGGCCGAATCTACCAGGCGCCATCACCTATGATGGAGAGCTTTCTCCATTGGGCGGAGACTTGGTTTACGAAGCACGACAGCCACTCGAAAGTGGTCCGACTGGTATTGTAGCCTTAAATCAGGGTCTGGGTGGTGACTTGCAAGCTCTCAATCAGCTGGAATTGCGTCGTCAAGAATTGCGGCAAGTAGCCGACGCCAAAATTAAAGACCGTAATCATTTGGTAGCCGTGGAAATTTTTACGCGCGAGCAGGCGATTTTAAATGGGGTGGAAAATGCCACAGCCCTTGATGATGAAATTCGAGATGTTTTGATCCCACAGGCAAACGCGCTAGTGGTCAATCCGGGTTTCGATCCTAATAACCCTGATGCTATTCCAGATGCACAGAAAGGGATTAATGACATCGCGCTACAGATCGGGAATTTAAATGCGAGTCATGATGTGATTTCTCCGGCCACGATTCTGCAAACGACCACTTACATTAGTAATCTAACAACCGTTAATACTAACCCTGGAGGGACTGTTAACCTTGATGCCGACATTACGGCATTAGAAGGGACTATTGCGGCTACGGAAACCTCTATAGCCTCTGTAGAGGGGAGTTTAGAGGTCATTAAGCAAGTTCATGTAAAAGAGGCTATTGAGGTAGGGCTTGGCTGTGTCGATCCAGATGTTGAAGCTGGGGTAAGTGGTTCGGGCTGCTTGGATGCGGTGCTCAAGGCTCCAGTGCGTGGAAATTTCTGTGAATATGGAGATGTTTGTCAGACCGACGCCGTGCGTACTTACAAGATCTGTGACCAAATCGGGAACTGTTCTGATGCGATCGAAAATGAATCGAACATGGATTGGTATGATCCGGTAGCGCCAGATGCGAATGATTTTGATGTTATCTTGCACCAAGACAATGTAGGCGGAACTGAGACGATTATCACGGGAGATGGGGCGAATAATGTTTTTGCCGCTAGTGACAGCATTGCGATCGAAATTGACGGGGATGATCCGAATGCGACCTATTTAACCCATCCGACTTTTTTTGATACTGATGCTTGTGGGAGCGGAGCTACTTCTGACTTTTTCCGGGCTCAGGCGACGGACGATTTCTGTACCCAGGCCAGAGTGCGCTGTCCACTCTCCTCTAGTAAGCGGGGTATGCGAGATCTCGCCAGCGGCGGAGCTTGTATCGGGGATTGTCCTCCAGGATATGCACTGCAGGGGGATTTCTGTGTGCCGTTCTGTGATTTTCGATTGTTTGACGGTTGCTTTCCGTTCCTTTTGATTGGGGATCAATGTGATATTACTACTTGGATTCCAGATGCGGCGACCGTGCCATTTGGGGATCCGTTTACTCAGGTTAATAATTGTGGTGGTTCTCGTCAGGCGGTCGGGACACGTTCGATTACCGGTTCGGTGCAGCATTTCCTTGATGGGATCGAGACCTTTGGTGCGTTTCTCTATGATGGAGCGGCTGATGATGGGGTAGTTTACCTTGTTGAAGCGCCACTTGATGGAGGGCCGGGAACTTATGACGGTTTTTCCCCGGTAGTGAGTGAGCTTGACTTTGCTGACTTTAGTACCCTGCCTGGGAAATCTCCGAACGGGGGCTTTATGTTCCGACTCGAAACATTGGATGTAGATATTCCTGAGGGTTTTGCGGCTTGGCGCCGTCAAAATATTCCGGTTCTACCAAATACTGACTACGTTATTTCCTATTGGGTAAAAACCGACATGACCGTTAATACCAATCAATTGGGGGTTTGGCCAAGAGTAACCGGAAATGGTGCCAGTCCGAATCTTTATGAGCAATACTCCTCGACGATGGAGGCAGTCCCCGGGGATCTCAATTGGTATAAAGTGATAGTCGAGTTTACCACTAACGCAGATACCACGGAGGTGGAACTGCAAATGCGAGGGCAAGGACAGATAAATAAAGAAGCTTTCTTTGATGATATTAAACTCTTTGAAGCAGATTGGCGTTTTGCACTCGATAAGTCATGGATGAATGAACCATTTGATGACGCGGATGGGAGCTGTGATTATATCACCGGTTCAGGGTCATCGGTTGTTGATGGTCCAGATGACCGTTGTGGACTGCCCCGCTTCCCAGAGAAGACGATTGTTGTAGCAGCACGAGACGGGAAGTACATGTTTGACGTAGAAAAAGGAACTTTTTGGCTCAAGGCTACTCAAACCGACAATCCATCGGTTAAAGGGAGTTATGTCTGGAATCCTTTATTTGATGGTCAAATGTATGGGCTCAATGGCGTGATCTATAGTGGATTTCGTTTCGAGGACGCGAGTGGTCAGCACGATGGTCGACAGGGAGCGTTATTACTCATGGATTTTATCGCTGATAATATGTTTGCTCATCAAGTAGATGACCATCACTTACTCTCTGGTTTCAAGCGTGATGGAGGCGCGAATGATGATGTGGCTGAACGAAATATTCCGCGTACTAATTGGGAAAACTCAATGCCAGTCAATGAACAAATTGCGAGCCAAAAAATTAACGATATCAATGTCAATTTAGTGAGTGGTAAGACTTATGTCGGTGCGGCTACCGATTATGGTCTCAGTATTCTTAATAAGACAGACAACACAGTTCAACACTTGGAATACAGTGGTTTTGATGCTGACAATTACAATTGGAAAGACTTGCCGAATGATTTTAATCAGTATCACCAGCTACGCCTGATGGATGATGGGAGTCTCTGGTATCAATGGGACTTCAATGCTCCTGCCGTCGGGAAGAGTCGTATCTGGCGCAAGGCCAATTTTACGGCAATGCCATTTAATAGTTCGATTCTTCAGGGGAACGCCATCTACGACAGCGTGATCGAACCGATCGGGACTTCGGCCGCCTACCCAACGACAGCACTGTCGGGAAGTGCGGCGGCCTTTGAGGTAACTGATGACGGCCTTATTTTGAGCGGTGGTCCAGAAGGTTTGGAAAAATACTTTGGAACTGTGTCTAACGGGAAAGCCCATCCAAATCTATCTCGCAGCTGGGTTAGCAAAACTTATGCTGGAGCGCCGTTATTTGGAAACGTGCTTGGTCACTGGGCAACTTCAGAGCAAGATATTGCAAATGACAACAATCTCACCAATGTGGGTGGTGTGACTTTTAATACTTCAGTAGCGACTAACACGGAGCTGACCGGTATAGCCCTTAATGGGACAGATCAATATTTGGCGAGTGGGAGTAGTGACTTTCAGATCAGTGGCCCCATTACTTTTGGAGCCTGGGTCAAAACTACGGGGACAGAAGATGGTGGTTATATTATGAGTAAAGGTTCTGGTTCGGGTAATGATTTCGGTCTGTACCGTAACCCTGATAATACGCTTCGGGTTGAAGGGGCGGCCGTCACCGATATTCCGGGGTACACATTGGGAGAAACCAGTAATGACTGGGATTTCGTAGTTGTGACATTTGATGGCGCCAACAAAAACACTTATCTCAACAATGTATTAATCTCCAGTGTGCCGGATGCGACCACCGACTTTACGGGCGGTGGAACCGGACAAATGGGGCAGTATGTAAGGATTGAGCAAAATACGCAAAATGTACGTTTCAATTTGGCGGAAGTTCAGGTCTTTGATGCTGCGAGCCCTGGAACTAATTTAGCGGCCAGTGGAACGGCTTCTCAAGTCGATACCCAGCAGAGTCATGTGGCCAGTCGAGCCATTGACGACAATACAGACGGGAATATGCTTAACAATTCCGTTGCGGAAACTAAAAAAGGCAATAATCGCTGGTGGGAGGTTGACCTTGGAAGCGAGCTATCAATCGGAGATATTCAGATCTGGAATCGAACTGATTGTTGCGGGACAAGTCTGGCCGGTGCCGTGGTAAAAATTCTCGATGCGAGTCGCGCAGAGGTTGCAACTTCACTTGGACTTTCTAATTTTGTTTCACAGACAGCCAGTTTTCCATCTACAGGATCTGGGACGCTGATGATTGGCGCTACGCCGTTGGACACGAGTGATAGCACTTATCTCTTGCAAGGAGAGGTTGCATTACCATTTATGGCTGGTGGAGCTTACACCACCGACATGATTAATCACGTTTACACGACTACGAGTCAGTGGTTTGCACCGGAGACTCATATTTTCCTACAAGGGTTTTCGAACGACGTTGTTGATGTTGCCGTTGGGGATGACGGAGATTATTTTGTGACGACTTCTGACAATGGGATTACTCACTTTGATCAATACGGTGTTGTGATTCGAACGCTGACAGAAGCTGCTACTGACAGCTTTAACACCCAGATTGTTTCTAACTATATCAATGAGATCGATTACAAAGATCGCTATCTCTTGGTCTCTTATGACGATCCAGATGGTAGCGGACCATTGCCAGCGCGAGGGATAGAAGTTGTTAATATTGGATTCGAGCCAAATGATTAAAAAATATCTCGTTTTAGGATTCCTTGTTTCCAGTGTGCTCTGGGGAGGGACTCTGTGGGCCGAATCAGATATTAATTGGAAGACTTCTTACATGATGGTGGAGTTTAATCCAGAAAGTACTGAGGTGCCGCCACTTGAATGTTTTGGGCACAATGATCGCAGTGCGGAAACTGGTCCCTGTAATAGTTATGCCGGGACATACAATAATTGCGTGTGGGAATATCTCGATCCGCTGGGCTACTCGGATCAAAATAGCGCTCCACAGATCACTAATTGTTACCAACAAGCCGGTGATTATCAGATTACGATTCAGCTTATCGATTATGCGGCAAATGAATCAATCCCTCTGGTAAACACTTTCGTGGTAAAACCAGGTGTGCCGAGTGCCGATGTCTCGACGTTGAGTGCCGAAGCTGAGTGTAGTGACTTGAGCCTTGGGGCAACTGGGGGTGACAGTGATGTAGGAGACCCTTCGGATAATACTTGTACGCTGACTCTCAATGTTAAAGATCAGTTTGGGAATCCCGTCACTCAAATCCAAGGCCAGACAGGGGAGGTTCATTCTGAGGCGACATTTCCGAGCGATGCCAATACGGGAGATCTTGATTTTCGCACGGGTACCAAGCTAAATGATGAGTTTATCCCAGACGAGACCGAGACGCCTCTTGATTTTACTCTAGGAGCCGATGACGCTGTTACCAATACTTTTGACATGACTTCATGGGCGCCCTCGATGCGGATTGAGGGGACGGTGTTAGGAGTAACAGAGCCATTTGCCTATGATCTTAAGTTTAAACTGCCAACCGTTGATGATTTGGGAAATCTAGATCTAAGTAACACCGTAACTTTTGAATACGATCAGTATGCCCCACAGGTAGCTTTTTCTCCGTGGGTAAGCTTACTCTTGGACATTGATATCATTCCCAAGCAATATACCCTCGATATCAATACGCCGTTTGTGATTACTCGTAATTTGCTGTTGCCAGATAGCGGTGGTCCAAATAATCCTTTTGATGCTTTCATAACCGTGCATGATCTGCATCCGACACTCGTGATCCAAGGCATTGATTTTGATCCTTTAGTGGAGGCGATTAATGACCCAGTAGAGACTCTAATTTCTGTACTGCGTGTCGCTGGGGACAATGCCCAAACGGGAGGCAGCATTTCGTTTTCTAGTCGAGTGGAGTACAACATCGAAGATGTCGGAATTGGAACTCAGGAAATTATTTACCCGAGTGGTTATCTCGGAACTGGTTTGGGAGTGGGAGATGACGGAAACGACACCGAAATCAGTACGAGTCTGATCGGAGTGTCGGTAGAGGGGAAAATCTTAGGATCAAAAGATGCGATAGTGATTAATGATCCGAGTTCCTTTAATGGGGTGCAGATTAGTGAGGGGGAATCTTTAAAGGATATTCGTAAAGAAGTCTTTGAGAATGCTGTTCGTATTACGCGTAGCGTTGATCCTCGTAGTCGAGTGGATGCGAGTGAGCCGATCTTGGCCTTTGATCCGACTTGGTTTAATACGGCAGACGTGGTCTACGTGGTTGATGAGGATGTCATCATTACCAATACAGTGGCTCCAGGAACGGCTATTGATATGCCATCGGGCCAAAATACGCTGGTACTCCAAAACGGAAACCTCATCATCGAAGATGATCTTAATTACGCCAGCAACCTCGACTCATTTGGGTTCGCCTTGATCAATGATTCTGTTGAAGTAGAGCCGGCAACGGGGAATGTCTTTATCAAGGATGACGTGACGAAAATTGTCGGAACTTATTATGCCGAAGGGGGGATCATGTCTCTTCCAGAAGGGGTGATCGTAGTTTCGACCGGAGACGTTTCACTCTCTGATAGCGACAATGGAGATAGTAATCCGCAGCAAATCATCGTTGAGGGTACGATTCTGACCCATAACACGCTTGGAGGTGGTATTTATCAGGCTACGAGTGACACCTATATCACACCTTGGGAGACATTAGATGCGACAGTGCCTGGAAATGACATCCGTGCGCAGCGTTACGATCTGCACTATTTACGTTCTTATGGGCCTGATTTTGACAGTGCCGAACCGCCCAATCAAACGAACACTGATCAATGTTTCCCAGGGAGCAATCCACATGGCTGTTATCCAAACTCGGCTGCGACCGTTATTCGTTACGATGGTCGAGCCGTTAAAACGCCGCCGCCAGGCTTCGATGGAGCTTCATTCTTCGCGCGCTAGAGAATCGTCTATTGTGACGTGATGAAATTGTGAAATTATCACATTAAAATCTTGTGTTTAGCCGCTGTTTAGCTACCATTTAAGGGATCTAAACCCACAAATTTATGTCAGACGACAATACTTTGGATTTGTCTCCAGAAGAAGAACCAGAATCCCCAGAAGATGCGGGGCTGAGTTCGGAAGCCGAAGCGGCTCTACACGAAGGTGAAAACCCTAAATTTTTTACGATTGATAGCGATCAAGTCTTTCAGCGAGATCTTATTCCAGAAATGGAAGAGTCTTACCTGAGTTATGCGATGTCAGTGATCGTGTCGCGGGCACTGCCAGACGTGCGAGACGGGCTCAAGCCAGTGCACCGACGGATTCTCTACGCGATGAAGGAAGCCGGTCTCAGTGCTGGTGCCAAATACCGTAAATCGGCCAATGTCGTCGGGGCGGTGCTTGGTAAATACCATCCTCATGGTGATACGGCCGTATACGACTCCATGGTGCGAATGGCTCAGGACTTCTCACTGCGCTACCCACTGGTAGACGGTCAAGGGAATTTCGGGTCGATTGATGGGGATAATGCAGCGGCGATGCGTTACACGGAGGCTCGTATGACTCGTGTGGCCGAACAACTTTTAGTCGATATCGAAAAAGATACCGTTGATTTCCGACCCAATTACGACGCTTCGGCTACCGAGCCGACGGTGCTGCCAAGTGTGGTGCCACAACTCCTTCTGAACGGAACGGTAGGGATCGCTGTCGGGATGGCCACTAATATCCCGCCACACAATCTAGGAGAAGTCGTAAATGCCACGACGGCATTACTGCGTAAACCTGAAACGACGATTGATGAACTGCTAACGCACATCAAAGGTCCGGACTTCCCAACCGCTGGAGAGATTTACGATGGCGGCGCCATCAAAGAAATGTACCACACCGGACGTGGAGGGATTACCATGCGGGCTAAAACCCAGATCGAAGAACTCAAGGGTGGCAAGAATGCCATCATTATCACTGAGATTCCGTACCAGGTGAACAAAGAAAACCTCGTGATCAAGATCGCTGATCTCGTACGCGACAAAAAAATTGTCGGGATTTCGGATCTACGTGATGAATCAAATCGTGAAGGGATTCGTGTGGTGATAGAGCTCAAGCGAGACGCTTTCCCAAAGAAGATCCTCAATCAGCTCTTCAAGCACACACCGCTCCAACAAAATTTTAACCTGAATATGATCGCGCTCGTAGATGGTATTCATCCGCGCCTGCTTAACCTCAAGGAAGTACTCCAGTACTTCATCGATCATCGATTCAACGTGATCGTTCGACGAACCAAGTTCGATTTGCGAGTAGCAGAAGCACGTGCTCATATCCTAGAAGGACTCAAGATCGCCCTGGATGATATCGACAAAGTAATCGAGACGATCAAGAAATCTGCGACCAAGGAAGATGCCGCTGCTGCTCTCCAAAAACAATTCGGACTGTCGGATCGTCAGACCAAGGCCATCCTTGAGATGCGACTCCAAACGCTCGCCGGGCTCGAACGACAAAAAATCGAAGACGAACTCGCCGAGAAACAAAAACTTATTAAAGAGCTCAACTCAATCCTCGATAGCAGAGAAAAACAAGCCGACATTATCGAAGAAGAGATGACGCACGTGCGTGACAAATTTGGTGATGATCGTCGTACAAAAGTACATCCACACGCGCTTGGTAAATTTAACGCCAAAGACACCATCCCAGATGAAGAAATGCTCGTGGTACTCACGGAGAAAAACTACATCAAACGGATGAACCCAAGTGTTTTCCGCGCGCAAAAACGTGGTGGGAAAGGGGTCGTCGGTGCCAAGACCAAAGAAGAAGATATGATTGCAAAATCAACGTTTGGGACCAACCACAATGACCTCCTCTTCTTTACGAGCAACGGGCGGGTGTTCTCACTGCCAATGTACGAGATCCCAGAAGCCAGCCGTACGGCCAAGGGAACGCCAATTGTAAATCTATTGCAACTCCAACCAGAGGAAAAAGTGACCGAGATCCTTAACCTCAGTCGATCAGACGGAAAGTACATTGTGATGTGTACGACTGGTGGGACAATCAAAAAAACCGCGCTCGAACAATTTGAAAACATTCGTCGTACCGGGCTCATCGCTTGTGGTCTCCGCGAAGGAGAGTCAATGCAATGGGCACGGCTCTCGGATGGAGATAATGAAATTTTTGTCGTGACGCATGACGGGAAATCAATCCGCTTCAACGAAGAAGCCGTCCGTCCAATGGGGCGAACTGCCGCTGGAGTACGAGCGATCAAACTCAAAGGCGACGATCAGGTCATCCAGATGGATATCCTACGCAGCACCGAAGCCAAGCTCCTCACCGTTATGGAAAATGGTCTCGGGAAAATGTCTCCGGTAGAAGCTTATCGTGCCCAAGGGCGTGGCGGAACTGGGGTCAAAGTGGCCAATGTCACCAAGAAAACTGGAAAAGTCGCCGGTGCCCGTGTCATCGCGCCACACATCCGTGGAGATCTCCTGATCGTGACCAAAAACGGTCAGACGATCCGTACACCGCTTGATGGTATCAAAACCTCAGGACGATCCACTCAGGGCGTAATTTTGATGAAATCAAAAGGTGATCTCGTGTCTTCTATCTCGATCATTCGAGATCT
>JAHDBZ010000027.1:0-9067 GCA_020630245.1 Candidatus Altimarinota bacterium
GCGTCCCTAATGTTGGCGCTGATGATCCTGGCAAATCTAGCTGACCAGAATTATTAAGCGTCATTTTCGAAATATTATTAATCCGCCAGTAGTGTGCTGCGTCTTTTTGTGTGTAATAAGCCCAGTGACCGTCTCCATCGAGGAACCCTATATTATCTCCCTGAGCTCCGTAGACCCGACCGTAAGTATCACCATCCAAGTCTTGGAAGATCATCTGTGAAACCGTCGCATGATTAGATCGGTGATACGTTGCTGACCCGCCATCTCCATGAAGATACTGCGTACCACTCGGGCCAAAATAAAGTCGTCCATAAGTACCATTCGTTAGTCGAGCGTTACCTACGACATGTAGTTTTTCATTCGGAGCATTCGTCCCCATTCCGATATTACCAGACAGAGAACTGATCACATCCGTTCCATCTACCCGCAAACGAAACAACCCACTATTACTCGTCTGAAAACTTGTCAGTTTACTATCATCTTCAGAGTACAAATTAAATCCCCAACCAATCGGGTCAGCCTGAGCATAGACATCGGTTCGACCATTGACTCTCAATCTACCCGCTGGGGCCGTCGTAGTACCAATCCCGACACTACCTCCGGTATAACTAATATTACCCGTCACCGTCGCATTTGGCCCCCAGACAGCATTGTCACGAAGCTCTGTAATATGCACGGCTTTGATAAAATCTCCTGGCGCGAGCGTTGGATCAGTCCAAGCGGCGGTTGCCACTGAGCTAGACAACAAAAACAGAAGTAATGCACTAAAACCGGGTTTTGAGGCTAGGTTTAATATGTCTAAACCCGGTTTTGGGATTTTTGTGTCGGAATTGGTGAGAAATTTTTTCATATCTTTTAGAAGTTGTTTGTTGATTGACGAGAAGTCAGGATTTTTTTAGATTTTGAGCTTTGGATTTTAATTTTTTTGCATTGATCAGCTGATCGGATCTTCAGTTGTTTATTGATATACCTGCGGGATAGATTCACACATGATCCCGCCAGTATTAAACCCAACCATCATCTGATTGGCCGGACAACGGATCTCCCCGGCATTGGTGCGGATTGTCGTGTCATCCTGGAAGATGATATCTCCATTGGCTACGTAGATCGCTGCGTTAGTGCCACTGGCATTACTGGCATCGATGTAGACCCCGTAGTTATTGCTCGCAACGGCATCATTGGCGTAGACTTGAGCTCCGTAGGCCGTAGTGGCTCCATCGACATTCGAGTAAACCCCAACCGCCGTTGTGATATTAGTGGCCGTACTTCGCTTCCGTGTAGAGAAATACCCCCCATAGGCCGTCGTCAGCGTCGCCCCATCATCCGAGTCATGAGAGACATAACCACGCGCCCCATGAGCCACGCTCACATCACCATCGTAACCGTTAACGGTTCCAACTGTTCCAAAGATTCCATAAGCCGTCCCAACTGTTCCGCGATAGATATCCGAATGACCATAGACTCCGTAAGCAGTCGTCGTACTACTGGTCGAACCAGCCGTGGGATCAGAGTAGAAACGCCCTCGCAACCCATAAGCAGTTGGAATAGTGCCACTAAGACCATTTTGGAAAGCCGAAGCACGCACTCCTTCGAGTGTTCCTAGGCCACTCGCAGCCGTACTGTCATTACGTGCCTCAAACGAGCCTCCGTAGTTGGTACGGAAGGTACTCGTCCCATCCGTGATCACCTGCCCATAATGCCCTACAGCATCCGAATCAGATGATCCGTTTTCTGTCTTTCGATTGTAAACCCGGAAGTAAGTCCCGAAACTGGTCCGATCTCCAGTCAATGCTGGTGACGTCGCACTGGTATTACTGTAGATCTGATAAGTGGTAGAATCCTCAGAAGTGTTGCGTTCTACTTGCAATGTCTGATTGGCACCGACTGCAGCATTGGCTCCGATGGCCGTATTTCCCCAGATATCTACCTTCCCGTCATCATCAATGCCAAGCAGATCAAGATTTCCATTCGTAACATTTCTCACGGCGAGCCCTGTAGCTCCACTCAGGCTCGACATCCCGACTGTAAAGTCACTCCCGGTAAATCCAGCATCCGTTCTCTCGAAAACCAGCCCACTACTCGCAAAACTAGTCCCGGCAACATGTAATTTATTGGCTGGATCAAGCGTCCCGATCCCCACATTCCCACCATTGTAGTAAATCTCTCCAGCCGTCGCGCCATTCTGCCATTTACCACCTGAGAAGAGTACGCCGTTTTTGTAAAGGTCTCCCGTGAGGTTAATGTCTCCAGCGACATCGAGGTCGTAAGCTGGCGTATTGGTACCAATCCCCACCAATCCATCACTATCTATAATCAATCGATCTACTGGAACTGTAGGATTAGTCGCTGGACTAGTTGCAAAGACAAGCCCTGCATCTTCATAGCTATGATTCGTACCGGCTCTAGTATGAATTGTTTTTATGTAAGCATTCACATCTCCCGCTTGCGCAAATTCAATTCCAGCCGACTTCTCGCCTTGTGACCAATTTTCAGTAGTGGTATTCTCGATACGCATAAGAGCTTCTCCACTCGTAGGGTCTACTGAATTCGCAACGTGCAGAGGTGTCACTGGACTCGCCGTCCCAATTCCCACCTCTCCAGTACTATCTATCACAAACCGATCATTCGTCCCCACGGCTGCATTATCCGAGATCTTGAAGCTCGTACCATCCACTCCCACAGAGAAGATCTGACCAGCCACTGAATTATTCAAGTAAAATTGCGGATCCCCTGATGAAGCATTGATTACCATGGAACCAGTCGAACCAACATCACGAGAGAACACCGCAATCGGCTGGCCACTACCACCCCCCGTCACTCGGAGACCAGCCCCTGAGGCGGCATCATCGTTGATATCGAGCTGATAAGCTGGGGTCGTCGTACCGATCCCCACTCGACCATTCCCTTGGACTCGCATACGTTCGAGCGAAGAAGTCCCGAAGACGATCGGCGTATTCCCATTGGTTCCCACCAAGACATTAGCACTATTGGTAAAATTCAAAGCACTAAGGTTCGCCTCAGGTAAACCAAACCGAGTACCGGTCATCCCACTACCAAAGTATTCCAAATTTGCGCCGCGCCAAGTCGGCCCAGAGCTATAATCATGAGCCCCCACGGTAACCCGACTGGCATTATTTGCTGCCCCATTAAGCACACGCACCGTGGAACCGCTAGAATCCTGAAGGTGTAGATCCGCTGTCGGCGCCGTCGTACCAATACCAACATTTCCATTCGCAAGCAAAGTCATAATCGAGCTATCGTTAATCTTAAACTCAGTAGCTACATCTTTCTCGTGACGAAGAATCCAGTCTGTATCCCCATCTAAAATCCCAAAATTATCATTAGCACCCGTCTTGTCACCATAAATATAACCATGACGCACAGAGACATCCGAAGAATCTCCCTGAAACAAAACACCAGCAATGTCACTGGTCGTAGACGGGAAAACCGTAAAATAACCAAGTCCATTTTCGACCAACCTGGCTCCATTTTGAAATCTTAACTCACCATCCAGACGGGCATCTCCTGCCACGTGCAGCCTAGCGCTCGGATTCGCCACCCCGATACCAACCTCTCCACTCGCATAATTAATATCGCTTCCAGTCTGCGTCCAAAAACTGCTCACCGGCAGATTGGTGAGTAACGAACCATCCCCAATGAAGAAATTCGCTCGCACCCGACCATTAACGTGCAGTGCCTCGGCTGGATTTAGAATTCCTCCGATCCCTACCTTATCATCCGTCTGATCATTGAAAGTTCCATTGTCATCCTTGGAAAACCCTCGAAAGAGATCCACTAGGAGATTTAATTCATTGGCCGAGAAAGCATCTCCCGTATTTTTTACCGGAATATTATCTGCGTCGGTAGAAGGACCAACCAAATCAACCACAGCAGCAGATGCTAAACCAAAAAATAGGGACGCCACGATGACACTGAATAGATATTTTCGCATTGAGGGGATGTAAAGGGAGTGGGTTTGTTTTTATTTAGGTACAAATCAATGCTTATTCTAGCGCAGGACTCACAAATTCAGAAAAAAACCCACCGCACAGACCCTTAAAAAGACTTGCGAGGTTTGATGTTTGGTAGTTTTTACAACAACTAATCATCCGATCAACGGACTATCTGATCAACCGACCAACCAAACAAATACAAGACGCAAGGGTAAAAAATCAAAATATTACAACATTGCAACACCACAACATCTCAACATTTAACCTACTCAAAGCTCTTTCTGTTACCCGTTACCCTGTGACGCTATAACTCTAACCCTTTGAGATACTAATCTAACTTCTCCGAAAACTCACCCCAAGCCAGAAAAAACCAAATGACAAGGCCAGCACGATCGGCAGCCAGAGTTTAGCTCCTGTTTGTGGTACGGCTGCGCTTTTAAAATCCGTCTCTCCAAAAGTCGTCGCTTCAACCGGTGCACTCACCGCCCCAAGATTCCCATTGGCGTCAATGGCTCGCACCGTGAAGTAATACTTGGTGGCTTCCTTGAGTCCGTCTACGTACCACTGCGTACGATCATCCGGCGTAATATTTTGCTGATCGAGATTTACCGCTGATGTTCCAAAGTCAATCTGATAGGACATTACCGCTCCATCGTCTTTAGCTGGCGACCAAAATAGCGTCACTCTACGATCTCCCGGTTCAGCAGAAAGACTGCTCACTGCCGTTGGAGGGATAGCCGTTGTAGTCGGCACTGGCGCGTCTGGTACTTCGACAAGCTCTTCTGGCTCGGCAAGATCTCCACCACCACCACAGACTGACACCACCGCTGCGTTAGGCTCAGTCAATTGGTTCCCAAGAACGTCAGCCACACTACACCCCATCGGATATTCACCACAACTAGAGGGTGCCTGGAAAGTTCCGTTAAACCGATCGCCAGCTGGACTGAGTTCGGTTGTGGCACCGTTAAAAGTACAGGTCGCCGAAGACAAAGCCTCGTTAGAGCTCACATTTACCTGAAAAACTTTCCCTGGCTCTATCCCTGTCGGTGGATCAATCTCTACCCCGAGCGCTCGCGGCGGAGTTTGATCGACTCTGATCGAGACCTCTCCGGAGGTCAAGGCTCCATCCATAGACATTACTACAAACTTGTGCAATCCGTCAGCCAAGGCCGGCGTTTGGTACACAAACTCTCCACTACCATCGGTCACCAAGTCTTCGATAAGCGTTGTCGGACCGTCGACAATCTTGAGCAGTGTATTGCGCGGGGCAGTCCCCGTAATCGTAATTCTAGACGTTCTATAGGTGCCAGGCGTCGGCGTTAGGATACGAATCTCTCCAGTCGTGGCATCACCGCCACCACCAGCTTTGTCAACGACATTGACTTCGACAGTGCCGCTAATCTGACCATTCGTGAGGTCGTTAAGACTGAGCGTATGAGAACCGGTTGTAGCGAAACTAACAGCGAGTGCAAAGGTGTGAATCCCTTGATCGGCTGGCTCGAATCCATAATCGGCTGGCAGCTGTGCCTGTGGGTCAGACGAAGAGAATCGCACTCTCCCACTGTAGTCTTTCACTGTATTTCCGTCCGCGTCTTTTGCCTCAACACGAAACGTATAATTACGATTTACGATTACCTCACTCGGAAGATCTTCAACCGTAAAATAGGCGATTTCCTGAAAAAATTCATCATCAAATAACTGCGCTTTAAGGAAATCTCCGATCCCCCCGCTATCACTTTGACCAACTGAGATGTGATCACCGACTGGCAAATGCCAGATCAGCTCTGGTCTTTCCAAGAGCACCACCCCATCTACTAAAAGTGACAGAATCGAAACGCCTGGATCGGTGGCACTTAGAGAACCTCGCACCACTCCATTAGCATCACTTTGCAGACCGGTGGGCAACGCATCAGCGTAACGAGAGGAGACGATCTGCACAGACTTATTAGCCACCGGGTTACCATAGGCATCGCGGAGATAGGCCACAAAGTCAATCTCGGCTGCGCCGTCCGCCGGAGCCGAACGACGAGAGAGCTCTACCTTGGAGCGATACGAAGACACACTACCAGCCTCAATGGCAAAACGATCTTGCGTAACCAAATTTCCCAGAGTAGGACGAGTCATTACTAATCTATAGTCTCCCTGTGATTGCACGTGCAGACCGTAGATTTGATCCGCAATCACACCGAGTGGATCAGCCGCAAGAGAAAAATCCACGACCGTTTGACCTGGTTGTTGCAGGGAAAAATTCACTAATTCATTGGACTGTAATCCCGAGACCCGAAGATTGAGATCCTGTCCCGCCAGACCATCAGACACACTCACAAACGCACTACTAGCCAGTGCTAGACTGGAACTAAGCATGAAAGCTAAGGCGACGGTCAACAAACGAAAATACATTTCCAAGTAATTCTAAAGGGGTTTTATAAAAAAGAAAAGGGCCAAAAAAAAGAACACCGGGTGTACAGAGTTCACCCGGTGTTTATACTTATGGGACCCCGAACAAGCCGGGACAAGTTACACTAACGTAAAATTTTAAATTTTTCGAGTGTCACTATTTCTTTTTCATCGCTTTCAAGATGTCTTGAAGTAGATCTACTTCCGTTGGACCAGCCGGTGCTTCTTCTTCGGCTTTTTTAAGGTTGTTGATCATCCGCACCATCATGAAGACGATGAAACCTAGGATCACAAATCCAATAATATCAGTGATGAACTGACCGTACTTAACCACAACGGCTTCTGCTTCGCCAGCGGCTGGCTTAAGCGTGTAGACCATATTAGTGAAGTCAACATCACCCATCATCATGCCAATCGGTGGCATCAGGACATTATCAAGGAAAGATTTTACGACGCTAGCGAAGGCTGCACCGAAGATGAAACCAACAGCCATATCAACTGCGTTTCCAGAAACGAGGAAGTTTTTAAATTCGTTAATCATTTTAAAAAGATTAGAAGGTTAGAAATACGAAGCGTGGATAGCACTTCGCGACACATTTTAGATACAAAGTCATAATTTAAGCAAATTTGTTATTAATCACTTATAACCAAAACAACTCCTTGACTTTTAATCGTTTGTAGTTTATAATAGATAAAATGAAAAACAAATCAATTCTTTGGATACTGTTCTTTATCCTGCCAATGATGGCGGCCGGGATCGGCTTTGGCGTCGCTGACAAAGCGGTGCAATGGGGCTACCCTGATTATGTAAAAGGACGAAACTTGACGCTCGGAGACTTGGAATTTTCAATCGTGGTAACCGATCGCCATGGCGAAGAAATCTATCGGAATTTTGAAACAGAAAATCGTGAATGGGTAGCCCTCACTGACATCCCAGAAACACTTCGAATTGCCACAATAATTGCGGAAGACAAACGCTTTTATGATCATATCGGAGTCGATATCAAAGGAATTTTCCGTGCTTTTTTTATCAATATGAAGGCCGGACGGATCGTCCAGGGTGGCTCTACCCTTACCCAACAAATCGCTCGCAAGATTTATCTCACCGACGAACGCAGCTATGAACGTAAACTTCGTGAGATCTTTATCGCTCTCGGGATCGAATCACAGTACAGCAAAGATGAAATCCTAGAAATGTACCTCAACACCGCCCCTTATGGCGCGCGTCTCAATGGGGTAGCCGTTTCGGCCAAGGCTTACTTCGGTAAATCTGTATCCGAACTCACCGCTGCCGAAAGTCTCGCCCTCGCGATTCTTCCAAAAGACCCTGTACGTCTCAGTCGAGAATCAGAAATCAAAAACTGGCTCGGAAACTGTCCGATCGATTTTGTCGACAACCAGTGCAGCCCTTTCCGAGATCTCAATTATGACTTTTCACGTGTTGAGTCACTGCTCTTTGCCGTGGGAATAAATCAAGGCTGGACTCAGACCGAAGCCAAGCAAGTCTGGAGTGATCTCCGAAACCTTAGAATCAACAATGTGCACCGTTGGGTAGATGACGACTTCCAACATTTCCGCTTCTACGTTGAAAAATTTCTAAAAGAGCAGAAATTTTCTAAAGAAAGCAGTGATGCCGGAATGATCATCAAAACCACTCTCGATGCCGGCCTACAACGAAAACTCTACCGCCAGCTTCGCCTCCAATCGGGTGATCTATTGGCCGAACACAATATTGGAAATTTTGCTGCTCTCATCCTTGATCACGAGAGTCGCGGCCCCCTAGTCTGGATTGGCTCTAAATACTTCTGGAACGAAGCCATCTCTGGTCAGGTAGACGTGCTACAATCACGTCGTCAAACTGGATCTACGATCAAGCCATTTATTTACGCAGCTGCGATTGAAAAAGGCTACCAACCACCAACTATTTTTTATGACACAGTTATTCGTTTCCGTGGAGATCAGCACTTTTTGCGCAATTCAGACGGGCAGTTCAACGGTGGTATTCGCATGACACGTGCCCTGGCTCGTTCTCGAAATATCCCGGCGGCTAAAGCATTACTCCTGGCCGGTGGAGAAAACATGGTACGCCGTTGGATGGATGATCACTTCGGCTTTCAGATCAACAAAAACTACGCCGGTCACCACTTCGGCTGGACGCTCGCTCTCGGAACCGCCCCGATCAAGCTCGTAGACCTGGCGAATGGTTACGCCACACTTGGAACCGGGAAATATCAATCTCTGTGTCCGGTACTCGATATCCAAACGCTTGATGGACGAGATCTACCAAATCCTTGTCAGGTACGAATCAACCGCGACTTTGACGACACGACAGCTTTCTTCATCTCAGACATACTGAGTAACGAATCCGCCAGACCAAATGACTGGTCTGAGCTCGTGACTCCGAAACTCCCGATGGCCATCAAGACTGGAACTTCATCGAAACGTGTCAATGGTCAGCTAGCTCCCGTCGATGATATCGTCGTCGGTTACACGCCGGAAGCGACCGTACTACTGTGGGGCGGAAACACGAGCGGAAAAGCGCTCACGCCAGGAAGTGTAGCCATCTACGCGATCGGAGATGTGTGGCGCGAAGTGGCTAATACCTTCCTCACTGATTACCCGAAAAAATTTGCGACTTTCCAAGCCCCAGAGCCACTCCTACGTGTTAATCGCGAATGGGCCACTCTCGACTACCGACATCCAGGCTACCACGTCCT
>JAHDBZ010000027.1:9167-14021 GCA_020630245.1 Candidatus Altimarinota bacterium
GTGTTAATCGCGAATGGGCCACTCTCGACTACCGACATCCAGGCTACCACGTCCTCAATCGTTATGTTTATCGAAACATCGAAAAAGGCCTCAATCCACTGCTAATGTTGGATCATGAACGATAGTTTTCGAGAAAGCCTCTTCCGAGATGTTAAAACGGCCATACCTTTAACGCTACAACAGACTCTTGAAGATCCTGATCCACAAACTAGAAAATTTATAGATTTTCGAAATCCAACACTTGAAAACCTACACACAATGGAACGATGTCGACATCTTTCAACAAATTTGATCCAACCCTTTTCAAAAAATCCTGACGTCGAAATCGCTAAAATAATCGGACGAAAAATCAAAGTAAAAGACAAGCTTGTTCGACATTTTTTCGTACTTGTAAACCAACAAATCATTGTTGATGGAACGGCGCTACAGTTTTCAAAAAACCCAAATGTATTTGATAAAAAATACATCGTAGCAGCACCGGGAAACGAAACACTATCACAACTCACTGAAGCCCAAATACCTGAAATGTATCATCCTCTTTGGGATGTTTCAATCATGGTTAAACGTCGCATAACTGGTCTTAACAGCCCTGACGGAGAACCACTCAATCCAGATTATGTCCGTCAAGATGCTGTCATGAAATATTTCTAGGCCAAAAACAACAAAGTATGGGACATCACAACGCCCAACACCACTAGAAACAGACTGACCAAGCTCCACTGCCAGCCAAATTCAATCTTTACTTTATCACGCGAATCATAGACTGCTTGCAGTTTTGGGCCTACCTCCCCTTCTATCCTATCGAATCTGGAATCCATTCGATCCAAGCGAGAATCTATACGATCTAGTCTTTTATCGATACTATCAAAGCGCTGTTGATTTGTTCGTTGGTATGATTCAATAAGCTCCTCTAACACAACAAATCTTCGATTGTTCTCTGCTTGAGAGGTTTCAAGCATGTTTATAACCAGATCTATCTTTTCCATCTACCACACCCTAACAAGCCTCTGCGTATAACGCAAGTAGCCATCTTCATCTAAACTTAATCTATAAGCGGATTAAAGCAGTGTTTCACCGCAAACTCCCTCGACAGATTCTATGTAGTTTTTTATTCCAGCGGGCAATTCTATGCCTGGCACAAGCGTTATCCCAAACATATCCGCCGCCAGTACACAGTCAGCAGCGGAGAATGATTCCCCAACAAAACCTTCATTGAGTTTTTCCGCAATTGCTGCCAGTGCGGGTCGGATAGTCGCTTCGTAACGTTCTGGGGCTACGGCTTTGAGCTGTTCAAAGGTGACGTCGCGTTTGGCTTCTTTACCTTCTTGGAAATATTTTGTACCGGCTTCGTCAAACTCTCCAAAATCCGCATAAGCCTCCAGATAGTGCGGCAAGGTCACATCAAACCACCCCGGAATACTCATAATCGCCCGGCTCGCCCAAGCTAAATCAGCATTCGTCTCCGAAAAATACAAAGCCGGATCTGGAAACCGACGATCAAGCTCCGCTACGAGATCCAAACTTTCGGCCATTACCGTCCCATCTCCAAAATCAATAATCGGCAGCATTTTTACACCGATTAAACTCGTAGGCGTATCGATGTCTGCATAGCTAACGACGATGTCTTCGTATTCGACGCCTTTATAGGCCAGTGCCAAACGTACGCGCTGACAAAAAGGACAGTGAGGGTAGTGGTAAAACTTCATGGCTCAATATTAAACAAAAAAAAATCCTTGTCATTCTGAGTCTGTGCAAAGCACAGAAGAAGAAACTCTTTACACCTCACAGACAAAGACTTTTAGAAAATCCAAGACTTGCATTATTCTAAGGTCACTCGTCAAAAAAATAAAATCATGTGTGACATAGAGATCAAAACCAGGCAACTCACCATCAGACCTACTGTCCGCGAAGATGTCCCACTTATGTTTCCGCACATCAAAGAGAATTTTGAACTAACACAGTACATGTGCTGGGAACCTCCGAGTAAGATCGAAGAAACCTACGCTATTTTCGATAACTACAAAAAAGATCCATCCGGAGAACCCTATCGGTTCTCTATTTTAAAGGGCCAAACCTTTATCGGTCGAGTAGGTGTTCGCGATATAAATCGAGAAGAAAAATCGGCTAACTTTGGTTTCTGGATTGCGCAAGATTTTCAAAACCAAGGCTATGGAACGGAAGTTCTGAAAGCAATTGCCCGATTTGTATTTGAAGATCTAAATCTAGAAAAATTAACTGGCGAAGTTTTCACCGAAAACAAAACTTCACAAAGAGTCTTTGAAAAAGTCGGTTTCACAAAGGTTCGAACGATCAAAAACGCTCTAAAAAAACGTGGAAAACTGATCGATGAATACGCCTACGAACTACTCGCTAAAGATTTTTTACCATGAATATCCAAACCTACCCACCAAATGACCCGCAATTGACCCAATGGTCAAATAATCCGCTGTTCATTGTTCCCCACCAAACCCACAGTACCAACATTGTGGAGGTTGTTACCGGAAATGAAGATCTAAACGATTGTGATGGACTGTGGACAAAACGCACCGACCTGCGACTGGGTGTCAAAACCGCTGATTGCGCTCCGATAGCGTTCTGGGACGGTGAAAAATACGGCATTATTCACGCTGGTTGGCGCGGTCTTTGTGACGGCATTGTGGAAAAAATGTGCAAAATTTTTTCTCCAGAAAATCCCCACACTCAGGTCTGGGTGGGCCCACTTTATCCACAATTTGAGATCCAACGCGACGATTGTTATGACCGTATTTATGCCAAATTTGGCGATAAACACTTTACGGAGGCCGATCAGAAGATCTTTTTTAATTTCAAGACCGCCATCGCCGAAGTACTACCACAAGCACAGTTTGATCCTCGCTCGACCTACGATACACTGTCACTCGCTAGCTGGCGCCGCGATCAGGACCAACTGCGTAATATTACCATTATTGGATAAATCTACTCAGCCTCTCATCTACTCAACTACTCATCTAAAAAAAATCATGAACCCAACCTACGACTGGTACCAAGAACTCTCAAAACCCTTCTTCGCCCCAGAACCCTGGGTCTTCGGCGTCGCCTGGGGAATCCTCTACCCGATCATCATCGTCACTTTTGCGTATGTTTTTTACCTAGCAATAACGAAGAAAATCCCTCGCATCGTGGCTCTACCGTTTGTAATCAATGCCATCAGCAACCTAGCCTTCTCTCCGATCCAATTCACTCTGCAAAGCAATTGGCTCGCTCTGATCGACATCCTCATCGTCGTGGTAAGTCTGATCTGGGCTATGAAAGCCATCTGGCCACACCGCAAATGGATCAGCTTCGCACAAATCCCCTATCTACTCTGGGGAACCTTCGCCACCATCCTCCAGATCTCCATCACCCTGCTAAATTAAGTCTACGCATCTTCTCATCTACTCAACTACTCATCTAAAGCTATGCAACCCTTCAAAGTCCTTGCCTCCGAACGCCTGCTAAACGAAAAGTATTGCACCATTGATAAAGAACGCGTCGAATTCCCCGATGGCAGTCAGGGCGACTGGTTTATCAAACAAAACGACAACGCCGTCATTGTTCTGCCGATTCTGAAAACGGGAGAAGTACTCATCGAAAGAACTTACAAACACGGCTGTGGCGAGGTCCTGTACGAGTTCCCGGCGGGTCTCATCGACCCAGGAGAAAGTCCTGAACTAGCCGCCGAGAGAGAACTGCTAGAAGAAACAGGCTACCGGGCCGAAACACTTACCTATTTGGGCGAAGCCTTTTCTGGCCCTACCGGATCCCCTATGAAACATATCTATTTCCTGGGCGAAGGTTGCAAATTTGTGTCAGAACCAGAACGAGAACCAGCCGAACAGATCGAGGTCGAGCTGCTACCAGACCTAAACGCCGCTAAAACATTCCTCAAAACCGCCATTAGCTCAAATACCGCTTATACGGCTTTGACGATGTATGATTTACACAAAAACCTTTGACAGACCATCAAAACCCCCTAAATTCTCCAAGCTTTATCAAAGACAGCCGGTACCCTGAGCTTGCCGAAGGGATAAATCCTGCCGAGATGAAAAGAAAGCGAGCAGTAAGCAGTAAGCAGTAAGCGGTTTAACCGCTCTCCGCTCTCCGCTCTCCTCACTCTCTCTAGGTCGTTTCATTGAGAATTCTTTGGTCATAAAGCAACCAAAGATTTTTTTAAAGCTTATTCCCATCTGCCGAAGGCGCTACTTACCACCTACTACGCACTGCTTGCTACCGTAGGCAAAAAACCTTCATAACCGATGACGAATCAAGTTCTACAAAAACAATTCACTAAACAAGAATTATTATGGCAACTAGTAAAGCCAAGAAAAACCATCAACTAGCCCAGCTAGTCGAAAAAATGAAAAACGGAACAGGCGTCGCCTTTGCACGCTTTGACGGTCCATCTGTGATGGATGTCCAAGCCGCTCGCCGCGATCTTCGCGCTCAAGGCATGTCCTACACCGTGATCAAAAAAACACTGATCTCGCTCGCCGCTAAAGAAGCCGGCGTGGCGGAGTTCGGTGCTAATGATCTCGATGGTGCTGTGGCAGTAATCATCTCAGAATCTGACGAGATTGCTCCAGCCGCGGCCATCAAAAAGCTCAAAAAAGAACACACGAACAAAGAAACCAAAACTTCTAAGTTTGATTTCGCTGGTGCGGTCTTCGAGGGCAAACTACTAGACCCAGCCGCTGCCGCTACTCTAGCGGACACTCCAACCCGCGAGGAATCTCTCGCCAAAGTTATCGCGACGCTTCGTCGTGGTCCACAAGGAGTTCACAGCGCACTTACACACGGTCTACGTGGCATTACGATGTCACTCAAAGAAGCGGACAA
>JAHDBZ010000028.1 GCA_020630245.1 Candidatus Altimarinota bacterium
GTGCCCAAAAGAGTTTCGGCTCTTTTTTTGAGAAATTCAATCTCGGGTAGATCATGATAGATCGTGATAGATCTTTGATCCGAGGTAGGTCGTGTGTGGTATGTGGCAGGAATGTCGCTGGTTATGATTTGCAATTGGGTGCCGGCGAGATGTTGGAGGATTTTTTTAGTTTTTGGGTTGGCAAAAATTGCTTCTGGGAAATAGAGGTGTTTGAGATTATGCTGTTTGGCGCGCCGGATTTCCTTGCGGGCGAGGCGACGAAATTCAACACTATCAGCGAGTCCCTCGAGCGCTAAGTGGTGGATCGCTTGAGTCGGAAAAAGAGGCATCTTCGAGTAGGCTTCGGCAATTTTTCTATGATGGTGGTCAAATACGACCCCGGTGTGCTCTGGAAGATTTTTTTCCCATAAATCAGCCTCGGTTTGAACGTTTGTATCCGTGGAAGCCGGAACTTTGTAAAAAAAGGTTAGGTGTGCGGCCGGGTTTTTCGCTAGAATAGACCCACCAAACACAAAGATTCCGCAATTATCGCCGGCAAAAGATAGCATTTCATTATCTTTACTAGCGGTTCAGTCGGATTTTACAAAGAAAAAAATGAATTCCCAAGACCCAAAAGCGGCTCGCCTGGTTCCCAAACTTATGTACGGCTTTGTGATTTTAAGCATTGCCTTGGCGGCGCTGATGTTTTTTGATCAGTGGTATAGTCGTCAGCAAATTTCAACGTTACAGTCAGAAAACCAAAAACAATTTCGACAGATTGAAAACATTGAGCAAGAGGGAGAGATCGGAGATCTTTATGCGGCCAAACAAATACTGGACAAGGCCAGCCAAAAAAAGATCGCGTGGTCAACCGTGGCTGAGAAGTTACTAGCTCAGGAGGGCGACGGAGAATCAGTCGAATTTACCGCTATCAACGTGGCGGCCGATGGAGATGTAGGGATCAATGGTGAAGCCAATGATTTGCGTAGTATTGCGTCATTGATCCAGAAAGTACGTCTTGATCCAACGTTTCAAGGGCCATTTGTACCGAGTATCAACGGTAAAAGTGGAACCTTTAAGTTCCAATTGCAATTTAAGTACCTTGATCTCTAAAAAATCATGAAAAATCTACATTGGTGGTTGGTTCTGGCATGTGTTCCGTTGTATGGATTCTGGACGATGCCGTATCTCAATGACAAGCGTCCAGCCCTACAAAAAGCGATTACGGTTGAAGAAGATCAGCGAGATGAGCTGAAGAAAAAAATGTTGGCACTTAAAAATCAACAAAAGGAACTTTCCACCACGGATTCTCCACCCACAGAAGCTGTGCCGGTGGTATTAGAACAAGAATACATTATCCAAGATCTAAGGCGGATCACGCAAGGAAACGGCTTTTCTACTACAGGATTTGCTTTTGCCAAGGGGCAAAACCCAGACACGAAGTCAGCCCAAATGACGATTACATTTAGTGCTAAAGGAAAAAAGGAGAATCTCATCAAATTATTACAATCGGTAGAAAGCAATGAACGCTTTTTAGCGCTTAAAGATCTTTCGCTTTCTGCGTCACAGACATCTCCTGGTCTGATCAATGTTAATTTTAATCTCTACACGTTAGCACAGCGTTTCTAATCACCGCATTTTATTGATGTCTGACCCACAATCATCCCCCCGAACATTTTCGGAAGCTCTGCAGGTACTGCAGCATCCGCATGATCGTACGGTTATCTATGGGGTGACAGATCGTCGAGATGATCATTGGCTGGTAAAGCTCAATGACTTTTTGATTGATATGCAGGGCATTAAGGGAAAACAAAAGGCTCGGTTTTTTCATTCTCTCAAGCTGTTGTTTGCTTCCGGTGTGCAGTTTACGAGAGCCCTCGAAATGCTGTCTCGTCGTACCAGCAATCTGCGCTTGTCACGGGTTCTGGCTACGGTGAGTCATGATATGGAGCAGGGCGGGTTATCCTTTTCAAAGGCACTGGCCAAACACCCACGAGTCTTTACCAATTCTGAAGTCAAGATGATCTATTCTGGAGAATTGACGGGAAAAATTGACCACACGCTTGATTCGATCGCTTCGCAAATGCAGAAAAATCTCGAGTTGCAGATGCGTATCCGTTCGGCGCTGATGTATCCAATCACAGTTATTTTAGCAGTGATTCTTGCCTCAGTGGTGGTGATGATCTTTATCGTGCCGCGCTTGACGGCCTTGTTTGCTGAAGCCGGCGCTTCGTTGCCACTTTCAACTCAAGTACTGATCTTTATGTCAGAATTTACGCGTCAGTTTTGGTGGTTACTTCTGACAGTTGCGGTGGCTGGTTATTTTTGGTTTCAAAATTGGCTTCGGACCGATAGTGGACGACGACAATTTGATCAGTGGGTATTGCAAGCGCCCTTGGTATCAAATCTAGTTAGCAACATCCAAACGGTGCGAATTGCACAGAACTTTTCAACGCTAATGAAATCAGGAATTCCGCTTAACAAAGCACTTCTGGTACTCTCTGAAATTATTCCAAACCGAGTCGTTGGTGAGGCAATTGGGAACATCGAATTTGATATCCGAAGTGGTTCGCGCCTGCATGAGGCGTTTGCGAAGCA
Source organism: Candidatus Altimarinota bacterium (assembly GCA_020630245.1). Lineage (GTDB taxonomy): Bacteria > Patescibacteriota > Gracilibacteria > UBA4473 > UBA4473 > JAHDBZ01. Next base: position 2,578 of record JAHDBZ010000028.1, read on the forward strand.
GAAAGATCTAGATCCAGTCTTGCCAGAGATACTAGAGGTAGGAGAGACAACGGGTTCTATCTCTGAAGTACTTACCAAGCTCGGTGATCAATACGAGTTCGAAGTCGATGCGCAGCTTAAGAATCTTTCAAAGCTAATTGAGCCGATCATTATCATCGTCGTAGGGGTAGCGGTAATCTTTATGATTTTGGCCGTGCTGACTCCAATCTTCCAAATGCAGGAAATATTTTCTAGTGGGGCTGCTTAGCCGACATCTCTGTCCAGATGAAATGCTATTACCAAATCTAAACTTCCAAAGATTTTTCCGTCCATCAACTGGACGGCGTCGCCCGGGTTTTACGGTGATAGAGTTAATGGTTGTGGTTGTGTTGATAGGAATATTTGCAGCTCTGGCGGTGCCGGACTACCGACAACATCAACAGCGTGAAGCGTTGCGTACCAGCGTTATCGAAACGAAGGCCTATTTGGACGAAGCTTTTGCGCAAGCCAGGGCTCTCTCACAAAACCAGAACCTATATACTCGATCCGATACAGAGTTAGAGTTTTGTGGTATTTTTATCGATGGAACCGAGATCTGTGAGCGACCCTTGGAACTTCCAAATGGTATTACTCTCACCCTAGAAACCGCCCCAGGCGTTCCAACAACTGTTTCAGAGTGGTCATACACGGCCCCGCATGGAGACATCAATGGCCTAACCATTCCTATTGAGCTAGTTTTTACGCATGACAGCGGTGAAGCCAGACGACTCAGGATCTATCCGCAGTCAGGACTGATCGAAGAAATTTTTGTTACCCCGCCGACACCATGAGGCCTCTGAAAATACCTTCAAAATCCAGAAACCAAGGATTTACCTTGGTGGAAACCTTAATGGTAATGTTGGTTTTGGGGATTGTCATGGTGGCCGTGAGTTCCTTGGCGAGCACGGTGCTTAGTTCAGCGGCCAAAAACACCAATCGTATTAAAGCAATTTACCTGACGCAGCAGTGTACAGAGCTGGCGCGCAATGTGCGCGATAGTGCTTGGAGACAAAATATCGAATGGACTTGTCCTTTTTCGCCGCCGTTTGCGCAACCGGTCGAATATGACCCAGATGATCCAGCCGCGGACAATGTCTATACGATCTCAGTTCGTGAGGGAAATTTGCCAATCCTAAACTGTAAAGAAGACTTGGGGTCTTTTATTGCGGAGGCAGATCCTGATTCTGCTTGGCTCTATCCGACCAGTACTCCTGGTATCCTGACCTCAGATCCATCGCAAGCGGTGGGGACAGATCCTTCCAACTTTCGGCGCTATATTACGATCGATGCCTTTGATGATGTAGAGAACATTTTGGAGCTGACTTGCCATACCAAATGGGGGGACGATGAAGGACATGTGAAAATGACACAGATACTTACTAACTGGCGACGACAATGAGGCTACTAAGTAGAGAGCGGCGAGCAGAAAACAGAGAGCAGTTCTTGAGATCTGGTAATGCGCGGCTGCGTCATAAAGGATTTACGTTGCTAGAAGTACTAGTTGCAACCGTTATCAGCGTAACAATGCTAACACTTGTAATGGGGAGCTTTTGGACGTTGTGGCAGTTGTATCGGGAGGCAGACCTGATGCGAGAAATGCAGCATGAAGCTACTTTTGCGATGACACGAATCGCTGACAAAGTGCGCTCCAATGGAGTCGATTATGATGGATACCTGGATCCCAATCGTTGCCAGGGAGATATCAATAAAACCCTTTGTCTTGGTGAAAATTGGTTCTTAAAAGCGGAAGATGAAAATCTCAAAATGACCAATAACGGCACGCTCGAGCCTTTGTTTTCGGCCAATAAATTTGCCCTCGATTATCTACATTTCTCGGTGTTTCCTGCCAATAAACCAAATCCAACCACACTGGAAAATGGTTTTCAGCCTCAGGTTACCGTGCACATGGAACTACGTAGTTTGCGTGATTCGCTGGGACGTGAAGCCGAGCCGGCCGATGCGTTAAAATTTACCATTCAGACGACTATCTCTTCACGTAAATACAATTTCTAGCTCATGCGAACTGTCAAAAATCCGGGTTCGACCTTCCTGATAGCGATCTTCCTCTCGACGATGATCCTCGGGGTAGGGCTGGGGGCTGCCAAAATGGTGGTCAAAGAACTCGAGTTCTCGAGTGACCTACTTTATGGAGAGCAGTCCTATTATGCGGCTGAATCCGGTGTTGAGACCGTGCTGGTCGAGTTACGTGATCCGGCAACTCCAGTGCAGCATATTGAGGGAGTGGGAGAGTTGCCTTTGGGGCAGGCAACCTATGAGGCGGAGATCATTAACCGTGTCGGATCAGGCAATTCGATCGAATTTGAACTGGGTCCCCTGCAAAGTCGGCGGATTCGGATGATACGAGACATTGATGATGATCGTCTAGACGCTGGTTATGATCCACAAATTTCGCAACGATTTGATATTTCACACGATGGAGCCGCTACCACCTGGCAGTGGCGAGTACTGTGTAAGCAGGGAGATCAGACCAAAGCTTTTGAAAATATCACGACTGGCAATAATATTTCTAGTTTTTTACAGAGCACAGATGGGTTCGGCGATGACAGGACTGCGACCATAGACTTTAATAATTGGATTTCTGGATTCGACGCCGATGAGCAGCGGAGTTGTATCTTTGTCGTACAAAATCTGGCCGATGCGCCAGCGATATTTACGCTCGTTCCACAGGGAGCCTCTCTGCCACCGCTACAGGCAGCGGTAACTTCGATTGGGCGATCTGGAAATCGTCAAAAGAGTATCAGTTTTGATTATGAACAGACTCTGGGAGGTATCTTTGACTTCGTGTTTTATCACGAAGGGGACTAGTAATTTCTAGGAGAGACCAGTTTCCCCTAGAGAGACCCCTTCTGAATTTCGAATTTGTTAATTTAGGGAACCCACGAGACCCTAAATTATCTCATAAATTAAATTACCAATTAGCAGTGAGTTTTTATTTAATTGAGTATCAATGTTCCATCCTCAAAACTTACTTCTGTCGTGGTATCAGGACGAGTCGGTAGTTCGTAAGGACGATCGTAGAGGATTCCTTGAGTGATGAGGTCAGCCGTGGCGTCGCAAAGCGTCTCGCCGTGGTATTTAACTACGTAGCGACCATCGGCGCGAACGGTCCCAACCTTACTAGCGCCCGCATTAGCAGCGACTTTTCCAAGCTCCCAAGTGTTTTGGAAATGATCGATGATGCGCTCGGTCAGACTAGGGTGGCAGGCAAAACAGAAACGTTCTTGAGTCTCTGAACAAGCGACTACGTGTGGCGCATACCCATCGCGAGCGACGTGGAGTTGATCGAGGTTGATGTCGGCTCCGTAGCCACCACCATGGGCGAGCTCGACCGTGGCACAGACCACGCCACCGGCACCGAGATCCTTGAGGGCGATCTTATCAAAGAGCCCGTCGGCTTTCAGTTTCTCGATTAGGTCGAGGATAGAAGCCACCAAATGACGTTCTAGGAAAGGATTTGGTTCTTGGACTGCCGCCTTTTTGGCTTCTAAATCATCATCTTCTTCAAAACTTCCTGAAGCAAAGCTAGCCCCGCCAAACCCAGAGTTATCACTTGGTTTTCCGACAATAATAAATTCCCAATTTTCTTCGGCCGCTTCTTTGGGCACGTAAGAATGAATCAGATCAGAGTGTCGCAGCGCTCCGAGAGCGGTTACATTTACCAAGCAGTTTTCATTAAAGCCATCATCAAAAAATACATCGCCACCCAGATTAGGAACTCCCAGTGGATTACTATAGCCAGCTACCCCAGCGACAACGCCACTGGCGATGTTACGATTGAGTAGGTTTTCCGGGTTCCCGAAGCGCAGTTGATCCAGTGTTCCGACTGGTCGAGCGCCCATACAAAGTATATCTCGCACGATCCCACCGATTCCGGTAGCAGCTCCCTCGTAGGGAACGATCTGGCTGGGGTGGTTATGTGACTCGTGTCCAACAGCAATCCCATAACTCTCTCCTTGGTAATCAAAGACTTTCAACACCCCGGCATCTTCGCTCGGACCGAGTAGTACCGTTGGCCCCGTAGTAGGAAAGCCTTTTAGAAATGGGCGAGAACTCTTGTAGCTACAGTGCTCTGAAAGTTGAATCGAAAAGATCGTAGCTTCGGTCAGCGTCATCGGACGTCCGAGGGCGGTTTGTAGGTCTTGAGCTTCTTGCAGCTTAAGCGCTAAGCGGTGTTCCGTGAGTAAGTTGGCAGCATCGGGGCCGAAAAAATCAAGGGTTTGTGTCATTTCGTCGCTATATTAGGTGAAAATCTAAAATCTAAAATCCAAAAATAAAAAAAAATTGTCACCCTGAGCAGACAATCAGACCAAACGTAATTTCCGTCGAAGGGCCTCCCGTCTTGGCATTGAGAAACATAAGTAACAATCCTGGGTTTCAATATTCTGAATATGAAACGGGAGATCCTTCTGCCAAACCTACGGTTTGCCATCAGGAAGACAGCAAAATGAAGTAGATTATTTATTGTGGAAAAGCCTTTTATATGCTATAATAGAGGGATGAATAATGGGGATGCCGCCAAGAATCTAACACAGATAAATCAATCGTTTGAAACTCGTGATGCACAAGCGCGAGCCCATGACGCTGGTTTGGCCTTTATCGATCTATTGACCTACCCGCTAAATCCGGACGTTCTCAAGCTTGTTCCGGTAGAAGATGCGACTCAAGCACAAGCAATTCCTTTCTACAAAAATGGGTTAGCACTGAAATTAGCCGTTGTGGATCCTAAAAACGATCATATTCCAGTCATTCTTCATGATCTAGAGGCACAAAGGTACACAGTAGAGCTTGTGCTCTGTACCCAGAGTGGTTTTGATAAAACCCTACAGCACTACGATTCAACTTTGGTATCTCGAAAAAAAGTTGAGGTACGTCACGAGTTTGATGAAAAACTTAATGTTGATGCGGATGAGAGATTCAAAGGCTTTGCATCCTTGATTTCAACCTTAGAAATGGTGCCGATCAATCAAGCCCTCAATGAAATCGAGATTGCAGCGATTCAGTCTAGAGCTTCAGATATTCATTTGCAGCCTTATGAAGATCGTGGAGAGCTTAGGTTCCGCATGGACGGAATTCTCCATACGGTGGGAAGTGTACCGGCAGAAAAGGCCCTCAAGATCGTTGGCCAGATCAAATACGAAGCTGGCATGAAGGCTAATATCACCGATGTTCCACAGGACGGACACATTACCTTTGTGGCCAATCAACGAAAGATAGACCTGCGGGTTTCTTCACTCCCGACAGAGTTTGGGGAATCGATCGTGATGCGGGTGCTCGATAGTGGGCGTGGAATCAAAAGCTTTACTGAACTTGGGTTTGATAGCGTCAAAGAACAAAAAATCTTGCAAGTCCTGACTCGTAAAAACGGTATGGTGCTCGTCACCGGACCGACGGGAAGCGGGAAAACTACAACACTCTACGCCATGCTCAAGGAGCTCAACTCACCAGAGAAAAAACTCGTTACCCTGGAAGATCCAATCGAATATCACCTCGATGAAGTCATCCAATCACAAGTCAGTAGTCATGGTGATTACAATTTTGGCAGTGGTCTCAAGGCGTTACTTCGGCACGATCCCGATGTCATGCTGATTGGCGAGATTCGAGATCTCGACACGGCTAAGCTAGCTGCCGAAGCCTCACTTACCGGGCACGTGGTGCTGAGTTCTTTGCATACGAATTCTGCCATTGGGGCCGTGACGCGTTTGCGTAATTTAGGCTTGGAAAGTTTTAACATTGCCTCGAGCCTTAACGCCGTCTTTGCACAGCGGCTCGTGCGTAAAGTCTGCCCACACTGTTCGAGCAAAACAACTTTTGACCTTGAACAAGATGAAACATTATCCAATGCTCTCAAGCAGGTAACTCAAGCTCATCCAGAGGTGAAATCACACTTGGAATTTACTGATACGTCACCGGTTGATGGTGTGCATAGAGCCAAAACTCAGCTGCGATTAACCACGGCCAGTTCAAATGGATGTGATCAATGTGCTGACACTGGTTACCTGGGGCAAACGGTGATTGCAGAGGTCGTTATCATGGATAAAAAAATGCAGGAAAAACTTTCTGGCGAAGCGAGCGAATTGGAACTTGAAAAAATTGTCCGAAAGAACGATCCGACCTTTCTGACACTCTTCGAAGATGGTGTTCGTAAATTGATACTGGGAGAGACAACACTAGAAGAAGTCTACCGAGTGGCGGGGTAAAATAACTTCAATTTTAGATTTTGAATTTTGAATTTTAGATTTATGATAGCCGTACATGAATCGCGGTTTGACCCTGATCGCAGCTTTCATACTTTTATCTTCGACTGTGCTAGCGGCTCCCTGGTGGGAGATCTATGAGCGCAGTGTAAATTCGGTAGAGGAAAGCAATAGAAACTTTTACCGTGCGGTGGCTAAACCCGCACGCACTAAGGTAGTTACGCCTAAAAAAGCAGAAGATTCTGTCTCAGAAGAAAAACCAGAATTTGTCGAATGGGGTGTGCAACCACCTCTGGAAATTCCAGCAGAGGAGATCGTAATTGACGCACCGGAACCAGTAGAAGAAATAGTAGAAACGCCAGTCACCGATCAAGATCATATTCTGGTAATTGCACCACACCCGGATGATGAGATTTTGTGCTGTACTTCAGTGATCCGTGAGGCGGTTGAAAATGGTGCCCCACTCAAAATTGTATATCTGACTGATGGAGATGCTTATTCAAATGAAGATCCAGTAGCGTCGCAGGCATATGGTGAACGACGACGAAATGAATCGATCACCGCTGCCCAAAAACTCGGTGTCGCGACAGAAGATCTCATATGGCTCGGATTTCCCGACGGAATCCTTCCCAATCTTCGCTCCGACGTTATCATCTCGCCTTATACTTTCCAGAAAACCACCGGCCTACACACTTATTGGCCAGATCTTGCTTATACTCGTGATAATCTAGAACGTGTATTGCTCGATATTTTTAACACCTATTCAGCTTCCGCTATCTACTACCCGGATGCTAAGCGTGATCGACATGCAGATCATAATATTTCCGGAAAAATTATTGATGGTCTCATCAGACAATTAGAAATAGAACCCGCTACATATAAATACGCCGTGCATCAGAAAAAATTCAAAAAGACCGAGGGGTTTTTTGACGCGGCTAAGGCAGAGCTGATTGCCCTTTTTCGTTCGCAATTTCACGACGACTGGCATCGAGATTTCATGGAGGGATTTGCGTACCAGCGAGAAGATTTTCGGTGAAATAGGTAAGCAATGAGAAGGCAGAAGTATGGAGTTTTAGATTTTGAGTTTTGGATTTTTGATTTATCTTTAATCCATGTCTCCCACCTGCCAGATTTCCGGCGAAGAGTTCAGCGTTTCAGCTTTGGAACAATCTTTGCGTGAAAAAATGGGTGCAGCGCCACCAACGGTGAAACCGATGTATCGGATCCGCCATTTAGGTGCTTTTTGGCAGCACTGGTATTTGCATTCGAGAACGTGTGACGAGAGTGGCAAAAATATTATTTCACCATTACGACCAGATTGTCCTTATCCAGTCTGGCACAAATCAGTTTGGCTTGAGAAGGCCAATCCACCCGGTGCAGATTTTGATTTTGAAAAACCTTTTTTTGAACAGGCCTGGGAACTATTTCAGCAATGTCCGATTCCGCACAATCTTGGGACTCATAGCGAAAATTGTGAATACACGGATGATTGGTGGCACAGTAAAAACTGCTATCTGTCACACTGTGGATATAAATGTGAGGATCTGAAGTATTGCTATCGAGTAATCGGCACTAAAGATGCTCAGTTTTGTGTTTTTACTTTTGATAGTGAGCTGTGTATTGATGCCGTCAATTGTGAGAGGTGTTATGAAAGTGTGTATTTATTGAGTTGTAAGCAGGTACGCAGTTCAGCATTTCTTTATGATTGCCGAAACTGCACGGACTGCATGTTTTGCTTTAATCTCCGTAATAAACAGTATTGTTTCGGAAACCAGCAACTAACAAAGGAAGAGTATTTTGCCAAAAAAGCAGAATGGGACTTACTTAACAATCAGCGCTATGAGCAGGCGAAGTTTTATTTTTCAGAAATGCTCAAAACAATGGCCTGGCATCGAGCGCTAGAAATTGATCGATCTGATTTAGCGAGAGGGAATTTTCTAATGAATGTCAGTAATTGCCAGGATTGTTTTTTTACCAGCGATACTGAAGAATCGGTAAATGTCGTTCGAAGTGGTGTAGATATAAACAACTGTTTAGATTTCGTTTCTAATGGAGCGACAGCGGAGTTGTGCTTTCAGACAATCGGCTGTGGGATTGGGGCTTACCACATCCAAAACTGCTGCCATGTCTATAATAGTTCTAGTTTTTGTGAGTACTCTTTTAACCTGGAACGTTGCACACATTGCTTTGGTTGTTGCGGTTTGGTGGGCAAAAAATTTCACATCTTTAACAAACCTTATAGCGAAGCAGAATATCATAAGCTCAAAAATCAAATTATCACGCACATGAAAGCATCGGGAGAGTATGGACAGTATTTTCCAGGATATTTTTCACCAGTGCCTTATACGGAATCTTGGTCACATTTTTATTGGCCGCTAAATAGAGAAGAAGGTGAGAGAGAGGGTTTTCGGTTTCAGCCAGAATTATCGTCAGAACTCGATTCAAAAAACTTTATAAAAGACATTCCGGCCATAGGCAGCACTCCCAATACTTATTGGGATGAGATCGCAAAAAAACCATTCCAGCTAATCCAAAAAGATATTGATTTTTCTCACAGGATCGGCGCTCCAGCACCTTATACTTATTACATGCGACGGCTTCAGGAAAATTTTAGTTGGTTGTTTTACGATGGAGAATTGAGAATTACTAAATGCGGAAAAACAGGAAAAGAAATTGATACTAATTGGCCCACAGAATACGATGGACGGATTCTGTGCGAAGAAGAGTATTTGAAAGTTATTGGATAGTTTGGTGAATGGTACATAGTGAATGGTGAATGAATTTATTAATAAATTCGAGAATTAACAAATTCTCCCTTTGTCACGAAAGTGCTACACTAGGCGTTGTAGTTTTTGCAACATACAAATTTCAAACGCAATTTGCGTGCTGCGCAGCTTCGAAATCTACAGTGCAATTAAAAGCGAAGCAGTATTACTTAAATTTTTTACATGGAATCATTATTGGCCGCTTTACTAGGATTGTTTTCAGTTTTTAATGTCGCCCAGGCACAAGAGACTTTGCAAGATGTGCGTGGGACCGACAGTTCGCAGGCGGTGCAATGGCTCGCCGAACAGGGTGTGGTCGAAGGGTATGCTGATGGCACTTTTAAATCAGATCAAGACATTAACCGAGTTGAATTTCTCAAAATCGTTCTCGAAGCTTCAGATCTAGTTAGTGAAAAATGTGACGCAGCCCTCGACTACCCAGATGTAGGGGAGGCGGAGTGGTTTTACAAATATGTCTGTACTGCGACCCAAAAAGGCATCGTTGAGGGGTATCCAGATGGCTGGTTCCGACCGGCCGATACGATTAATTTTGCTGAAGCGGCCAAGATCGTGAGCAAAGTCGAAGAGCTCGAGCTGATCGATGGAGAAGGACAGGATTGGTTTGCAGACTTCATTGCGACTTTGGATCTCGAAAAAGTAGTGGCCAAGACACTCGAAACGCCAGGGCAAGATATCACGCGTGGAGAAATGGCACAGCTCATCTGGGGGCTCAAGACAGGACATGAAGTGACACCAGATGAAGATCGCCTATCAACGATTAACTCTTGTCAGGATCTAAACTCACAGCTGCGAAAGTACTACAAGCGTCAAAATTTGGGACGTCGTTACTATAAAGGGGGTATAGAACCAGCCATCATGATGGAAGATGCTATCGATGTAGCAATGCCACAAATGATGCGTAGCACTACGACGGCTAATTTTGATGGGGCGGAGGAAGCGCTTGAGTCGGGTGGCGGCGGGGCTGGAGATTATTCACAGACGAATGTGCAAGAATTTGGAGTAGATGAAGCCGATATCATCAAAAATGACGGTAAGTACATCTACATGATTAAGCAAAATACGATTCGAATTATCAGTGCTTACCCAGCGGAAAATTTAGCACAGGTTACTTCGCTGAAAATTGATGGTAAGAATTTCTATCCACGAGAAATGTATGTGGATGGTTCGACCTTGATCGTGGTTGGAAACTCTCACAGTTATGATGTCATGCCAGTCGAACCAATGATTGAAGATTCTGCGATTATGGAAGACGAAGCATTGATCAGCCGCAAAATTATGCCGCCTTACGGAGGAAGCAAGCAGTTTACCGAAGTGATTTCGTTTGACCTGGCCGACATTCAGTCACCCAAAGAGATTCGTCGTGTTAAAGTCGAAGGAAACTACACGAGTTCACGCAAGATCGATGATGTGGTATACCTCGTAACCAACAAATACCAAAACTATTACTGGGGTGGGCCGGTTCCACTGGATGAGGTAGTGGCTTTGCCAGAGATGCGAGATACTGCTTTCACTAGTGAAACTATTGCGGTACCGTGTGGTGACATCTTTTACTTCCCAAACTTCGAACGACCGAATTATCTGATCGTTTCAGCGATTCCAGTTACTGATACTAGTAAAAAAGTTGGCCGACAGATGCTCATGGGAGGCGGGGAGCAAGTGTATGCTTCTCGAGAAAATCTCTATGTCACGCGCACTTCGTACAGAGACCAATTTGTTGATGCCGACAGCTGGACGGGCTGGCGTTACTGGCCCACAACCGAAATCTACAAGTTTGCCCTTGATGATAACGAAGTAGATTTTGTCGCTCGCGGGAAGGTGTCCGGACGCATGCACAATCAATTTTCTCTCAGCGAACAAGGTGATCAGTTACGCATTGCTACGCAGATTGATCAATTGGGAAGTCAGATGGCGATCCTAGACGCAGATTTGAACCTACTTGGAAAGGTTGA
>JAHDBZ010000029.1 GCA_020630245.1 Candidatus Altimarinota bacterium
TTCTTCGGTACCTCCTTCGCCATTGTTTTCTGTTTCGGGAGTGGGTGTGGTTTCTTCTATGACAGTCTCAGACTCTGAAGACTCTTGACTCTCAGTATTGTTTTCTTCGTTCACTCCCAATATTTCTAGATTTTCTGTCTCAGTCTTAGTTGGGGCTGTTTCTTCAGAAGTTTCAGTCTGAGTCTCAGTTGCCGGGCGAGGACGAGTACTTGGTGTTGGTGTTTCTATCACAGCAGGGATCACTGCCTCAGCAGTTGCTGTTTCAAACCAAAGTCCGTGGAGTTGCTCAAAGACTTCTATGCGGGTCGGGTTTGTAGCGGGAGCAAAGGCATTTAGTGTCGTGTTTTGCGGTAGATGCTGATGCTTCTCAAGGGCTCTCACATAGATCTCGAACCACTGTGTGTCACTGGCATCTAATTCCAGGGAGAGATCCCAGGCTTCGCTCAGTAGCTTGGCAATCTCGGCACGGTTGATAGTGTTGCCGGGTCGAAAATAGCCATCAGGATATCCTTCAGCCCAGCCGAGTTGAACGGCGGTTTGGACATAAGGAGAAAACCAGGCGTCGTTGGGTACATCGGGAAAAGATTTCGTGGTACTACTGGAAATATCGACGTTCGTAGCCGTGGTGAGAATTTTGAGGAATTCTGCTCGATTAATCGTTCGCCAAGGAGCCAAGGATCCATCGTCATTGCCGCTGACGATTTGCGCTTCGTAGAGTTCGGTGACGGCGGCTTTGCCCCAACTAGGGATATTAACGCTGTCGCTAAACTGCGCCGCGGCATGATGGGATACTCCGAAGGCTAAAACGAGACCAATACTGAGGATTTTTTTCATTTTTATTTACCGTATATTAACGTCTCGTCCGGCAATTGGGAAGAGGCCAATGGTCTCACGCGCATTTGAGTTTATCCAGTCAGGCATAAATAGTACCCATCGTGAAGAGCTGCTACGGTTAGCTGTCGAGCTGACCTGACTTTTAATCACAATGTTTTTAGACTGAGAAATCGTGATAGGGTTTGAAAATTGTAGATAGACAAAGTCACTTTGAGGACTGATCTTTGGGGAAATAATCTGTTGGCTGTATTCAACCCAGAGATTCTCAAAATCTGAAAAGTCTCCATTCCCAACGCGTCGTAGTTGTAGGCCTTTGATTTGGGTGCTGCCTGTGGGCAATAGATTAAGACTCATAAGAGTGATGTTGTTTTGTCCTAAGTTTACTGATTGTTTATTTCCGGCATCGGCTGACTTTACGTTCAATTTGGTAGTGGTTGATAAATCTTTTGTCTCAGGCGTAAAGGTGAGGAATTTATCATCATTTTCAGCGGGTTGCTCGCTAATTTGACCGGCCGGGAGTTGAACGGGGGCTATGACTTCTGCGGGAGCAGTGGCCATTAAGAGTCTATGAAGTTGCTCAAAAGTTTCGATGCGGCTTGGATTTTTGCCTGGCTCCGCGTCATTGAGATTGACCTGGTAGGGAAGTAGGCCTTGATTGTTGAGTGTTCGCAAATAGATCTCATACCAAGCGCCACTCGTATCAGACGCTAGATCAAGACCAAAAGCCTCGACGAGTAATTTGGCGATTTCAGCGCGGTTAATGGTATTGCCTGGTCGGAAGTAGCCGTCCGGGTATCCCTGCGCCCAGCCGAGACTAACAGCGGTATGTACGTACGGGGAAAACCAAACATCATCCGCAACATCTGGAAAATCTGCATGAGAGGTCTGGACCAGCGTTGCTTCCGTGGCAGACGTAAGTATTTTGAGGAACTCAGCGCGATTAATAGTTCGATTCGGGGCTAAGCTGCCATCATCATTCCCGTTTATGTATCCTGCTTCTAATAGTGCTTCGACAGCTTCTAATCCCCAGGCAGGGATCTCAGTTTGATCTGTGAATTCTGCATGCACAAAATTTGTGTTCAAAAAAAAGAGTCCGAATCCTAACAACCAGATAATTTTTGTTTTCATGTTGTCTTTATTTTGTGATTTGTGGTTGGTTTTTGCAAGTATGTTGACTTTTTTGTTTAAATGTTTTAAATAAGATTAAATGGATAAAACGTCGTTTGATGAAGCTGGATCTGACCAGAGCCCGGTGACTATTGGATCTAGCGAAGGCTTGGACAGGACGGACCTAATTCCAATCAGTTGGGGGCAATTACAGGATTTTTATCAATCTATTTCGAGAAAAGTAGAGCATAATCTTTCTAAATATGCGCAAAATCGTAAATTTGATGATTGGTTTGAAGAAACGATTCGTGAAGTTTCTAGAGTTCTGGAAGAGTGGTGGGCTTCTCAAATTAGTTTAGAGTCGCAAGCCGCAATTTTGTGTAGTAGGCACGAATTAGATCTATTGTGTGCAACGTTGGCAAACGCCACGTACGCACCCGAAGGTATATCGCCTGGTAATATTGGTGCTATGCGAAGCATACAGCGAAAAAATTTAGAATTTTATACGCCAGCCAATATTAAGTCACATTTTGAGGAATTATCTTCGACTCCGGTGTGCAATGTTGAACAAGATGGGTTCCATATTATGCCTTATGATGTTGGTTGTTGGCATGGTTTTAATCGAATAGGTGGGAAGGTGCCTCCTAGTTATTTTTATAGTTTGTATATGACGATTCGTGGAGATCTAAGTGATGATGAAAGGTCATATGTCCAAGGCAAGTGTCGCACTGGTAGCATGCTTTATGATAAAACTGCTGTGTATTATTTGCTAAGAAAAGTATTTAAGGGAAACAAAGACGTTCTAGTGGTTGATAACGCAACACTGCGCAAAGAAGACTTAGATAAGAAATCTGGAGAAAAAGCATCTAATCCAGATCTTGCCAAACTTGATTCGTTGTTCAATGTGTCACCAAAAACAGAAGTAGAATTGGTAAGCTTAATCGCTCAGATACGTGACTTTGAAGCCTCACAAAAATTGTCACAGGTGCCAGTTTCTGCAGCAAAGAGATTGTTAGCTCATAAAGATCGGCTTTGTTTGTGTGTTAAAAGACTTGCAGATGTTCGGAAAAATTTATCTGGCTGTTTTAGCTATGAATACAATCGTAAGATTGATTATTTAAACTGTTTAGAGCGATTTGAGAATATATTTAACAATAGATCGTATGTTTTTCTTCCGGCGGAGGAGAAAATAAAGGCAGAGAATCGAGCACAAAAAATCAGAGCCATTTTGGCTTCGCTGGACACAAAAGAGAAAACATTAGATTTAATAGTTTCGATGACAATTACTGATGAAAAAAGTGCCAAAGAAGCTTTAGCAGTGATTGATGATTTTTTGTGCTATCGTCATTTTGATAAATTGTCCGCTAAGGTTCGGCGCAAGGCTGAAAGGTTCCACACGAAGGTAATCACATGGATCGATCGTCGGAATCGAATTGTGGCGAAATTAGAAGCATTTCTTCATAAGAAAAAAATAGATAGAGTTGCGGATAGAAACCGTTTTAAATTGAAAAATCAGATTCTGAAATCTCGAGATTACGATTTGCTAACTGGTTCTGAAAAAAAACTTCTAGATCAGGTAATTTTAATTTTGGAGATTCGGCACTATTGGAGGGAATCTGCGATCAGAGAGGCTTATGGAGCTCTGGAAGAAAATTTGCATCCAGCAGATCAAAAAAGTCTATTAATATCGGTTTTAAATTCTGATTATGAGTACCTATTGCCAGTTGAGTTACGAAAAAAATGTCAGAAACAACTAAGATTGTTGGACCCCAAATCTGTCCCGAAGCGGGTGAAAAAACAACGATCTCAACCAAGAAAGCGAAAGGTCACAACAACTAAACTAAATCCAAAGTCTAAAGCTTTGGTCAGTAATGCAGAGTCCAACTTTTCTCCAGTGTCTGGTTCTGAATTTTTCTCGCAATACAATTGTCCCAATGCGCGCAACTTCTTGTTGAGAGCTCGCAGAATCCTCAGTTGTTTAGATTCCATGAATGCTCTCTCTCAGAAACTGATACTACAAAAAATAGAAAAGCAGGCACAATCTTATGGGCTCACACTTTCAGATATTCAATCTTGTTAAGACTCTGTTATTGTTATGCCACCATCGCTTCTGCCTTCGACTCGACGACCGATTGAGGAATCACATTCTCAATAGCGGCGTTTTTGGCACTGCCTTCGGCTGGAACGATGATCGTGACCTGATCGCCAACCTGAGCACGGTAATAAGTAACCGAAGCGTAGAGTACATTGTAGACTTTGTTGTCGATGAGGACTTGGTACTGTGAACCATCCAGGATTAGATGCCCAACGAGTAGCTTCCGTTCGACCAGTTCGATTTGCTTGTAGATAAAGGCCCCATTGTCAGCAATGGTGAGCTTGAGGCGGTCGCCTTCGACGAGTTTTGATTTTGAGGCGTAGTTAGCTGGCACTGGATAGGTGTTTTCGTCCTTGTCGATCATATTATTGCCGTCGAAAATCCCTTCAATGACTTTGCCATCGGTTTCTTCGAGTCGCGATTCTTGCGCCATGGCTTGGAGACTGTTGGTAGACATACCAAAAGCCTTCCCGAGTTTGTTGGCCCACTTGCGAGCTGCTTGCAGAGAGGATTCAGCAGCGTCGATTGATTCGATAAGTTTTAGGAATTCAGCGTTCTGGGATTCGTCTTTGGCCATGGGTTAGGGGTTTGTTTTTACTTTTTAAATCTGAGCATTTTATCACAAATTAACCCCAAATTCAAACATTTTTAGTGCGAATATTTGCATTTTGGGAGGGCGGTCATAAACTTTTTTTGACCCTTATTAAACTCATGAAACAAATTCCTTACAGCATCGCTTGCGGATTAGTAGGTCTCTTTTTGGGATACGGACTGATGGCCACACTTACGAGCGCGCAATTAGCAGCGGCGGCAGAATCGGCCGAGACGTTAGAGCTGTCGCCGATCATGACTCCGTCATCTTCCTCTTTAGGTGGTGGTGGAAGTTGTGGCTAGACCACGTTTCTCAATATTTTATTACTACTGAAAACTTAAAAAATTTTTTCCAATGGCAGACAAACCAAAACGTACTACGACCAAAAAAACTACGGCAAAATCTTCTACTACAAAAAAAGCCGCGGCTAAGAAAGTCACTAAGAGAACAACGACTCGAAAACCGGTTGCTCCGAAGCCGCCAGTTAATCCAACACCAATGAGTTCATCGAATGTGGCTTTGCCATGGACGATAGCCGCCTTGGCATTGGGGCTTTTTGTAGGCGCTGTGGTGCATGGGTTGTCTTGGTCACACAAAGTTAATAGCGAAACCTTGTTCTACGCCAATGGGAAGACTTGGATTCCGGTAGACGGAGAGCCGCTCAGGGTAACGGTTGTAAACGACCCTACCTGTGGTCGAGCTTGTGATCCGGGTCAATCATTAGGGGTTTTACGACAGAACATTACCCCAGCACTTATCACCGAAACGGTTGATGTCAATTCTGCAGCAGGGCAAGCATTGGTAGAAAAGTTTAATATCAAGTCTGTTCCGCAGTATGTATTTGCGGAAGAATTAGAGGATTTTAAAGCCGCTGACGGAAGTAATTTTGTTGAAAATTTACCCGCAGGATTTCTGATAGAAAAAGATGACGAGTATTTACTTAATAGTGTGCAAGTAGGCTTCCGAATCGGAAAGTTCCTCGAAACACCGCAATTTGCTGACATGGATACAGAGCCAAAGCTCGGAGATGGTGGCGTGACCGTGGTAGAATTTACCAATTATCAATGTGGATTTTGTAAGAAACTACATGACGAAAATAAAGATCTAATAGCGCAACTTGTAGCGGATGGGATCATTAACTATGTGGTCAAGGACGCTCCAATGTTTGGAGCTAATGACCGATTTGCTCACCGAGCGGCGAATTGTGTGCTGCGCGAAGGTGGACAAGATGCTCATTGGAAAATGAATGCGGCGATTTTTGCTTCGCAGGCGCAGTGGTCGCGGGCGGATGGAGCCGAGAGATTTTTCAATAATTTAGCCTCAGATTTGGGGTATGACATTACGGCCTGTGTGGCAGACCCAGTGATCGAAGCCGAAATCCAAGCTGATATGGCCGAAGCTCGACTCTATGGCGTCAACGGCACGCCAGCGCTATTTGTTGGGAGTCAGTCTATCTCTGGGGCGGTTGGTCCAGAGGTATTAGGGGCGGCTATCCAAGCAGAAGCCAGTAAGTAGTTTAGTGCAAGACTGTAAATTAAAAGACGTCTCCATGAGGCGTTTTTTTGTGTGTTGTTAAAAGTGTTAAAAAATGGTATAATAATTAAATGGCTATAGAATCCAGGCGGTTAGAACGTTCTACTCATGACGAATTGGACTCGTTGCGAGTTGAATTTGAACGTGAGACTCGCGATGTAGAGACAGGGGAGAGCCGGCGTGTCCAGATTGCCCGTAGTTACGAATTACCTGAGGCCGAGGTCGCCCAAGCCGAAGAAGAGCTAGAGGCGGCTCTGTCACGTTTGGATGCTGTAGAATATGACTACATCGTCGATAAAAAGTTTGAAACTCTTCCCATGGGGATGAAGGCGGCTTTGGTGCAACTTAATCAAAATTTCAGGACAGAATTTCCCGATGCGCCAGCTATGTGGGGCGTGTTGGAGGATTTGATCGACTCGGGTAATAATCTGACGCTCAATGAGCTCACGCAATTTCTCGGCGTGGACCCAGGGCGAGAAAAGCTTGAGATCGGTGAGATTCGCTCTTTAAATCTGCTTTTGCAAGAGATTCAGTCTTTTGCAGACTCTGAAATCAAAGCCTACTTGCGAGAAAAAGATGAAAAGATTAACAACGACAGCTGGCTAACAGGCAAGATTGGTAATGGAATTTATCGCTGGTTAAATCCAGAAGGTGCTAAGCAGGGAAAAACTCTGGCAGATTGGATCAATTCCAAACCAAATAACCGAGCTACTGATTTACTACAAAAACAGGTAAAGCTTGCCGCCGGAGCCGTTAGAGGGGTTGAGCAAGGTGGGTTGGCGATTCTCAATCTCGTGACGGGTATCGATCTGAGCACACAGCATGATCTGCAAGCCAAAAAAGCCGAGCATGCGCAAATGAAGACGGTGCTTGCCGAGATGCGTGCTAATGGTGCGAGTCGAGCCGAAATAAAGGCCTATAAAGCGGAAATGAAAGCCTTTAAGAAAAAACATTTCCCGGGTCTGTTTGGGGGGCGCTGGAAGATGCCGCCGTGGATTTCCGGTACGGCGAAGGTGATTAAAGGAGCGGCTAAAATGGTCGTGAATTCAGAGTACCGAGAGAAAAAAATTAAAGGTATGCAGCGTTATTTCTATGAGATGCCGGATAGAACACGATTGCTCGTAAATAACGTGAAGCAAACTTACAAGCGAGGAGGGATTGATGCGTTGATTTTTGATGCCGGTTCCATTGCCGGTGAGTTCGTTGTACCGGCGAGTATCGTTGGTAAAGGGGCTGGTAAGTTGTCCAAGGCTATACTTAAACGTAATGAAACTCATCGTAGCAATATGACGCAGGCAAATAGACAAGCTCTGCGGTACGAGCAAGCCGCTCGTTTACGGCAATCATTGGCCTCGCGTTCATTGCAGGCTCAGATGCAAGCGACACGTGATCTGACGATGACGATGGTCGGGCATACGACCCGTAAAGCGGCGAGTGGAACACAGAAATTCCTAAAAAAGAAAACAGAGCTTGCCAATCGTGCTGAGGATTTTGTCCTTAATAAAGCTTTCAGTGGTAAGCGTAAACGGTTCATTAAAAAATTGAAAAAGACCGCGGAGGGAGCTTCTGAATCAAGTAAGGCTTTCCGTTACTTTAAAAGAACGCTTAAGAAAGGGGATTTAGACGATAAAGCCAAGCGCCCAGCGACGGATCCGACTGTACCACAAGGGAAGGGGCGTAATGAAAAACCAGAAATAAGTCAGAAAGACAGGGGATCCTACGGGGATGCTGCCAATAATCGTCTCGAACGTATGAATGATCGAGATCGAGCCCTGTGGACGCAGGTCTTGCGAAACGCTGAAAAAATGAATCCAAAAGCACTTACAGACGCTCTGAATATGCTGCAAAAATTACCACGTGGTGTGAGCCTGAGTCGGGTATTCGATGGTGGTTTCGTAATGAAGGTAGGGAATCCTCCAATTGATGCGATCGTTAATCTGCGTAAAGGGAAGATGTATCCAGCCAATTTAGACAAGACGGAAGCGCTCGGAGCCGATTACCTGTCTTTTTCGATTCGAGCCGAAAACATTGCCAAGGTGCAGTTCTCTTCAGCGTTAATTGAAGGAACGTACAAATCTTCAAACGAAGGCGTTTTTGAAGCCTTTAAGCGTATGAAGGTCGCGAATTTTGAAAACCGTCTTGAGCAACTTATTCCTTCACGGAATTTTGCGCTTATGAGTCCCGAAATGATGATGGGAACTCGCAACTTAATGCTCAACAATCCAAACATGGCCATCGATGATATTTTTCAAAAATTGGGCTTGCTGACTCCCGATGGGAAACTCAAAGCCAATCTCACCGATAGTTCCGCTCGATTCGTGAATTTTCTACGGACAGATGCCCGGATTGGTGTGAGAGCGGCCAATGATAATACGCCAGGCGTGAAGCCGGCCGTAGCATCGAATGATAATCTGCCAGATTTAGAGGCCGAGTTAGCGGCGGCTTAACTGAATTTTTCTTCAGGGGCGATCATCGCCAAGATTCGAGTTTCTAATTCGACCAGGGCTTCTGCTAATTTTATAATTTTCTCCTTGTTGTCATCGCTAACCTTTCCGACGATATTCGTTTTCGTGTCGACTACATTGTGCTCGAAAGTAATAACAGTCTGAATTCGAAGATGGTTATGTCTAATCTCCGTACTGGCTCTTAGATGTGTGAGTGTGATCATGTAAGCGAAGGACTGTTCTGGTGAAATTTCTTTGGGACCTTTTCCATGGGCAATTTCTAACATCTCTCGAGGTGTTATGTTGCAGTCAAAAGCTTGATTGGTTTTGTCGCAAATTTTTTTGAAGTGATTTACCAGAGGGCTATTGGGGACCTGAATCTCAAAATCTAAAAAATTTAAAATTTCGTCCACGGATTGGCAGACGTATTGATTGGATATATCAAGTTCAAAGAGTTCTAATCCACTATTCATCAACATTTTAATAGCACTAATTGATTAAAAAGTAAACCCATTGCCACCTCTCTCTTACTCCGTAAAATCTTCACGATGACAACAATGGATCAAATTACGGCACTGTGTAAGCGACGCGGGTTTATTTATCCAGGATCTGAGATCTATGGAGGTTTTGCCAATTCGTATACCTATGGACCGTACGGAACCCAGTTGAAAAAAAATATTAAAAATCTGTGGTGGTCTATGTTTGTGGAGCGTCGCGAAGACATGGTGGGTATCGATGGCCCAATATTGCTACATCCCAAGACCTGGAAAGCTTCGGGGCACGTTGACACCTTTAATGACCCGATGGTTGACTGTAAAAATTGTAATGCTCGGCATCGAGCAGATCATTTAGTTGAATCCAAATTAGATGGGAGTGCTGATGGTTGGAGTCTGGAAAAATTGAGTAATTTTATTGAACAAGAACAAATAAAATGTCCAAAATGTGGGCAGCGAGAATTTACCGACGCGCGTCAGTTTAATCTCATGTTTCAGACACAAATGGCTAAGACTGGCTCTGATTCCACCGCCTATTTGAGGCCAGAGACGGCGCAAGCAATTTTTACTGAGTATAAAAATGTTATTGATACTATGAGGGTGAAAGTTCCCTTTGGTATTGGGCAGATAGGTAAGGCATTTCGAAATGAAATTACACCAGGAAATTTCATTTTTCGAGTACTGGAGTTTGAGCAAATGGAGATCGAATACTTTGTTCACCCGGATCAATGGCGCGAGCATTTTGATGCTTGGGTAGCACTCATGTATGACTGGTGTGAAATAATCGGACTAGATCGTGAAAAAATTCATGAATTAGATGTAGAAGGAGACGCTCTTGCACATTATTCCAAGAAAACCATTGATTTTGAGTATGAGTTTCCGTTTGGAATCAAAGAACTCTATGGTTGTGCTTATCGTACGGATTTTGATCTATCAAATCATGAGCGAGAGTCTGGTAAAAAGCTCAAATGGCGAGATCCAGCTACAAATGAAGAATACACACCACATGTAGTGGAGCCGACTTTTGGTGTCGATCGGACAGTCTTGGCAGTGCTCAGTGAAGCCTACCAGGAAGAGGCGCTTGAAGATGGCTCTGCTCGCACTGTTTTAAAACTGAAACCGGTGATGTCACCCGTCAAAGTTGCCGTGCTTCCACTGATGAAAAAAGATGGTCTGCCGGAAAAGGCTCGAGAGGTGTTAGCCTTAGTACAGGCTTTCGGAAACTGTGAATATGATCAGTCTGGAAATGTTGGGAAACGTTACCGACGACAGGATGAGATCGGTACGCCAGTCTGCGTAACGATTGATTACGAATCACTCGATGATCAAGCCGTTACCGTGCGAGATCGAGATACGATGGCACAGGAACGGGTGAAGATCGATGACTTAGTGTCGTATTTGCGAGAAAAGTACTTTTTGTAGAGGCCGCTTATTCATTTTCTTTGCTTATCCAAAGAAAACGAACCAAAAGAAAGGACACCCCGTTAGCCGAATTTCTAAATTAAAATGATTCATTCTCTAAATAACAAAAACTCGTTATTACTGTGTAATAACTCAGACAGTTTGTCATTTTAGCGAGAACCTCATCAAATAATTTAGAGAAATTAGTCTAGAGGGGACAATTTAGATCATTATAACATTGCAACATTATGACATTACCTTTAGGGATCTATCAGCATTACAAAGGGCCGCTCTATGAGGTGCTGGATGTCTGCCTGCATACCGAGACAGAAGAGTTAATGGTCTACTACAAACCCGTGCAAAAAACACAGACGTTTGTACGACCTTTGGCGATGTTTCAAGAGATGATAAAAACCGAAGACGGGGTCCGTCCTCGGTTTGAATTTATGAGTGATTTAGAAGTGTGAGTTATTTCTTCTTAGCTTTCTTCTTGGATTTCTTTTTCTTCTTCTTTTTACCTGCAGCCACGTTTTTCATTTGGTAGTACGCCCGTATAAAGCTGATCAGGGCCAATACCAACGCGATGATCAATAACGCAATGTTGAGTTTGGCAGAGAGCTCTAATACGAGATCTTTAAACCATGGAGTTTTCCAGAACATGACCGGACTCCGCTGCATTAGCACGCTTACATTTTTATTCGGATTGATGGTTCTAGTTTCAGTGTCTCCTGCGACTTTGAAGCGTTCACTTGGATCACTTTCACTCGTTTTGATGAGTTCCGGATTGAGTTCAAATATCTTTTGTTTGGCATTACTTTGCTGCAGGGTTGTCCGTTCTAGGATGAATTCCACATAATCATTACGACCATCGTTATCACTGTCCCATTTAGTTGGGTCGCTGCCGGCATTGACTTCGAACTCGTCGTCGAGCCCATCGCCATCCGTATCAACTTTCAGAGGATCACTGCCTTTGTCAGCTTCTTGCCCGTCAAGTAGTCCATCACCATCAGAATCTGGATTGAGGGGGTCGGTTCCCATGTCGATTTCGTCTCGATCAGACAGACCATCGTTGTCATCATCTGGATCCAGATTGTCCCCTACACCACTATTATCAGAGTCTCGACTTTCTCGTGGGTCGAGTGGGAATTTGTCAGTTTTATCCCAAATTCCGTCACCATCAGTGTCACCAAGCCTTGGATTGGTCCCGAGTTTTACTTCGTCACCATCTGTCACGCCATCACGATCAGTATCTGGGTTGAATGGATTCGTGCGATGTTTCGGTTCTAATTCGTCTCTCAGACCATCATTATCGTCGTCGTGATCGACGTTGTCGCCTTTTCCGTCTCCATCACTATCGACTACTTCATAAGCATTTGTAGGGAACTGATCGAGTGAGTCACTCACCCCATCACCATCTGTGTCGGGGCGTTTTGGATCGGTGCCGAGACTGAGTTCATCTACATCGAGTAATCCATCATTGTCGTCATCCGGGTCGGCATTATCTCCAATGCCATCGTTGTCGGTGTCGACTTGTTCGGTAGGGTCGAGAGGAAGCTGATCTAGTGAATCGTTTATCCCATCATTATCAGTGTCATCGTCTTCAGGGTCAGTACCTTCACTGCGTTCATCCTCATTGGATACTCCATCATTATCGAGGTCAGGATCTTGGGTCTGATCACCGAGCCCGTCGCCGTCAAAATCACTATTCTCATCTCTGTCGAGAGGGAATTCATCCTCTTTGTCTCGCACTCCATCATTATCAGTGTCGACGTCTAGAGGATCGGTGCCAAGTGCTATTTCCTCAAAATCGTAAAGGCCATCATTGTCGTCATCACCGTCGGCATTGTTTCCCTGGCCATCGCCATCACTGTCAGCCCATTCGCTACTATCGTTTGGGAACTCGTCGTTTAGATCTGATACATTATCGTTATCATCATCCGGATCTTCGTAATCATAGAGACCATCACCTTCAGAATCGGTGTCTACGATCATTAACATCTGAGCTCTTTCTACGAAAAGACTGTCTTCGTACCAAGATTGTTCAGTAACCAGAGCCTCGATATTCATCGGGCGTGATTCAAACATCGTGATATCGGCCCAGATGAGATCTTCTCTATCCGGCCGGATATAAACAGGAACATTTAATTTGTAAATCTGAAGAGTTTCGATATCGCGGAACGTTACGAAACCGCGGAAATCTTCATTACTTTCACTGATCGAACGGAAGTAAACCCGGAATGAAGTTCCTTCCGGCGTAATAGGAGTACTTTGTAGTTGATTGACTCGATCACTGTCTCGCACAAAGAGCTCAGAGTAGATCTGAGCCTGGGCGGTACTCGCGCTCAAGAGGAGGCCGAAAACCAATAATCCAAGGAGTTTTTTCATCAAAAAAATTTAGTCTCTATTATGTTAGGACATTCTGTTTGATTCGCAAAGGGAGATTGTATCGGATAAAACCTTAGACATTTCTGATTTTACTCATACAATCTCGGACGCTCACTCAACAACGGCGCTATGGCGGAGTGGTTACGCAGAGGCCTGCAAAGCCTTGTACCCCGGTTCGATCCCGGGTGGCGCCTCCAACCAACTTTAAAACTGGAACTGAAGCTCGGGTGGTGGAATTGGTAGACACGAGGGACTTAAAATCCCTTGCCCTAAACCGGCGTGCGGGTTCGATTCCCGCCCCGAGCACCATTAAGAATTTTGTGGATTATTCAAAATCAACACTCGGTGTTAGCAGATTAGGCAGTAGGTCTACACCAAGTGTTTTTTTATCCCTCTTCTGTTTGCCAAAGATTGAGGATCTGATCGCAACTGTGACTGCGTCCTTCCCAGTATTCGTAGCTACAGACACCGA
>JAHDBZ010000030.1 GCA_020630245.1 Candidatus Altimarinota bacterium
TGGAACTTATCAATCGTTTTTTGATTAATACGTTTGAGTTCCGTCACTGGGAATGGTCGGAGAAGTTCCCAACCAAGCTCGAGACTCTCGATCACATTACGATCTGAGTCGAATCCTTGTCCGACGAATTCTTTTTCAAACCGGTCGGCGAACTGAAGGTAGGTTTTATCGATTTCAGAGAGTGAGCTTTCACCAAGTACGACCGCTAATTCTCGCACATCTTTACCACGAGCGTAACAGGCGAAGAGTTGATCTTTTAGCTTACTGTGATCATCACGAGTCTTTCCTTCCCCCATACCGGCTCCGGCCAGACGAGAGAGTGATTTGAGTACGTCTACTGGTGGGGCTACTTGTTTTTGGTGTAGCGCTCGGTCTAGTACGAATTGTCCTTCGGTGATGTAGCCCGTAAGATCTGGGATAGGATGAGTAATATCGTCCTCTGGCATTGAGAGGATTGGCATCTGTGTCACAGAACCACCTCGGCCTTTAATCCGTCCAGCTCGTTCGTATATCGTAGATAAATCCGTGTAGAGGTACCCTGGGTATCCTCGACGACCTGGAACTTCTTTACGAGCGGCTGACACTTCACGTAAGGCCTCTGCGTAGTTCGTAAGATCCGTGAGGATCACGAGTACGTGCATGTCTTTTTCGAAAGCCAGATATTCCGCGTAAGACAGAGCCATTCGTGGAACTGATATTCGTTCTACTACTGGATCGGCAGCAGTGTTGATAAAAAGCGTCGCTTTTTCGATCGCTCCCGTTCGTTCAAATTCTTGTTGGAAAAACATCGCTTCTTCAAACGTTACCCCCATCGCTCCGAATACCACCGCGAACTCTGAACCATCATTTACTTTTGCATTACGAGCGATCTGTACCGCTAGCTCTGCATGTGGTAGACCAGATCCTGAGAAGATCGGCAGTTTTTGCCCTCGTACGAGCGTGTTCATCACATCGATCGTAGAAACCCCAGTTTGGATAAAGTCCGAAGGGAAGAGACGAGAGTAAGGATTGATCGGTGTTCCTGAGATATCGATTTGTTTCTCCGCTAGGACTTCCGCACCACCATCAAGTGGCTTTCCAGCTCCATTAAACACGCGTCCAAGCATATCCGCTGAAACCCCAAGGGTTGCAATCTTACCAAGGAATTTGGCCTTAAGACCTTTGGTTCCGAGACCTTGAGTCGACTCAAACATTTGTACCATGGCGCGCGTACCATTTACTTCTAGTACACGACCCATTTTAACTTCTCCAGTAGCGGTCGTAACCTCTACGAGTTCTTCATACTTAGCGCCTTCCACTCCGTCCACAACGAGGATCGGACCGGCGATTGATTGGATATTTTCGTAAGCTTTTTGCATGGGGGGTTTAGTTATATCGGGCGGATTCTAAAAAGACCACCCGCTATGTCAAAGGTTTGGCACAACTTTTTTAGGGCGATTACCCTCCACACTTGCCATTCCATCTAAAATAAGTTAAAAAGAGGCCCCAAATATGATAGAAAACAACACATCAGACACGCAGGGCGAACCATATACTTTTGAAGAATTAGGGCGGCTAAAGGACCTTCGTGGTCCAGGATTCTTGGGGTCTGGTCTACAACTTGATCAATTAATTGTTGATAGATCCAGGCCAGAAAGCAGTATCTCAATCTCAGAAGCAGTCAACAGAGCTGTAAGCAAAACCAGCGCTTCACATAGCGAAGCTGAAGCCGCTATTATGCGCTACTACCAATCAAGCCCCGAATACTTCACAGAACCGGCACCAGATGGTTCTATTAAAGTTTTAACCGCACCAGCCCTTTTGGGTGGATAGTTAAGATTGAAAAAACATGACAAATTTTTTATCAGCATACATGCGATTAGGCGATGCAGGCCCTGAATGCGTTGCGCACGGAACTCAAGCCGCACAACCTTTAAGAGAAGAAAACGGGAAATACTATTGCGCTAAATTCTGCAACAACATCTGTCAGATAATTGGCGAAGGAGAAAACGCTGACAACCAGTGCGCCTTAAATGAAGAAGGTGCGATTAAGGTTATTGAATCTGCAAACAACTAAGGCCGTTTATCGATCACTTTATCCACAAGACCGTATTTACCGTATTTAACGGCGTCTTTGGCCTTGATAAAGTTATCACGATCACAGTCAGTGATGATTTTCTTGCGATCTTCTCCCGTGCAATCATGGATCATATCGTAGAGAATATCTTTGGTGTCGAGGATATGTTTGGCGTGGATTTCAATATCTGAAGCCTGCCCTTGGGTTCCACCAAGTGGCTGATGGATCATAACCTCTGAATGGGGGAGGATCATACGCTTGCCACGAGTACCACTCATCAGGATCATCGCCCCCATACTAGCCGCCATCCCTACACACACCGTCGAAATGTCTGGTTTTACGTAGTTCATCGTATCAATGATCGCGAGCCCAGCTGAAACAGAACCGCCAGGGGAATTTACGTAGAGCGTGATGTCCTTTTTGCTGTCTTCTGATTCGAGAAAGAGGAGTTGGGCAATGATAAGATTGGCAACCGTAGCATCTACTTGTGTTCCTAGGAAAATGACTCGATCCTTGAGTAGGCGAGAGTAGATATCAAAAGCTCGCTCTCCTTGAGCACTCTTTTCGATTACTGTAGGAACGAGATAGTTATTAGTGATACTAGTTACATCAGACATGTTTTGAGTATTAAATTATTCGCTGAATTATATCATAAATTATGTTGATTTTGAATCAACTAGGCCTTTCCAAATCTTAATACTTAATGTTTTAAGCACTAAGCTTTATCGTCCTGACGATGTCTGTTAGTAGCAAACCAACCACCGACGGCTAAACACAACATCAGAGCTAAACCTAACCACAGCAGGGAAGAGGTCGATTTATCAGTTGCTCCGCTCGTTTTTGCCGCAGTCGTACCAGCTTTTTCTGTTGTATCACAAGCGTCTCCAATGCCGTCCTTGTCTGCGTCATACTGACCAGGATTCTCGGCCATTTTACAGTTATCAATGATATCTCCTACGCCATCACGATCGACATCCGATTGGTCGTAGTTTTTTTGCTTTGGCACGTTATCACATTTGTCTCCATGCGAGTCTTCATCACTGTCTTTTTGATTCTTATTAGGGATAAAGGGACAATTATCGACAGGATTATCTATCGTATCACCATCGATATCTGTACTTGCTAATTTGTTAAAACTGATCGGGGAGAGCTTGGCCATTACATCAACGTCTGGGCGATGGCGGAGAATCGTATTGAAACGAAAAAGATTTACCGTTGGATTTCCAAAGAGTATTCGATAACTCATCCCAGGCTGAGCTTCAAAATACACGGCAGCCTGTGGTCGCTCATAAAACAAAATATCATCCACTGTGATAGTGGGCCCCCACAGAGAAATCTCAACGAATCGAGTCCGCGGGAAGTGTCCATCAATCGTTGATTTAAAGGACGTTTTAGCTCGGACAGTTTTTAATCTTTTTGCATCTGCTCCGACTCGTAATTGCATCCCCTTAATATGATGATTGTTTGGAGTCCAAATTTTTACCTGGTGAAGATCAATTTCTCGACCAAAATCAACCAATATCGTCGATGCATCGGATCCATCAACTCGCTCGTCAAAAGTAAAATCTGTTAAACGGTTATTATCTAAAAGGTTCGTTGGATCGTTGTCTTTTTTGACCGACGAGACCGTCATTTCGTCAATCACCGTCACGCGCTCTGAACGAGCAAAAAACAGGTCAAACGGAACCGTTTCATTGCGAGCGTTGTAGACCTGAATATTCGAAAACTTTGGCGTAATAGCCTGACGAGTTTCCAGTGGGAGATCAACGCCTATCTTGGTAGGGGTAGACACTGGAGCCAGTTGCAGACGCTGCTCGTACCCATACTGAGAGATTTCAGTACTGGCAAAAACAATTGAACAAAAAAATGGTACAAAAAGGAGAAGGCGAAGTAGATTTTTCATGCAAATTTAAAAGACTATACAAGGCGTTCTAAGCCGCTTTAGCAAGCTTGGCTTTTTCCTGTTCTTCGATCATATTCTTGATCGCCATAACCTGAATAATGGCCGAACGTTCGGCTTCTGCCAACTTCATTTTCACAAACTTTAGAGACTCCTGTAGGTCTGGAATTAGACGGTGCTCGAGAGCATTCACCCGGCGACGTGTTTTTTCGATCTCTAGCGCTAGATTTTCGGCAGATTTTTCAATTTCAGCCAATTGTAATAAGAGTTCAAATACCTTCGCAAACTCTCGAATTGCGATGTCGAGTTCCCCACGAGTCTGAACGAGCCCGTAATTAAGCGCATTTCCAGTCGTTTTAAGGTTAAACACTGGAATCCGCACCGACATGACGTTTTTAGTCTTTACCGACAGCGTAAGCTTCTGCGTCGGTACTGATAGCGTATTTTCAAGCTGTGACTTGGGCATAACAGCCTGTGCCAACAAAAAGCTCGCATTAGCCGCTCGAATCGCTTCTTCTACCTCATGACGTAGGGCTTTGGCTTTGTGTACGATTTGGAGGA
Organism: Candidatus Altimarinota bacterium; assembly: GCA_020630245.1. Lineage (GTDB taxonomy): Bacteria > Patescibacteriota > Gracilibacteria > UBA4473 > UBA4473 > JAHDBZ01. The sequence goes on from JAHDBZ010000030.1 coordinate 4,518, forward strand.
ATTCTTGCATCAAACCATCCTGTTTGTCTTTCAAAAGCTTATGACCGCGCTGAGCGACCTTAGTTTGGTTTTTGAGCCCGAGGAGGGTCATACGCGTTGCCGTCACATTTTTTCCAGACATAGAGTGGTTTTTCCAATTTGACCGAATATTAGATTTTCAGTCTAAGGTGTCAAAGGGAAGATTTAGTTTTTTAGCTTAGTAGATGAGTAGATGAGTAGTGTAAAATTTTTTACTTTTAAATGATTAGAGAACCTTAGGGTTTGAGAGTTAGAAAGATTAATTATTTCATAGTGATAAAGAATTACTTATTTTTTATTTAAACCAATATACATTGTGTTAAGTAAAACGCGTTTCCAAATTACCACCCCCTAGCATAACCCTTTTATAGACTGACATATCTCAATTTTTACGTTCTAAGGGGTTTTTTAATTCTTTTCGATACATAACTCATCTTTATACAAAAGTTTTAAAAAATTTCTGTCACCCTGAATAGCCTGCCCTGAGCGTAGTCGAAGGGAAGGGCCTCCCGTTTTAGCACAGAGACCTCAAAGTCACCTGTGAGAATTTCAAAATCACAAATTTGAAACGGGAGATCCTTCTGCATTCGCTTCGCTCATGCATCAGGATGACAGCAGAGAGGAAATAATCTCCAACGCAGTCTCTAATTCTTCCTGCGTCGTTGTTCGCCCCCACGACAGTCGCACGCCTCGAGTCGCAGCTGATTCATCTAAGCCTAGATTTAGTAAAACCTTCGAAGCCGTGGTTGTCCCGCTACTACAAGCCGAACCTGCTGAAATGGCCAAACCGGCTTGATCCGCGCGAGCCACAAACACTGGCGCGGTAGAATCAGGGATCTGAAAGTGAAATACATGCGGCAGGTAGTCCTCTACCGGTGTCGTAATTGCGCATTGCGGTAATTTAGTCTCGAAAAATTCTCGAACCAGGGTCTGAAACTCAATATACTGCTCTCTGCTCGCTACTTGCTGCTCACTATACTTTTCCAAAGCCGCCCCTAAAGCCACGGCTCCCAGTACATTTTCCGTTCCGCCTCGCAGGCCGAGCTCATGAGAACCACCAATGATTGAGGTTAGAGCTCTCCCCTCCCGACGGAGCAAGACACCACTCCCCTTCAAGCCACCAAATTTTTCTCCAGACAGCGTTATAAAGTCACATTTTTGGTACTCGAGCGCTATTTTTTCCGTTACAACAGCCGCCGCCGCATCAACGACATAGATTGGTTTTTCAGACTTAGTTTCGATGACCCATTTAATCATTTTCTTACCAAGCTTTGTAACTGGCTGTAAGAGGCCAATCTCTGAATTCCCAAATTCGGTAATGATCATCTGCGCTGAAGCAAATACATCCTCCCCTATCTGATCGAGATCTAAAAATCCTCGTGGATCAATCGGCAGATGCTTCACTTCTACGTCGAAATGAGTTTGTAAAAAATCTAACGCCGACCACACACAACTATGCACTAACGGGGAAACATAAACTATTCCGCCACTACTCTCTGCTCTCTGCTCTCTGCTTACCAACCACCCTCCTATCACCGCCAAATGCATCGCTTCGGTGGCGCCTGAAGTAAACACAACTTCTGAGGGTTTGCATTCACACGCGGTCGCTACTTGACGTCGAGCGTTATCAAGTTGTGCTCGGGAGGCTCTCCCAAGAGCGTGCACACTACTAGGGTTGGCATAGTGCTCCCCTACCTGAACTGGCAGGTCTGCAAACGGAACCGTCGCCGCCGCGTGATCAAGGTAAATCATCGATAGTATCTTAGACAAAAATCTGCAGCATAAAAGTCTCACCAATAAGATGGTTACATTTTATCATAAAAGCTAGGAACGAACTTTGGGTCTCGTGGGCCCCAAAGTGAGTGTATTCAGCTCGAAGGAAGGGGACCCGTGGGGGAAACCTTGGTTTCAGCCCGCGCATTTCTATTCCCAATTCGCCTCATTCAAAAACCGTTCCACATTCGCCAGATTACTGTAAATCGATTCATCATTGAGGATACGGGTGACTTCGGCCGTTACGGCTTTATACCCATCGTTTTTCTTACGATCTTCATAGTTATCTCCGATGGCTAGGACGCCGGTGTAATCAAAGATACTGTCGTCGACTGATTCCCCTGACATTTCGAGCAGGCGTTTCATCCCTTTATTGATAAGGGCTCGATTATCTTTTACGCCCGTACCATTCGGATCATTGATCCAGTACTTACGATCGAGAGTCTGCGGCGCCGTACGATCATTACCATGGTAGTTACCGGCCAAGGTATTTACGACCATAAACATCTTTTGCATCATTTGCCCAGCTTCGAGAAGCTTCGCTTCTTTCCACTGTGGCCATTCGGGGCTGTTCCCAACGGCTGCCTCCATCTCTTGGAGGTATTCACGCGTATTTTCCATGTATAATTTGTAAGACTGTGCAAGGTTGGCAGCAAAATCTGGTGAGATGGTATCCATCCCCTGCGAACTACGATTGAGGAGCTGTACGAGATTTTGGTATGACGCCCCCGCTCCATGCATCCAGGCATCATCATGATCTTGTTCTTTTCCACCCATTCGTGCGAAACGGTCGGCTCGGAGCTTGGCAGTTGGAGAATTGAGAACGTATTTGAAGAAGAAAGCGGTTGAAGCTTTTCCGTTCCGATTAGAGTCCGCAAAAGATCCACCGACAAAATTAAGCATGAAGTCTCCCCAGGCCTGTACATCCTGATGATTCCACGAGCCTTCATGTGCGCCCGGAGTCCCTTCTGGGACCGGCATACCATCTTTTTTCCAGCAACCGCCGTCAACGAAGAAATCGAAGTACGGGAGGGCTTTGAGGTGTGTTTTATTAAACCGAGACATGGCCTCGTGTGAGAGTAACGTCTCTCCTCGATCATTCTTGATAGTCATTCCTAGGATGAGGTAAAACCAACGTCGATCTGGCTCCGAATTAAACTTGGCATTTTCAAAGGCTCTGTGTAAGAATCCTTCGTATTCGGCTGGATTGATCGATTTATCTCCGTTACGCCATTTATCAATAGTTTCAGAAAAATACTCGTCGAGTGACCCTCGAATATTACACATACGATCGAAATTTTTGTAATTCGATTCCATTTGTTTTTTCTGGTTGCCTTCGAGCTGACCATCCCAATCGGTAAATATCTTTGGCGTCCAGATGTAACTACAAGCATCCCCTACTTTAGCGATAATGTCGTCGAGCTTTTTGTTTTCAAGATCACCAGGATTCCAGCGATAAAGCACCGGACTTTGTAAGCGCTCAAGGGTTCGCCAGAGCGCTGGCTTGTCCCAACGCATGTACCCTTCCTTGATAAGAAGATTAATCAAGGCCCGGGCTTCGTCTTTCTGATGAGGTCCTTTGATCTTGTAGAGTTCAGCTTCCCAGAAATCAAAATTTTCATTTTCATACTGACCTTCAAATTCTTTCACCCGTTTGTCTTCTTCTTCCCACTGCATGCGTTTGAACTCTTTCCCAATACCAGAGTTCCCAAAGAGGCTCACCCCGAGATTGGCAACAGCGCGTTCACGACGACGTTCTTCTCGACGCTCAAAGGCTTCGAAAACCTTCTTAGGTAGACGGTAGAAGAGATCGACTAATGAGAACGTGTATTTCACTCCAAAACGCGGCCAATTGGCTCGATGTAGCAGAGAAGTCCCCAAAAATTTCTTTTTCTCATAGTGCTTGATCCAATCGTTGTAGTCTTTGTTGAGTTTCGACAGATTTTTAACCTCTGACTCGAGGATCGGCCAGGTCTGAAAGTCGAGCAAGGCTTCGGCCTGACGCTCTGGATCTTCGTATTTGACCATGAAATCATTCTCGAAGTAATTCGGATCGTCAAATCTCTCCCACCCACGAGAGTAGGTTTCGACGGAATCTGTCATCTCATTGATCATCTTTTGCGCCGAAGGTTTGGTCATACCGTGGCGAGCCTTGAAGTCCTTAGCGTTGTATTTATCGATGTCTTTTTTGAGCAGTTTTATGACCTTTTCACTGCGATCCTTGTAGGCCAGGTACGTCGGTTCGTACTTGCGCTGCATTTTCTTGAATTTCAACTCAGCTTTTTTCTTACCACCTGGTTCGTAGAGACCTAAGTGATCTTTGAGATAAGTCACTGTGCTTGGAATGTCATCAAATGAACTCTGAAGTCGTTCTTCGAACTCTCGCAGGTCTCCATGTTCGAGAGAGAAAGCGTTTTTGATATTGGTAAAAGCATTTTTAATACGCATCAGATCATGGCTCGAGTTTCGATCCCATGTCGACCCATCGTAGAGTCTATCGAGAGTCTGTACTTCAAATTCTAATTGATCAATTGCACTGCGGATCTTGTAGATGTAGGAAGACACAAAAGTCTCTGCGTATTCTGGAAATTCGGCACTCAAGGTTGCCGAAGCGTTAGAAACAATCGCTCGGAGCCGCAGGATCATACTGCCGGAAATCGCGCCAAAGAAATCTGACATTTCTCCGTGTTCAACACTTTCTCCCGTCATCAGACGCTTGTTCCAGTGATCGAAATCATGACGAAACTGACTCTGTACGATCGCAAAATCACCTTCGAATTCTGACGCTCGTAGCTTTATTTTTTGCAACTGATGGCGCCCAGGCACGCCTGGGGCTCCGTTCATTAGGCGATAACCTACATCATCAAGGACTTTTTCATTTTGTGCCTTGGTCTGCCACAGGATATAACGCTGGGCTAGTTCTGGGAGGGCTGTATTATGTAACTCAGCTGGGACAACTGGACTGAGCAATTGGAAAAATTGCGTTCGCCGAAAACCTTCTGTGTCTATCCCCTGCTCGAGGAGATTAAAGTAGACATCGCGATTATTGAGTTGTTCTAGCAACGCATCTTGTTGTTCGACTGGCAGTCTTGAATATTTATCCAATAACGCACCAAATTGATCACGATCGACTTTCCCAACTGTTTGGTAGAGATTTTGACGAACGGTGTCTTGGTGCGTTAGATCCGCCTGTCGATCACGCACAAAAGCTTTATGCCCCGCTTCCACCGCATCTTGTTTGGCCGTTGATTCGTAGACATGATTGTGCATCCGGTCATAGCGCGACAGATAATCCTGGAGGATTTTATCCCCCACATCATCTCCATCCGCGCCAAGAACATTGGCGACTTGGTTACGGAGTTGGATATTATTCGAAATCTGGTCATAGATCTGCCCACGATAGTGTGACAGTGTCGAATCGAGGAGCATACTCGATGAAATACCAACCTCTCCAAAGCTATCATTGACGATGTCCTCAAACTGCTGTTGCAATCCGGCGTTATTAGCAATTTTAGAACGGATGTTTTGGTGCCCCAATGCTTTATCAAGTACGGCAAACCACAGTCGCATTCTGTCTTCGTCAGATACTGAGAGCTGTCCCTGCAGGTTAAACTCTCCGATAATGTCTCCAATCAGTGGTTCAATCAGCTGTGCAAAACCATTACGAAAGTTCTGGAGTTTTTGGACAAATTGATTTGGATCCACGACTGCCTCGAGATCGAGAGCGGCTTGTATGTCTGCATCGAGGTCTGATTCGAAGAGTACCGCTAGGTCAGCCGCCGTTAGACGACGACTCTCGATCCGACCACGGAGACCGGCATTGTATTTCTGTAGAACTTCATCAACACCTTTGTCGGTTTGTGTGAAGTTATCGATGAGATCTAGATATTGTTTGATACGGGCATCACTTTCGGAGGCTTTCGCTTTGAAAGTTTCGATATTTTTTTGAGATTCTTTCTTCTTCGTCTCGAAATCATTCCCAAAAGGATACTTTGCAAAGTTATTGAAAACGTTATTAAATTCTTTGAGATCTCGAGATTCTCCAAGATCTGCATTCGCTAGAGCTTGTGAAATTCTTTCCGAAAATGTATCCAAGTCACTTTCAATTTCGAGCACCCATGGCGAAGCAAGCCCCTTCTCCTTGGCTTCTTTTTCTGAATCGATTCGATCTAGATCTTGCTCTGGGTTGTCTAGATTGAGCGTATTGTTAAGGATTGCCTCCAGATCAGCAAACTCCGCACTCTGCTCACCACCAAAGGTGGCACCATTCTCACCATTTATCCCCCGTTTGAAGGCCAGGTAAACCGACCCTCGTCGAAATTCATCTCGGGTATCGATGAAGGCGTTCTGAGCTCGAATGTAATCGACTTTGTCTGCTTCTTCTTCGATCGCTTTAAGCACTTCTTTTCGTTCTGACTTTCCGTCTTTACCCGTTCCAGGCACATCGACGTAGACCTTCCCGTTTTCCTCGGTGAAGCGTTGTAAGATTTCTTTTCGTTGTTCTGGATCTTTTCCAAATACTTGATCGGTGGCATTTTCGCGCACTTGGCGTAGCGCTTTGAGATGTTCCGGAAGCAGAAGCACATTTCCTGCACGCTGCCATTCCTTGACCCAAGTCAGCAGGTGTGCCGAACGAGCGTGCTGTGCAAACTCTCTCAGTTTAAGCTTTTGATCTTCATTGAGCTGATTAAAACTTAGGTGCTCATTTTCTACGAGATCCTCCACTAACTCCCACAATGGCAATAGTTCTACTCGTAGCTGTGCTTGTCCATCACCGGCTGGTGTTAATTCCGTCGCTAACTCTCGTACAATTGCTTGTGAGAACCCCTTCAGATAATCTGCCGTCCCTGGTAGACCATCACTCCGTGGTGCCCAGTCATACTGACGACCAAACATGCGGTAGACCTGTAGTACAAAGATCTTGTCTCGTACTCGCATATTTCCCCGTCCTGGGGCATCCGAATTAGGGTTGGCTGATTTGATCTCTCCACCAACGATCTTAAACCCTTGCAGTAGACCGTGTGCGTAATCAACGAATTTCTGTGAAATCGTTTTGGCAAAGACTTGATCTTGTGCCGTTAGCTTGTGACGTCGCGCCTTGAGATGAAATGATTGGTAATAGCGCATGAACTGCTCCATCTCTGTGTGACTAAAACTCTCTATCCCACGATCAAACAGTGATTGTAGTTTTTCTCGTTGTTTAGAGTTCATGGTCTCGACTCGATCGGCCACTGGCTTACGAAGGTGTTTCCAGAGATTTGAGTAACGAAGCTCAAAGAGCATCCGCGACGGCATACTACCATCAAAACCATCTCCGATCAGACTTAGATGATACTCTGCCAATGAATTAAGCTGCGCTTTGTGCTCCGCTGACAGTGTTCCTTCGTGACGTTGGAGCTGATCCAGCTTGCGAATATCTGACACGCCAAAGGTGCGTGGCGACTTTAATTTTTCCAATACTCCCGCCCCATCGAGATCAGCATAGTCCCCTTCTCGCGGCTTCATGTAGACCCACCGATGATCTCGGTCTGGTCGATTCGTCGCCAAGTAAGTCAGAAAGCGCATTTTATCTGACTATTATACCATAAAAAAGCGAGGTTACACAGTGGTCAACCCCGCCTTTTACTGGATGTTTTAGTGGTTTATTTTTTTACGCTAATCAGTCATATTTATACCCACTGAATCAGCGACTTTTTTAGCTGCTTCACCAGGATCTCTTGGCAGAGCTTGACCTTCTAATTGTAGACCCTGATTAAGGGCAAAGTCAGACAATTTTCGTATATCGTCATTAGTGACAGTATTTTTTGCGGCCGGGTTAAGATCTCTAATTTGTTGTATGGCCGACTCAAAGTCAGCTTGGTTTGAAACTTCTATATTAATATTTGTTGTTTGCCCACCTTCTGTTTGGACAGCATCGATCTTAACTGAATTGTTTGTCTCTGATGTTTCAGTCGTGCTTGCTGCTTTTAGAATACCTGCGTTACTCAATATAGACTTCATTCGACTCTCATCGTTGATACCCTCTAACTGAGAAGCGATCGTTTTAGAATCAGCGTTTGGATCTAAACCAGCGCTTCCTGCCAACTTTCGTCGTGCATTATCACCAAAGGAATCTACAATATCTTTCCATTGTCCTTGAGTAGCACTCACTCCCTCAATAGCACTAACACCTCCAGTTCTAGACACAAAATCTTTAATTTGAAGATTTTTTTGACCTTGTATAGCATTCAATATTTTATTCAGACTGGCTAAAACCTCATTGTCACCAAATAAAACTTTACTCAAATTTTGGTCACTCGTACGCATCATGTTACTTTTCTCCCTATCGAGAATAGTTCCAAAGTTACGTAAAGAAAGAATTGACGGCTGATTAGCTTTGTCCACATTCGGTACCGGCAGACGGACTTTGTCCAGC
>JAHDBZ010000031.1 GCA_020630245.1 Candidatus Altimarinota bacterium
GGTTTTTTACGGATTTTCTCCGTCAGTTCACCGCCATCTTCATGACCGATGTAACCGGCCGTAGCTCCAACGAGTCGCGAGCTGGTGTGGCCAGAACTAAACTCTGACATATCGATCTTGATGAGTGCTTTTTCATCGTGATAGACCTCAGCAGCCAGTTTTTTTACGAGCTCGGTCTTCCCGACACCTGTTGGTCCGAGAAAAAGGAAAGCTCCCAGCGGCCGATTTGGATTGTGCAGTCCGACGCGAGCCCGACGAATGGCCTGTGAAATTTTTTCGATAGCATCATCTTGGCCCACGACATGATTACTGAGCGTTTTTTCTAGGTTCTTGAGGGCTTTGATCTCTGACGAGACCAGAGTTTCGGTTGGCACGCCTGTGACCTGATTTACGACCTTGGCAATGGTTTGCAGGTCTACGGTTTTTACCTTTTGATTTACGGTACGCAGTTGTTTGTACTCGAGGATTTTTTCTTCGAGTGCTTGTTCTTTTTGGTGAAGCTCGTTGGCTTTTTGATAGTTTTGACTGACGACCGCTTCTTCTTTTTTCTTTTGTACGCTCGAGATTTGTTTTCGTATTTCGCGAATCTCTTTTCCGTTTTTGCGATTCGTAATAGATTTACTAGCACAGCCTTCATCGATCAGGTCAAAGGCTTTGTCTGGCAAGAATCGATCATTGATATATCGCGCTGACATAGTGACCGCTGCTTCAATCGCTTCATCAGTGATTTTTACACTGTGATATTTCTCATAGTAAGGTTTCACCCCTTGTAGGATTTCGATGGCTTCCAAGATACTTGGCTCTGGAATCTCCACACCTTGGAAACGACGCGTAAGAGCGGCATCTTTTTCGATGTGTTTTTGGTACTCCTCATAGGTAGTGGCACCTACTACTTGCACGAGTCCGCGAGATAGGGCCGGCTTGAGGATATTGGCGGCGTCAAGAGTTCCTTCGGCAGAACCAGCACCGATAATGGTGTGGAGCTCATCTATGAAGAGAATGACTTCGTTTTCGGCATCAGCCGCTTCTTCGAGGATTCGTTTGATACGTTCTTCGAACTCTCCGCGGTATTTGGTTCCAGCGACTAGATCGGTCATCGACAGAGATAGTACGCGCTTATCGATCAAGCTGTCTGGCACTTGTCCATCAGCAATACGTTGGGCAAGTCCTTCGACAACAGCTGTCTTCCCGACTCCGGGATCTCCGAGAAGTACGGGATTGTTTTTGGTCTTGCGGCACAAGATTTGGATCATTCGAGCGATTTCGTTTTCTCGTCCGATGATTTTTTCGAGTTTGCCGTCCATGGCCATCTCTGTGAAATCGGTACAAAAATAATCGAGGGCTAGTTTCTTTTTTCGTGATTGTCTTTGCCCTCCATCACTGATAATCGGATCATCCGTATCCATGGGAGCTCCTTGTCCTCCACCATTCGGCATTTGTCCCCCAGCACCGTTGCGATCGATGAAGAATCCAGCCAAAACGCCTTGTAGACCAGTTAATAACTGATCGATTTGTTGTAGTGATGGGTCATTACTACTGATCTCAGCGTCTTTTGGAATATCGGCAATAGTTGGCTGTTCTGGATTTTGTCGGAAAAGGTTTTCGAGGTATTCAATCACCTGTTCCGGTCGCACCATGAGCGCTTCTAGGATGTGTACAGCTCCAGAGTTTGGTTGTTTTAGCAATGCGTAGAGAATATGTTCAGAATCCACCATCGTGTGTTCGAAGTCTAGAGCTGTTTGAGCGGCTAGTTCGATCGACTTTTGACCAAACGAAGACAGGATATGCTGCTCAAAGTCTGGAGTTACGTCTTCTTGGTTTGGGTTCTTGAGCTCTTCGGCCAGACGAAAGGCATTTTCATAGTTAATACCAAAATTTCGTAGGATAGAACCGCCGAGTGACTTTGGCTGCCGGAGGATTCCGAGTAGCAAGTGCTGGGTTTGTATTTGATGCTCTCCCAGCTTTTTCATTTCTTCCTGGGCTAATACAATGGTGTTTTTGGCAAAGTGTGTAAACGAGTCGAAGTAAGAATTGTTCATATGTCTTTATTTTATACTGATTTTTATGACGTTAGCAATCTGCTTTTGTGACTGCTAATTTGAGCATCTATTTATTATACCAAAATACTACAAAAAAGGCCATCAAGGGCGGTTGAACGCAAGGTCATATATGTGATTAGTATACTTCCGATTCTTTCAGGGCTGTCACAGTGTCTTTGATCCGTACAAAAACACGATTTTCACTACCTGGTAGAAATTGTTTTTCGGTTACTTTCTGCACAAATTCTTGGGTTTGGTTGTGTGCGATCTCTGCCTCGACTAATTCTTGTTCTTGTCCTAGAACGCGGCTTTTTTCAACTTCTTTGCTGAGCATGTATCCGTTCATAGATAGCTGATTCATCACCAGTAACTGACCGATGAATAGTCCCAAAACCATTACAAATACCAATGAAAACAGCATTCGTCTAGTTTGGGCGACAATAATACCCAAAGGTATTCTTTTTGTTCTGATGTTGTGGGTCATCTTGTTAATTGTAGAACGGTCAGGGGTAAGATCAAGCGAATTTGTGCTAGTTTACGGTGTGAAGTGAGAAGTCTGAAATTAAAGGGATGATTCCCTAGGCAATTATTGAAAGAATTGCCATCCAAACTTGTAATTTCACTTTGAAACTCTACCCTCGGAGCGGTGCGAACCTACCGCTCATGATAATTCTGTCAATTATTGCTTTTCTGGTCATATTTTCCCTGCTCATTGTAGTACATGAGTTTGGTCACTATTACGCGGCTGTTAAATCTGGCGTTAAGGTTGAAGAGTTTGGCCTTGGGATGGGAAAAAAGCTCTACGGTAAACGAGTTGGTGAAACAGAATTTACTCTCAATGCTGTGCCATTTGGTGGATTTGTACGCATGCTTGGCGAGGAGGATGTCAGTGCTCACCCGCGGAGTTTTGGTCAGGCCAAGCTGCTCAATCGCATGATTATTACGCTGGCAGGGGTTTTTATGAATTTTGTGTTGGCAATCGCTTTGCTAACCGTAATTTTTATGGCTGGCACGGATCCTATTTTGGTTTCTAAACAAGATTTTGAAAAAGCCTATGCCGCTGGGGTAGTTCAGCTAGAAACTATGGATGGCGTGCGTGTCACTCGTGAAGAGGTGCTCGAAATGGAAGACCCAGATGCTGAAATTAAGATGGTCTACACTGAGCAGATCAAAAAACCATTTCCACAAGCGTTGGCATTTGCTACGACAGAGACCTATCGGATCTCGGTGGCAGTCCTTCAAAAGGCTGCGGAGATACCAGTTGAGCTGATCAAAAAACAGCGTATCCCAGAGGGGCTAGCCGGTCCGGTTGGGATCGCTGAGATTACGCACAAAGTTGTGCCACTAGGTATCATAGCGTTGGTAAAATTAACGGCTTTGCTGTCGATTTCACTGGGGGTGATGAACTTATTGCCGATTCCAGCACTTGATGGAGGTCGATTTGTGTTTCAGCTTTTAGAACTCATTCTTAAGCCGTTTGGTATTCGTCCAGACCAAAAACTCGAAAATTACGCTCACGTGGTTGGTTTTGCGCTTTTGATCGGGTTGTTATTACTGATTACCTGGAACGATATCGCGCGGATATTCTTCTAGCTGAGCTATACGAAGTTGTAGCCTTGCAAAATGGTGGTTGACAGCTTTTTTTGTTTCTGTACTCTCGCGCGGCTCTACGCATATTTATTCATGGGAGAAACCTACAAACTGGCTGCCAACAAACGACAAATGTCAAAAAACTCTGCTCGCGAGACTCGTGCTCAAGCACGCGTTCCAGGAGTGGTTTATGGACATGGATTTGATCCGGAACCAGTATCGGTTGATTACTCCGAATTTCTACGGACATATCGTCGAGCAGGACAGGCTTCTCTTATCGATCTTGATATCGACGGAAAAGCTTCGAAAGTAGTGATCCAAGATTACGATCTAGATCCAGTGCGAGATGAATTTATCCACGTAGATTTCTTTGCGGTAAACCTCAAAGAACCAATTACGGTGCATGTGCCACTTACTTTCGTAGGAGAGTCTCCAGCGATCAAAAATCTCGGAGGGCTACTGATGAAGGCACATGATGCGATTGATATTCGTTGTTTGCCAACCGAAATTCCACACGATCTCGAAGTAGATATTTCTTCTATGGAAGAAATTGGAGACAATATCTCTATTGCAGACCTTAACCTAGATGCTAAGTTTGAACTCATGCACTACGGAGCGGATGAAGTGCTCTGCTCGATTGCCGCACCACGTATGGCTGAAGAACCTACCGAAGCTGCCGAAGGTGAAGAAGGCGCTGAAGGTGAAGAAGCGGCTGGCAGCGAAGAAGCTGGTGAGTAGACAAACAGGCTTCATTTCTCTAGTTTAACACCATGAAAGTGGGTGTATTTGAGAGTTTTCGAACTTTTGGGGATGGTGAGCTTTGGCGTTTTGAAGATCATTGGTGCCGCTGGCAGGAGTCGGCATCTTCGTGTGGTATACAAATTCCGGTTGATTTAGAAACAGTCTGGGAGCAATTAAATATCATTCCAGCTGATAAAAAAGTGCGCTTGTGGACAGACGGTGATTTGTGGCGCTTAGAAGTTTCGGAGCTCCCGGAAGCTCCCGAAAGCGTGATTGTTCGTGATGCCACTTACCAGCGTCAAAATCCTCAAGCCAAGCACGATCAGCATGATTATCATCAGTTTTATGATTCGCGGTGCTTTGAGACTATCTGGTTCGACGAACAAGACCGGCTGCTAGAAGGAAACATTACGAACGTATTTGCCGTCATAGATGGAGTTATTTGTACTCCGCCAACCGATAAAATTTTGCCAGGACTCATGCGCCAGTGGGTTCTGGATCATTTTTCAGCGGAAGTTCGTCCAGTATATCGAGACCAATTGATGGCGGCTACCGAAATATTTTTGACCAATATGGTGCGCGGCGTGGTAGCGGTTGATCAGTGGGGCAATTGGAGATCTAGTGATCGGACGATAACTTCGAAAATAACCGATCAATTGCGTCAATCTCAACCACAATAAATCCCTGATTATCGCTTGCCAAAAGTAGTCGGGGTACTAGGATAGCGGGGTAAAATTCGCAATCTCAAAGGCTATGTTTCAACTTTTCTTTACCGTTATATCCGTTCTCCTGATCGTTGTAGTACTACTCCAGCAAAAGAGCTCATCACTGGGTTCTATGATGGGAGGAGACAGTGGTGGCGAAGAAATGGTTCAGACTCGACGCGGAGCTGATAAATTTCTCTATCGAGCCACGCTAGTGTTGGCATTTTTGTTTGCTGGTGCCGGCATTTACGCTATGGTTTTCTAGGTGAAACTATCTCGTCGCCGCCGCCGATTATTCAAGGCTTTCGTGCCACGAAAGTACTTTGTAGTCGGGGTTATTTTGGTAGTGATTAGTCTGGTAGGAATTCTCTGGAATGAGTTTTTTTTGGATCACGCCAAAGAACAACCACGTTCCGGAGGGATTTACACCGAAGCAACGCTAGGAGAAATACAAAATCTTAATCCACTTTCACCCACTTCTTCGTCTTTTGATCGAGATTTACAGGCGCTGCTATTTGCAGGGCTGCTTCGTTATGATCCGGTTAAGGCTAAGGTTGTCGATGGACTGGCAGAGCTTCAATTACTCGATCAGGGGAAGGTATATCAATTGAAGATCAAGCCTGAGTCTCGTTTTTCAGATGGAGACACGGTCGATGTGGCGGATGTGCTTTTTACCTACGAAACTCTGATTCAAAACCCAAAGTTTAAAAATTCAGCCCTGCGGGCATCTTTCGAATACATCGATATTTCGGTGGTGGATGATCGAACGGTTTCTTTCCGTCTGCCAGAACAAAATGTCTTTTTCCCATACCTGCTGACGACGCCTATTCTTCCTAAGAAACATTTCAAAAATCGTCTCTTGGAAGAAATCTTAGATCCGGATCTCCCCTTTAATCGTCGACCGATTGGGGCGGGGCCGTATCGTCTCAATAACATCGTCCCGGAGGATGATGGTCTTATTCGAGTCTTTTTAGAGCGCAGTCCGTACTACTATCAGGGAAAAGCTTATATAGAGGAGATAGTATTTTACGTTTATTCGGATTCGGATCGCCTGCAGCTAAATGATCAGTGGCCCAACGTATTTTCGCGGATTCCGTATCGTGAGGTTGATCAGTTTTTAGAAGGGCTTTTCGGTGAGTACGATGATTATGAGTTTTATCAGCCGCGTTTTGTGGGATTGTTTTTTAATCTCGACCAACCGATTGTAGGTAATGTAAATTTTCGTCGTGGACTTAAGCGCATCTTAGATCTTGAACGTTTTCTCGAACCGGGGTGGGAACCGATTGATTCACCATTTTTCTTTGAAAATATTGAAGGGGATTGGCCTGGAGCTGACTCGAGTGGAGCACGTGATTTTCTGCGAGATAATGGATTTCCTTACAACGAACAGTTAGAGGCTCGTACTTTTGAGCGGCAGGGTCCTCCTGTGAGAATAAAGATGGTTACGACGACGCAGCCTCCAGTGTATTCACGGATGGCTCAGAATATTAAAAACACCTGGGAGGAGGAACTCGATATTGAAGTTGAACTTTTAGTTCTTACGCCGGATGAATTGCAAATAGCGCTACGAGATCGCTTGTATGATGTGTTACTGTTTGGACAGGATTTCTCTCGTAATTTAGATAATTTATCTGTTTGGCACTCGTCACAAACCGATAAGCTCAATCTCTCAAATGTGACTCGAGATGACATTGATTTTCACATTGAGGAAATTCGATTCTCTGGTTCGAGAGATGATTACATTGCTCTGCAAGACCGTATGGACGTAATTGTACCAGCCATCATGATCGCAACGCCAAATCAGAAACTCTTAACCTCTAAAAATCTCAAAAATTTTGAAGAAACCTGGGGACGTATTCGTCACTTGTCAGATAGATTTACACATGTAAATGATTGGCATTTTGAAACGCGTTATGATTGGGATTGGCCAGATGGAAAGTCTAAGATAGTGGGTTTTATCAAATGGCTCTTCAGTGCTAAAAAAGACAAAGTAGAAGTCCCAGAAGTTATTGAGAAAAAAATTAACCTCAATCCAGAAGCGGTGCCGGCCGATATCGTAGTGCCAGAAGCCGTTATCGAAGGTGAGGAGCCAGGTGCAGAAACGGAAGAAGACGATAACACGTCCGAAGTCGAAGATGAAGCCGATGATGTCAGCTCTTCAGAATCAGAAGATGAAGAAAACTAAAATTTTAGCGGCCATCGATTTTGGGGAGAAGTATTGTGGCATCGCCTATAGTCCAAATCAGGTAAATGTTTTTCCGGTAGCGGTTGTAGAGATAGATGCTGTCGAATCAAGGTTATCGGTCCTGATCGAAGACAAGGGGGTTACTCACTTGGTACTGGGGCTGCCGTACTCGACCGATGGCAGTGAAAATAAACTGTGCGCGCAAGTACGTCAGTTTGCTCGGAGACTTAAGCGACAATTTGGCCTCCCGATCGATTTTGTGGATGAAAGGTATTCATCAAAATCAGCTGTCACAGATAAGTCAAATAATCGTCTAGATGATCGTGCCGCCGCTCAAATTCTTGAGTATTATCTGGCACAGTACTAAACTTATACTGACATGTTTTCTTCTGCGCGCACCGACAGTCAGCCGGTCGAAGAACTAAGCTCGTTTAGCTTGGAGACATTGGTGGTTGCCGCGCAAGCCGGTGATGAAGCGGCTTTTGGGGAAATATATGACTATCTTTTTGAGCGTATTTGGCGCTATGTTAGCTTCCGAGTTGATAACGAAGAAACGGAAGATTTGGTGTCAGAAATCTGGTTAAAAATCATCCAAAATCTCAAAAAATATCGTCCGCAAGCGGGCGCAAGCTTCAAATCTTGGGCATTTCGTATTGCGCATAACCTCGTAATTGATTTTTATCGTAAAAAGAAAGACATTTTGGGAGTTGAAACAGACGAGAATGAATTCTTTACCCAAATACCGGATACAGAGAGAACGCCAGACGTTGTGGCACTCAAAAAATCTGAGTATAAAGATCTCCATGCCGCTCTGCTAAAGATCAAACCAGAACATCGTGAAATTTTACAGCTAAAATTTTTGGAAGGGTTTTCAAACAAAGAAATCGCCGCTATTACCAAGAAAAAGGAGGGGCACATCCGCGTGTTGCAGTTGCGCGCCCTTCGTGAGATCAGAGAACATATCAATGCATAATTTGCTAATTTGCTAATTTGCTAGCTAGATCTAATATCATTTTTTCAGTGTCTTCCCAGCTGAGGCATCCGTCGGTAATAGATTGACCAGGTTTTAGATCGGCTACGTTTTTGGCATTTTTGAGATTCTGTTTTCCTTCAGAAAGGAAACTTTCAACCATGAATCCTTTGACGTATTTATTGATCTCTGGGTCGCTGTCCATATCATTGGTGACCTGTGTCAGGATGTCTGGCTGACATTCTGGTTTTTTAACGTTATCCACCCGACAGAGAGAATTGTCATGAGAAATATCAACTATGATGGCCGGGTTTTTTACCTGAGCAGCCTGTAGGTGTCCCACGGCTTCTTTAAGGCTGGCGTGGTCACAGTTTGGCACCCCATTTCCACCACGAAGGATGAGGTGAGCGTAAGGGTTTCCATCGGTTTTGATTTGGTTGCCATGGAAGCTGAAAACATGTTCGTACTGAGCGGCGACGATAGAGTTTACACCTTTTTTGATATCCCCGGAGGTAGTATTTTTCATTCCGACAGGTTGATCGATCATGGAGGCAAAGATGCGGTGTTCTTGATCTTCTGTTGATCGAGCTCCGATAGCAATCCACGAGATAAGGTCTACAAAGTAGCTATCGTTATGTGTAAAAAGAGCTTCATCAGCAATTGGGAGTCCAAGTTTTGCGACCTCGACCATCATAGCCCGACAGTACTTGATCCCTTCCTCTAGGTCAGAGGGCGCAAACGGGTCCGGTTGGTTGATTGGGCCTAACCAACCGATCGTAGTCCGCGGTTTTTGGATGTAGACGCGCATCACGACTTTGATCGTATCACTGACTTTGTCGGCAAGCGGTTTAAGTCGCTTGGCATAATCTAACACCGCTTCATCTGGCCAGGCGCTGCAGGGTCCGATGATGAGTAGTTTGCGGTCATCTTGTCCGGAAAGTATGTCTTTAATTTCTTGTTGGTGCTGGGTTACATCTGTTCTGGTGGCAGCGTCGAGCGGGAATTGTGCCAATATTTCGGCGGCAGTCGGAAGTGGTTTTTGTACTTGGAAGCCCATGGTATTGATTTGCTAGTTAAAAAATTTGCGAATAAAAAAGAACCGGCGTGATAGGCCGGCAGTTCATGTAAGATATTTTTTTAGATTTACAGAAAGCTACCGGCGCGAGCCAGTCCAGAAATAAAATCCGTAAAAATATCGTTGCATCTGTTCCCTAGGTTAGGGGGGTTTTTGGTGATGTCAAAATTTTCTGGAGGGCTCGGTCTTTTCTTTTTGACTAATTTCTCTACACTCGCCACACGATGCAAGACAAAGCCAAAGCCGTTATTGCTGAGTTTGAGGCGCTGGATACAGAGCTGCAAAAGCCAGAGATCTACAGTGACCAAAAGCAATACGTGGCGCTTTCCCAACAACGCAAAGCGATGGAGCCGAAATTTGAGGCGGCCAAAGAGTATCTAAACCTCTGGCAGCAAAAGCAGGATGCGGAAGAAATCCTGGCCAATGAAAAAGATGTAGAAATGATCGAGCTGGCCAAGATGGAGCTCGAGACAGCGAAGAATGGTCTTCCAGAAGCAGAAGAGGTGCTTAAAGTAGCGCTTATCCCTAAAGATCCGAGTGATGACAAACACTGTATTGTTGAGATTCGTGCGGGTGTAGGAGGCGATGAAGCTTCGCTTTTTGCCGAAGAAGTCAGTCGGATGATCTTACGGTTTGCTGAAAGCTGCGGGTTTGCTCCAGAGATTATGTCAGAATCAGCCAATGAAGGTGGCGGGATCAAGGAAATGATCTGTCGTTTTGAAGGTTTTGGGGCCTATGGAAAGCTCAAATACGAATCCGGTGTGCACCGCGTACAACGAATCCCGGCTACTGAGTCACAGGGTCGCGTGCATACTTCCGCGATTTCGGTGGTGGTGATGCCAGAGGTTGAGGAACAGGATATCGAGATCAATCCAGCAGATGTTCGCGTGGATGTTTTCCGAGCTGGTGGAAATGGAGGTCAGTCGGTTAATACCACTGATTCTGCTGTGCGTTTGACTCATGTGCCTTCGGGATTGGTAGTGACCTGTCAGGATGAGAAGTCGCAACATAAAAACAAAGATAAAGCCTTCAAAGTCTTGCGAGCCAGACTGCACGCTATCGAAGAAGAAAAACGTCAGAAAGAGCTTGGGGAAAAACGCCTGGCACAGATTGGTTCAGGGGATCGATCGGACAAGATCCGTACCTATAACTTCCCTCAGGATCGGGTTACGGATCATCGAATTGGGCAGAATTTTTCGAATCTACCAGGGATTTTAGACGGGAATTTAGACAAAGTTGTTGAAGCGCTGGCAATTGAAGAGCAGAAGTTCTTGTTGGAAGAGTAGAAGACCAATACCCGGTTTAGGCGTGTTGAGTCTTTTATCAAAACCGGGTATTGGTCGGGATTTTCTTGACAATGCCGTGGCGTTCATCAAAATCGTACACGAGTTAACTGATGATTTATGATCATCGGTTGTTTTTCTAAGAGGAACTTAACTAAAATCTCTCTGTTCATCTACTCATCAATCTGTAATGCAAAGTCAACTCCAAGCCGCCATTAATCAGCTCTGTGCTGAAAAAAATCTCGAAAAAGATATCGTACTTGATGCGATAGAGAAAGCCATTGCCCTGGCTTACAAGAAAGATTTCGGGAATCCACGACAACTGATCAAGGTAGTCCTGGGGGATGACATCACGCAGATGCGAGTCTTCGAGGAACGGACGGTCGTTAAAAAGATCGAAGATCATGACCTAGATATTTTGCTTAAAGACGCCAAGATCATTCGTCCTGATGCCAAAGAAGGTGACACGGTATTCGTACCAGTAGAAATGCACGA
Organism: Candidatus Altimarinota bacterium; assembly: GCA_020630245.1. Taxonomy (GTDB): domain Bacteria; phylum Patescibacteriota; class Gracilibacteria; order UBA4473; family UBA4473; genus JAHDBZ01. The sequence continues at coordinate 11,083 of JAHDBZ010000031.1, forward strand.
AAATTTTGGTCGGATCGCAGCCCAAGCGGCCAAACAAGTTATCTCACAAAAGCTCAATGAAGCCGAACGTGAAATGCTTTTCAAAAAATTTAAAGATCGTGAAGGAGAACTCCTCACTGCGAAAGTACAAAAATCAGACCATGATGCGACACTGATTGAGATTGAAGGGATTGCTACTATGCTTCCACGACGAGATCAGATCTGGGGAGAAAAATTCTTCACCGGACAGCGGATCAAGGTGCTTCTCGAAAAAGTAGAGCTGACTTCAAAGGGACCGCAAATGCGAATCACGCGAGCCAGTAAAGAGTTTATTATTGCGCTCTTCGAGCAAGAGATCCCAGAAATGCGCGAAGGTTTGGTCTACGTGGCCAAATTAGCACGTGAATCGGGCGTACGAACCAAGCTGGCAGTAGCCTCTGATGATCCATCAATCGATCCAGTCGGAGCCTTTGTCGGACAAAAAGGGTCGCGGATTAACGCGGTTATGGAAGAGGTCGGAGATGAACGTCTCGATGTAATCCAATATTACGATGACCCAAAGAAACTGTTGCTGGCAGCTCTCTCACCTGCCAAAGTCGCTAAAGTAGAATTCTTCCAAGGCGACAACGGGGAAGATCGTGTGAAGATCTTCGTTCGAGAAGAAGAACGCGCCATTACCATCGGTAAAAAAGGACAGAACGTGCGTCTCGCTGGAAACCTTATCGACATGCAAGTAGATGTCATCACTTATGATGGACCGATCGAAGAGGAGGAAGAAGCACCAAAATCAACGCCAAAAGAGAAGGTCAAACGCGAAGTTTCAGAGAAAGCCACGATCGATCAACTGGCTGGACTCGACGAAGAAGTTGTGGCCACGCTTACCGAACTGGGAATGTCTAATATCAAGCTCTTCGAAGGCATGCGTGCCGAGGAACTCGCTGAAATCGGAATTGCCCTCGACCAGGCTAAATCCGTTATCAAAGCCGTTGAGAAGTATATTAAGGGCTA
>JAHDBZ010000032.1:0-1123 GCA_020630245.1 Candidatus Altimarinota bacterium
TGCTCCTAGTACGAGAGGACCGGAGTGGACGAACCTCTGGTGTACCGGTTGTCATGTCAATGGCATTGCCGGGTAGCCACGTTCGGACGGGATAACCGCTGAAAGCATCTAAGCGGGAAGCCTCTCCCAAGATAAGATTTCTCGCCTTCGGGCATAAGACTCCTGAGAGATTATCAGGTTGATAGGTGGAAAGTAGAAGCATAGCAATATGTGCAGCTGATCCATACTAATAGTCGAACGAACTTTTAATTTCAATCACACTTGACTTGTTTTCAACTGTGGTGAGTAAATTCAAGGAAATAACATAGGAAAGAATACGAGATCGCGAGAATGCGAGACTCGAGAAAGACAAACCGTTTCTAGTCTTCATTTTAGAAGGCTTCACGTTGGTATCTGTAGCGAAGAGGGTACACCTGATCCCATTCCGAACTCAGCAGTTAAGTTCTTCAGCGCCGATGATACTTGGAGATAGTCCTGGGAAAGTAGGTCGATGCCAACGTGAAGCTTTTTTTATTTCTCACGAAAGACAAACCTTTCAGGTTTTTCTCTCGTGGGCTCTCTTTTCCATTATTTGAACTCAATCAGCTTGGGGCCCACAAGACCCAAGCCTCTTTCGTGTACCTAACTATAAAATTGTCATCCTGATCCCGAGCTTAGTCGAGGGAGAAGGACCTCTTTTTATGCAAGGCTCACTCAAATAAATATCAAAGTATGAATTGTATTATACTTCGATAAATTAAAAACTAATTGACCTCTAGCATGAAAACACTGTAGATCACATCTCCAAGCGCAATTATCAGGCCTAATAAAAAAGGGATGCTTAATATGGCCAGAATAGCGTTTGTTTTGGGGTAGTGATTGTTTTCCAGTAATAGCGCCGAGGTGAAGCAAATGAAAGGTGATATGACAAGCGCATAAATTAAAAATTCACTCCCAGTCTCAAGTGAGAACGTCTTCCAATAGTTTTCTTCAGTTAGTGTTGGTTCTATTAAAAATAGTATTAATAATCCGTAGATTAGGGCCAGATGCACAGTAGCCGTCCAGGTATAGAGTCGGATCATAGATTATTCAGCTTTATCCAATCGGTGGTAATAAACTCACCCTGGTGACCATCATAGTCGTA
>JAHDBZ010000032.1:1223-11977 GCA_020630245.1 Candidatus Altimarinota bacterium
TCATCACCTCCACATCCTGTTCTCGCAACCCCGCAAAGTTTACCCGACCGCTACGTGGCATATATACGCCGTGGTCTTTTCGCAGTGCCAGGACCTGCGCTTCGGTGAGGTTCGTAATGGCAAACATTCCGCGGGCCGATTCCCAGTTGGGTCTTAGGCGGGGTGGTAGAGCCTCAATGAGCCATTTGCGGCGTTTATTGATCGATTCACGGGCATCGGTTAGGTTCTGCTGCCATTCAGCAAAAAGATCTGGCGTACTGAAGATTTTGTACATCAGTTCCGCTCCGAAGCTGCCGGGCATCGAGATACTAGCCCTCACGAGTGCTTGAAGGTTCGATTCGATGTTATGCTTCTCGTCGGCATCCCGTGATTTGAGTAGTAGCGTCCCGAGACGATGACGGTAGAGCGTGGCACATTTACTAAAACTAAGTCCGATCGAGACATGCTCGAGGGCGTCCCAAAGCTTTCGAACCCAGTCGCGATCGTCTTCCCAAGACTCCCCATAGCCCCAGTAAGCAAAATCAATAAAGACATTGATGTCTTTGGCTTTCATGGCGGGGATGAGGCGATCGAGATCTTCTGTGGTGAGATTCTGCCCGGTTGGGTTGTGCGTACGACCACCGTGGATGAGCAGAGTGTCCTTGGATTCCATGTCTTCTATAGCGGCGAGGTAGTTGTCAACGCTGGCCTGACCGTCTTGGGTCCAATGACTGAAAGTCTTGAGATCGTGTGGCTGGAGAAGGGGTACATGATTGCTCCAGGTCGGGACTCCGATGAAGATGCGCCCTTCGCCGCGGGCTTTATGGATGAGATCCGCGTAGAGTCCACAGGCTTGGGTTCCCCCTACGGTTTGTTGCAGGGCAATATTATCATGGCTGATACCTGGTAGTAGATGATTGGCTACTTGTGCTAGAAAATCACGGTGTCCTTGCATCGGGATATAATTGTGATTGGCGTGTTGTACCTGCTTAGCTGCGTTTTGCACGGCGGAAAAGACCACCGGTTGGGCTTGCTCATCCATATACAAGCCAACGGCCAGATAGACTTTTTGATCACGAGGGTCAGCTTGGAACTTCGCATCCAGGGCGAAGATTGGATCGGCTGGCAGCGGGGTGAGGGGGGTCCACATCGGAGATGAGTGTATAGAAAAAGGCTCGCTTGGCGAGCCTTTTCAACATATCAAGAGTTAACACCGGGTGTCTATGGACACCCGGTGTTGAGATTCTAGTCTCGTTCTCGAGCTTCGTTGACGATAAGTGCTCGTCCTTGAACTTCTTTTTCGTTCATTTCTGCGATAGCAGCGTCTGCGTCAGCAGCGTTTACGAACGTAACGAAACCAAAACCGCGAGAGCGGCCTGTGTCTCGTTCTAGGATGACAACAGCGTCGTCGATTTCCCCGAAGCTCTCAAAGGCGGCTCGGAGGTCGTCAGAGTTCATGCTCCAACTTAGGTTACCTACAAATAGTTTTTTCATAGTGAAAGAAAAACTTAAGAAATATTTTTGCCGGGGGGAGAACTTAAGCTTTCTTTTCAATTCAAAATCTTACCTTCTAACCGCGAACAATTCAGAGCTTAAGAACCAAACCCCTCAAGTAAAGCAGTTTTAGGACTTTATTACAGATTGGCGTAGCCAAAGAGATAGCCAAAGGCGCGACACCAAATCACAACAGAGGCCCCATAAGCTTCCCAATCTGCTTTTGAGATTTTGTACATTTGAGCGCCGTTTGTGCTACTAAGCGCACTCACCAGCTTCATGCGGCTGACATCGGCGCCTTTCTTGGATTGTGGTCCAAAGCTCTGTGGTTGGCTAATGTAGACGTAGAGATCCGGTCCTGGCGAAGTCGCAAAATTGCCCTGAAATTCAAGGATAATGTCATCTCCTTTTTCAAGAATTCGAATGTTTCCACTCGCGTCGTGACCTGCATCGATACCAACAAAGGAGCCACTACTGATCTGTGTTACGGCGTTCGCTTGCGCCGCTACTTCGGCGGCTACGGCCGCTTGTTCTATTTGAGCGGCGGCTTGTTCGGCAGCATAAGCAGCGGCTTCTTCGGCTGATAATTCTGGTTCTGGTTCGGTTGTGTTTTCAGGTGCTGGCGTTTCTTCTGCCGTAGGAGCGACAGGATCTTCAACCGCTGGTGTGTCTTGAGCTTCATCGATGAGTGGTTCTCCCTGAGCTGCCGTTTTTTGTTCGGCGGTAAGTGGGTCAATTTCTTCTGTTATTTGTGGCTCTCCTTGGGCAGCCGCTAGTTGTTCTGGGGTTAAGGTTTCTGCTGATGCTTCTGAGATACTTGGTTCTTCTGTTGTGATGGATTCCACTACTTCGACCGAAGTTTCAGTCGTTGGGGTTTTATCAATTTCCGTTTCCGCGGTTTCTATTACCTCTGGGACAAGTTCTTCTATAACTTCGACGACTTCTGGAATTTCAGGTGCTTCTAGTGGTGTGCTTTCAGCGACTGGCTCTGGAGAGGTCGGAACGGAGGTTGGGTTTTGTGTTTGCGGATTAGAGCTACAAGCCGCTAGAAAAATGACAGCGAGGCCGATAGTGAGAAATTTAAGCATGGTGAGGAGGATTAAAGTCTTCGTTTCAACTATTAGCTTAGATTCCCTTTCTTATGGGTCAAACAGAAGTAGTAGTTAAGTTAACATGAAGATGCAGACTTGTTTTGTGTTCTAGAAGGTTTAAGACGGATCGAAATGATTAATTTATTTGATGTCTGGAATCGAAAGAAGCAAAACATACACCAACAGCAGAAACGTATTCATTTTAACGAAGGAGATATTTGGTGGGTGCAGTTTGGGCAAAACATTGGTAATGAAATTTTTGGTAAAGGGCGTGATTTTGCTCGACCAAGATTAGTAATAAAAAAAGTTTTTAGTAATGCTGTTCTGATAGTACCATTAAGTACGAAACAGAAGACAGGTAGTTACTACACTGAATTTGTTGATACTGCTGGAAATCTTCAAATCGCTTCGCTACATCAGATTCGATATATTGATGTTCGTAGGTTTCAGCATCGAGTTTCTCGTTGTAGAAAGCAGGACCTTCGTAAAATAAAAGATGCTTTGGCAGCGCTAATAAAATAACCCCCGCCGAGGCGAGGGAGCCACCAATGGCATAGACCAAAGGAGTAAACTTGTATCATAACTCTATTCAAAAGACCCTTACACCGCAAATAATATGCTCCAATCCACCGCACTTTCTGTCCTAAAAACAGGCGTGAATGTTTTTTTGACCGGTTCGGCGGGGGCGGGGAAGACTTATGTTCTCAATCAGTACATTGAGTATTTGAAGGCCAATGGGGTACCACTGGCTATCACCGCTTCCACTGGAATTGCCGCGACTCATATCAACGGACAAACGATTCACTCGTGGTCAGGATTGGGGATTAAAGATGAATTGACCGACAAAGACCTCGATAAGATTGCTAAGCGCAAAGTCGTGCGGGAACGTCTCGAAAAAGTCGAAGTTTTGATTATCGATGAAGTTTCGATGTTATCACTTCAAAACCTAGAGTGTATCAATCAGATCCTGCAGTTTTTCAAAATCAATCGAAAGCCTTTTGGTGGGATCCAGGTGATCTTGTGCGGAGATTTTTTTCAGCTCCCGCCAGTGACACGTGAACGAATCCCAAACTGGCAGAAGTTTGCCTTTATGGCGCCTGTCTGGGTCGAAGCTGAGATGAAGGTTTGCTATCTCACCGAACAGTATCGACAGGATGATTTTGGTTTGCTGACCTTGCTCAACGAGATCCGCTCAGGAGAAGTTTCGGACAGCTCTCAGGATTTGCTGATGGAAAAGCTCGAAGACTCACAACACCGCCAGGACGAACAATCGATCAAACTTTTCACGCACAATGCCGACGTCGAAGCCGTCAATCTCGAAATGTTGGCCAACCTAGAAGGGAAAACTGAGCACTACTATGCTTATCTGGACGGGGATGATTCGCTGGTCGAAAGTCTGCGTAAGTCTGTCCTGGCGCCAGAACATCTCAAACTCAAAGAAGGCGCGCAGGTAATTTTTGTTAAAAACAACTTCGAACTCGGTTACCTCAACGGAACACTTGGCACGATCATTGGGTTTAATACTGACGGCTGGCCCGTCGTCGAAGACCTTGATGGTCATGAGATTCTGGCCAAGCCAGAAGACTGGAGCATCGTCAATGAATATCACCAGCCGGTAGCAACCTATTCCCAGGTGCCGTTGCGTTTGGCCTGGGCGATTACCGTGCATAAGTCTCAGGGGATGACCCTCGACGCGGCGGTGATCGATCTGTCCAAGACTTTTGAGCCGGGGCAGGGCTACGTCGCTTTGTCCAGGGTTAAGACCTGGGGAGGTTTAACCCTTAAAGGCTGCAATGATCGAGCCCTGCAGATGGATCCATTGGTGAGGAAGGCCGATGAACGATTCCAAGAGCTGTCGACGGACAACGAACGCGGTTATCTCGCTTTAGATGCCAAAGTTCTCGAAGAATTACAAACGACTTTCATCACGCGCGTAGGCGGGCAGACTTTGTAAATGTTTTAATGTTGCAATGTTGTAATGTTGAGATAGATCTTCCCTTAATTGTGTCATTCTAACATCGTAAAATTGTAACATTGCCTTTAGGTCTGTGTTAGAATAGCGATATGAAAATTTTCGCACCGCTTCGCAATGTTAAAAATCGTCTGACCAAAATTGGGGAAGATGAACCACTCAATTTTCTCTCGATCCTGGTAATTATTGCCCTGGATATCTTTGTGTTGTGGAATGTGTTTCAGGGGCTGGACATGCAGACCCGACAGTTAGTTTCGCCAAGTGACGCGGTGCCATATCAGTGTCAAAATTTGACCGATGTCAATAAATGGAATGACGATACGCGTTGGCAAAAGGTCTATTCGGTCTTGGAAAAAAACACTTCTTATTACTACAGCGGTCACCGCAAGCACCTGGTCAACGAAAGTCGAAACAATCAGATCGTGCCGGCTTGTCGAGCAGTTTACGATGCGGCGGATGCGTTTCGTGGTGAGACGGGTCTAAAATCTAAATTAACGGAGATCAGAGCTCTTGAACGTTCGATTTCGTCGCTTAACAGCCAGATAAACCAGCGTCGTGATCAGTATGACACGACTTTGTTAGAAACGATTGCGGGGCAGACAGAGGATCTTTCTATTACTACGAGTACTGCTGATCAAACACGTAGTGATATCGAAACGCGCCAAGCCGGTGTCTCTCGGTTGCAGTCGCAGATTACATCACTGCGTACTCAGATCATGAGTGATCCAGCGACGCGCTCTTTCCTGGAAACGCTGCAGACCAATCGTGAGACGATTACTTCCGAGCTCAAAACTCGCAAGTTTTGGTATCCGCTCAAGCGCTTGGCCTTCCAGCTAGTGTTCTTGTTGCCACTGTTGATCGTCTTTGGACTACTGTACAAATGGGCGGTCAAAAAAGGCCGACCACTATTGACGCTGATTTTCTCTCACATCCTAGTGATCGTGTGTATACCGATTATCATTGAGTTTTTCCGTCTCTTTCTAGAGATCATACCGTTTCACTTCTTTGCGGATTTCTTGGACCTCCTAGAAGCACTGGGCTTGGTGGCTTTATGGAGCTATTTACTGATCCTCTTTGGGATTGCAGTGGCACTCTTTGTCATCTACCTAGCTCAGAAAAAACTCTTCTCTCGAGAACGCATGCAACTCAAGCGAGTTGGGAAACAACAGTGTGTGCACTGTGGAGCCAAGCAAATTGAGCTCACCGCGCATTGTTACAAATGTGGCCGAGAAAATATGGAGTCTTGTCGACACTGCAAAACCCTGACCTATTCAGGCGGGGCGTTTTGTCGCGGCTGCGGGAAGTCTGATTTCTAGCGAAAGTCTTGGTGTTCTTCGTGTCTGGGAGCGCCACGAAAGTGAACCCAGAGAGAATTAGTGAAATACAGGCCCGTAGTCTTGAGGTAACCCTGCTCGCGAAAACGTCGCCCGGAGGATTTAGCCGCTAGACGGAGATCAAATTTTACCCGGCCGTGTTGGCGGGCTCGTTTCGCAATATCACTGTCGTCTCCATAAAACTTAATCTTGTGATTAAATCCCTCCATGGCCATAAGTGTCTCGCGGCGAATCGCAAAGTTCCCACCGATTACGACCGGTCGGACCAGTAGATGAAATGGATAGAGCGTGCATAGCAGACCCACGATCAGCAAATCTCGCAGATACCACGGTAGGTCGTGGTAGATGTAGGGTCCTGACAAGCAGACTACTTTTGAATTGCGGAAGTTTTTGTGCAGGCGGTCGAGCCACCATTTGGTGACAAAGGTATCAGCATCGAGAAATACTAGGATATCTCCCTGCGCAGCTTCAAAGCCAGTATGGCGCGCCATGGCTAGATTTTTTTCTGGTTCATGAACGATGGTCACTTCGCTAAACTGCGCTGCGATTTCGGCAGTGTTGTCGGTGCTGGCATTGTCCACGATGATTATTTCCTTCACGTGCGTGCCGAGGGCTTCGACGTTACGCTGCAAAGTATCGGCCAGGATCTTGGCTTCGTTGTGCGCGGGGATGATGACACTGATTGAGGGGGGAGTCATTTCTCTGGGATTGTACTATTTTGTGGTTTTGGGCCAAGGGGATTGAGGATGTTGTGATTTTGTGATGTTACAATGTTGCAATGTTTTTTTGACTTCATTGACACCCACCCTTCTGCAAGTACAAACTAAAAGATTGAATTTGGGTTCCCAAATTCATCTTGTCGGGAATACATTCCCTAGGTCCTGAAACAAATTCAGGATGACAAATTAATTTATGCATATGGATATCAGAAACATCGCCATTATCGCCCACGTAGATCACGGGAAAACCACCCTTGTAGACGCGCTACTCAAAGCCGACGAAAAGAAAGCCGCGCATACCCAGCTCGAAGAACGAGCCATGGACAGCAACGACCAGGAGAAAGAGCGGGGGATTACCATCTACGCCAAGAACGCGGCCATCGAATACGCGGGGACCAAAATCAATATCGTGGATACCCCGGGCCATGCGGATTTCGGGTCAGAGGTAGAGCGAGTCTTGCGGACCGTTGATGTGACGATGCTGGTGGTCGATGCTTATGAGGGGCCAATGCCACAAACCAAATTTGTCCTACGAAAATCACTCGAGCTCGGGAAGAAAGTCTGCGTGATCATCAACAAGATCGACAAACCAGCCGCTCGCCCAGACTGGGTGGTAGATCAGGTCTTTGATCTATTTGTGACGCTGGGAGCGACGGATGAACAGTTAGACTTCCCTTATATCTACGCGGTAGCCCGTGATGGAGTCGCGGTTAAAGCTTTGTCTGATCCGCAAGAAAACATCACGCCGTTACTCGATTTTATCATCGAACACGTGCCGGTTAGTCCGAGTAATACTGAAGCTGACTTTCGTATGCAGCCAGCCACGCTGGCCTATGACAATTTCCTCGGGCGGATCGCTGTCGGGCGAGTGCACGAAGGCACCGCTAAGGTGAACCAGTCGGTAACCGTTCTCACTCCAGAAGGAGAAAAACGCAGCGGTAAGATCTCAAAACTATTTACGTTTTCTGGGATGCAACGGATCGAAACCGATACCGTCACAGCCGGAGACCTGGTTGCGATTGCTGGGATCGGAGACATCTTTGTCGGAGAGACTATTGCTGGATCGGCCGATGCCGAGCCCTTAGAAGCTATCCGCGTCGACCCACCGTCGCTCGCAATGTACTTCATGGTAAATGACAGCCCTTTTGCCGGACAAGAAGGAAAGTTTGTCACTTCACGACAGATCCGAGATCGCCTGGAAAAAGAACTTGAGACCAATGTCGGTCTACAGATCGAATTTCCTGAAAACTCTGACAAGTTCAAAGTCATGGGCCGCGGGGAGATGCATCTAGCGGTTCTTATCGAGACCATGCGTCGAGAAGGATTTGAACTCCAGGTTAGTCAGCCAGAAGTCGTCATGCAGGAAGTCGATGGGGTCACTCAGGAACCGATCGAGCAAGTCGTGGTCAATGTGCCAGATTCCATGTCGGGGAAGATCATCGAACTGATGGGAAAACGTAAAGGTGAGATGAAAAATATGGTAACCGAAAACGGTAACACTATGCTCGAGTTTGAGATGCCAGCTCGTGGGCTACTCGGGATTCGTTCGCACTTCATTATCCTGACCAAAGGAGAGGGCACGCTTTTCAGCTCTTTCTCTCACTGGGCGCCGCATGTTGGGAATATCGAACGTCGTCAGGTCGGATCTCTTATCTCTGGGGAGACCGGAGAGTCTGTGGCGTACTCACTATGGAAATTGCAGGAGCGTGGGCCAATTTTTATCAAACCAGCCACCAAGATCTACGAAGGAATGATCATCGGAGAGCACAACCAAGGTTCGGATCTAACGGTCAATGCGACTAAGGGGAAACAACTCACCAATGTCCGTTCATCGGGAGCCGATGACGCCATCAACCTCACGCCACCGATCGAGGTGACACTAGAGGCGGGGCTTGAATACATCAAAGAAGACGAGTACATTGAAGTCACTCCTGAAAATATCCGCCTTCGTAAAAAGTGGCTCAAAGAGCACGAACGAAAGCGTAATCGATAAATCACTATGAGTGAGACGCGTTTTGATTCTCTTGTTCCGCTTCCTGTTCGGATTCCGGCACCGGTGCCGACACCAGATGAGGATTCGCAACTGGTCGGGGCATTGATGCGGATAGAGACCGATAGCTATTATGCTCCGTTAGCCGTGGCTAATGAAGAAATTCGTTTGCAAATCAGAAGTTTATTAGCTGATGTGGAAAATGCATGGCAGGCAGAAGAAGATCGCTTAGCAGCCTTTCAGTCGCTTTTTGATTTCTTGCATAGTCATCGAGTCGGAGAAACGTTAGAGCAAGTAAACCGGGCGCTATTTTTTGCCGGGTTGTTAGAGGGCCTTGATTCTACGGAAACCAATGAGCAGTTCATTCTCAAAATTGGCGCACAAAATGGTTTTCATCTCCACATCCAGGGGCCGAAAGTCTGGTTGGCGCATAATCACAAATCTAAAACGATGAATGATAACCACATACCTGATACAGAGCTTTCGGTTAAATGTGAGAGCCTCAATAAGGTACTGACTTTGTTTGGAGAGTCGCAAAGCCAGCAAGAAATTGAAAGTTATCTGACACTGATATATCAAGACTTGCGGGCTCTACATTTATTTGGGGCGGTAGCCTCTGCTGGAGCGTCTATCGTGCTGAAAAAACAAGGATTTTTGTTTCCAGATGTCGGAGTCGAAGAGGCGGTGAGATATCTAGCGGCGACGAAACGAAAACGGGTCGTATTTCGCGCAAATCCGATCGGAGTTAAGGTGTTTGATTGCTGAGATTTGACAGCTCAAAATCCTCTCAGTTAAAATATGGATAACCACATAAAAGACCTAAATGGAGCGAGACATTTTTGAAAGAGAGTCATGGGATAGTTATGACTTAAAGGAAGACTGCTCTGTTCAGGATGTAGAGGAAGCATTGGATGAAGCCATTCAGATCGTAGAGTTTGTAAATGAGAGAGATTTTTCGTCCAACTATAAAGCTTTATGTGTGAGTATGTTGTTACGTCGAGTTGTGAAGTATCGTCAATTTATAAGTAAAGGAATATTTCGTCGGGTTCAGTCGCTAGTGGGCAAAGAGAATTTGCATTAAATCAGGTTTTTTTGACGTTTTTGCTTACTTTCACTATTTTTAATTTGTTGAAAATAATTTTTCATTCTCAATTTTTAATTTGTTCTAAAAGATGGCTAATAAACCTTACAAACAATCACTCGGCAGTAAGCTGCGTCGCAGTAAAAACTTCCGGCTCGGCCTCATGGTCGCCCTGCTCATTGTGCTGGCGATTATGTACTTCATGTTCGAAAAATTCCGTATTTGGATTCTTGGTCTGATCGCACTGCTTCTGATCCCGCTGGGAATGGAGATCGCTGATCACGATTACGATGTCAAAAAGCTAGTCGAAACGGGCTCTTTCCAGGAATCACGCGTAAACGTTACCGAAAATGGTACGTGGCTCATCGGGGCCTGTCAGGAACGAGACAACTTCAACTGTTCTAACTTCAAATACCAGGAAGAAGCACAACGACTCTTCGATGACTGTGGAGGGGTTGAAAATGATATCCATCGTCTCGACGGTGACAAAGATGGTATTGTCTGTGAAGCGCTCCGTAAAAAACGTGATGACGACCCAACTCGTTCACTGGCCGAAATGTTTGGCTTTGCGGGTGATGAGGTGAATGAAACCGAAGAAGAGACTTCTGATGCGGTGGACTCAATCCTTGATGAGCTCGGTGAATAATGATGAAGTATTTAGGCTTTTTATTTTTAAGCTTAACGCTGGTCGGGTGTGGTAAGATTTCCACGCCCGATCCGGTTATTCCAGGGTATCCAGAGTCTGATTACCAAACCAACTATTATTCAGACAGTGATCCGAAGACCGATGCGCATTTAGAACTAGAGCACGGAGTCGTGCTGTATGATTTTGCCCAACGACAGTCGATCAATTCGCCGCTAACGGTCAAAGGGGTTGCGCCACGGCGCTGGTATTTTGAAGCTATTGTTCCAGTGAGCCTGCTCACACTTGAAGGAGAGGTTATCACCGTGGCAGGCGGTTACGGCCCGTGGCTCGAGCCGATTGATGGTGTGCAAGGTGCCGAGGATCCGATTCCATTTGAAGCCACGCTCGAATTTGACGATCCGGGTATCGACATGGGAAAAATCCGAGTTGCCAAGGATATGTCGGGAGA
>JAHDBZ010000033.1 GCA_020630245.1 Candidatus Altimarinota bacterium
ATCCATCGCTAAATTCGCTAATTCATCCGCCACGGTGTTCTTTTCACGACGGACGTGCTGGTAGTCTACAGAGTTGAAATCTTCTTCGAGCGCCTTAGCTTCCTGCCAGAGGAGACGCATTTGTGGGTGTTTGACCTTCCAGTTGCCGCTCATTTGCTCGATAGCTAGTTTTGAGTCCATATAGACCACTAGATCGGTTACGTCGCGCTTGAGCGCTAACTTCATACCGATGATAAGCCCTTGGTACTCAGCGTAGTTATTGGTTCGTTCTCCGAGGAAACGATGGAAACGATCGATTTCTTGATCCTGTTCATCGTAAATTATCCCACCACAACCGGCTGGTCCAGGATTTCCCCGAGAACCGCCATCTGTATAGAGATGAGCAACAAGCGATGAATCGCTATCCGGTTTGATTGATGCAAATAAATTCATAACTAGGCAGTAGTAACCAGTGCTTTCGCTTCTGTCACCGACATTTCTTTCTTCTCTCCATCCGCTCGAGCGACGACTTCGACCTGATCGCCCAGTTTTTCTGAGAGTACAATCCGGTAGGGGATTCCCAGGAGTTCATGATTTCCAAACTTCTGTCCGGGGGTTGATTTCTTATCCTGACGATCATCATAGAGGACTTCTACGCCAGCTGCGAGTAGTTCTTGGTACAATGCGTCTGCCTTGGTGTAAACTTCCGGATTTTTACCGATAGGGGCCAGATAAACCTGAAACGGAGCGATGTTATCCGGCCATTTGAGACCGTGCTCATCATTATATAGTTCGGCAATCGTGGCCATTGTTCTACCAAGGCCGATCCCATAACATCCCATGTAGTAGGGAACTCCTTTACCGCTTTCATCAACGTAAGTGGCATTTTTCATTTTATCCGTGTAGTGCGTACCGAGTTGGAAGATGTTTCCGACTTCTACGCCTATTTTTTCGACCAATTTCTGCCCATTAGGAGCAGTAGCCCCATCATAAGCCACCGCAATGTCGGCCAGTTGATCACATTTCCAGTCTCGACCATAGTTCACATTCTGCGGATCAGTGGTGTCGGTTTTTTCGCCACCATAGAAATTACGCACCGTTTTGAGTGAAAGATCTCCGATGTAATAGGCATCATGTCCCCAAGCGTGTACGTATCCCGGCTTGGTTCCCATTCGCTTTAAATCTTCCTCGGTGGCTGATTCTAGCTGTCCGGTGAGGTTGAGGACTCGTTCTAGCTTCGTTTTATTCACATCGAGGTCTCCACGGATCGTCGCAATGACGAAAGTATCTGTGGTAATGTTTCGGTAGACGACGTTTTTTAGGAATCGCCATTTCGGCATCTTGAAGTGCGCTTGTAGATCTTCCATGGTGCAGACTTCAATCGGCAGCTTGGCTGTGATTTTGTCTTTGATTTCCTCGTCTGGGTTCATGTCTTCCAGGATGAATTCGGCCACGTCTTCATGAGCGCAGTAACTACCATCAGGTGTTTCAAAGAAGGTCCCTTCTCCAATGGGTGTTTCGACTTGATATTCATGACAGTAATCACCACCAATGTAACCGCCATCGGCTTCTACTTTCTTGGTCTCGAGGCCAAGATCCGCGAAGATATTGGTGTAAGTGTCGGCCATTTGATTGTAGGTCGATTCAAAATCGGCCTCATTACGATCAAAGCTATAAGCATCCTTCATCACAAACTCCCGTACACGCAGTAATCCGCCTCGGGCCCGAGCCTCGTCGCGGAACTTGGTCGAGAATTGATAAATATTGAAGGGAAGTTCTTTGTAGCTGACCTGGCGCTTGCGCACCACATCGACCATCATCTCTTCAGCCGTTCCTCCGAGGGCAAACTCACCACCACGACGATCGGTCACCTGCATGAGTTCAAATCCAGTGGTAGAAGTTCGATTGGTTTCTTCCCAGAGCTCTAGGGGGTGTAACGTTGGTGTGATCATTTCTTGGGCCCCAGCGGCATCCATATGCTTCTTAACGACGGCTTTGATCTTTTCATGAACTCTCCAGCCTAATGGAAGGTAAAAATAACGCCCCGCGACTGATTCGGCGATAAAGCCTCCTTTGAGTAGAAGTTGATGACTGCGCATTTCTGAGCCGCCCTGATCTTCTTTAACGGGCTTACCAAATAACTGTGAGTAACGCATGAACTAAAGTTTGAAGTTTAAAATAAGAAGTACGAAGTGATTGTAATGATTTACTGGATTCTCGCGACCGATTCTGGGTATTAATAAAAATTTGACTTCAAAGTAAAATTTTATATAAATTTAGACTAATATGACTATGGAATTATCCAAATATGCTGACTACAAAGTCGAACAACTTGTTGAGCTGGGACATTCTCGACCGAAAATTGAGAAGCATGCTCAAACTTTTAAATCAAAACTTCTATCGACCAGTGGTTACAATGCCCTAATCACTTCAATGGATAGTTGTACGGGTGGTTTTATAGAAAGAGGAAATCGTTCGAATTATCATCTGTCAGAAGCGTTAAGCGAGGCTGCTATTATAAATGGTGATTTTGAGGAAATTGTAAAAATTGCTGGCCACGAAAGTGTTCACCTAGACAGTGCTCAAGAATTTGACTTCAAAGGGGCTGGATTTGATAAATCTGACTACGGAGTCCTTATGGAGGCTTTTGATTTGCAGCCTAAGATAGGGGAGGAGTCGCCGCTAGAGGCTCTATCTCGGTATTTGATAGAAGGACTAACCGAATCAAAGAATCAAGAACGTCATGGAAAAAACCATAACTGTGCCTACACAGATGACGAAGTCCCTGCCACAGAAAATCTTGTTCGATCTTTACAGCGCGAATGTGGTATTGATCTCAAGGCACAATTTAGAGCCAATCAACCTTTGAAAATGGCGCAGTCACTAAAATTCTTTGCCAACTATCTCCGTATTAAACAAGACATCGCCAACTTCTCTCTACCAGCTTCAGCGGTTTACAAAACGGCTTCATAAGTGGATTTAGTCACTTCACCTTCTTAAACCCAGCTTCAACTGCTTCTTTTTCGGTATTAAAGCACTGCTCGTACTGGATGCGCTTATACCAGCTCGAAAGGGGAGTGTGGTAGGTCTTTTTGGGGTTTTTCTTGCTTCCGGAAACATTACCCTTAATCGGGCATTCTGGATCAAATTCTAGCACTGGCTCTACGACTTCTGGTTCCTCCTGAGGTGGTGGTTCGGTTAAATGTGCTTGCAAGCATTCCTTCCAGGCACCGCTTGGATTTTCCCAGATTGCTGATTGAGCGGAAATTAATGCTTCGTTTTCGCTCTCCGGGACAAGCTTTCCATATCCAGAATTAATCATGTGATGATTCAGCCAGATTGTATTTTGCCAACGACTTTGCGGCAGGTAGACCTGCTTGGTGATGGTTTTATAGCTTGGTAAAAAATTGTCATCATGGCGAATTGAGACCGTGCGCCCAAGTATAAGTGATTCTAGATGTTTCTGAGATTGCACAGCGAAACATTGATGCGCCTGGCGTTTATCGTTGTCCTCTGGTACTTCGACATCATATAACTTTACTCGTAATCCATTGTCGAGCTCAATTAAATTACCGGCTAAGACTTTGGCTACTCGCCCCATACTTGGTCCCTTGAGATAGGTGTGATAGCGATCCCAGAACCAAGGCGTGCGGCCCCGAGCCTTCTGCCATTTAATGATTGGCAGATGTGGATCACAGCTGCCCCAACGGCCACGATGTGCTTTTTGTGCTTCTGTCTCGGCTTCTTTGTACACTTTAGACTGCGAATGCTTACTGCCATCGATGACGGCATAACCCTGTCGCAAAAGAAAAAGTCCAAGGTCTTCTTTTTTAAAGCGAACATACCCTTTGCCTGGCTCAATAACCTTCACTTTAACTGGGTAGTTATCCATCAAATATTCTACCTCCAAGCGAATTTGTTGATCCAAGCAACGCTCGTCCCAGGTAGGGAAGTGGGGGTCAAAACCCGTAAGGCCTACGAGATCAAATCTTTTAAATTCTCGAAAGACCAGAGAATCTGCGTCGTAAACATCTCTAAATTCAACTGACTGCCAGGTGCTTCTGGCACTCAGTACGCATGGCGCACACAAAATCGCGCAAAAGATTGTCAAAATGCATTTTTTTCCTAGCATCTCATCAGTTTTAATCATCCACATGGCTAATTACAAGCAACTCGCCGACTCCAAAATTCAGTTCACTACAAAGATAGAGAAAGCCGCTCTAGAAAACGCTCAAAAGGCAGTTATAGAGTCTCTCAAAGATGAAGTTTCGATTAAGGGATTCCGCAAGGGGCAGGCTCCAGACGAAATGGTACTGGGAGCTATCGGACCACAACGAGTTGCTGAAGAAGCGCTTAATCGTGCTCTCGACAAGGCTTTTTGGAATTTCGTACAAGGTGAAGAGATTCGCATCGTTAATCGACCCGACATCGAAATGCCAGACAAAGAAGGCTGGCCAATGGAGGTGAAGTTTACGGTAGAGGTCTATCCAACGATCAAGCTTGGGGATTATAAAAAGATCAAAGTAAAGCCAGCCAAAGTTGAGATTAAAGAAGATGAAATTGATGAAGTGCTACAAACATTGTGCGCACAAGCGCAGATTGGTCACACTGTTGATCGTGCGGCCAAAGATCGAGATCTACTAACAGTTGATTTCGTGGCGAAAGATAAGAAAGGGGAGACAATCCCTCGCACGGAAGGAAAAGGACAAATTTTCCGAATTGGTATGGGGCACTTTCTGCCAGATCTAGAAAAAGCTTTCCTCGGCATGAAAGCCGGAGACACAAAAGATAAAGTAAAAGTAAAATTCCCAAAAGACTACCAGGCACCGGATATGGCTGGTAAAACGATTCTTTTCAATATTGCCCTACACGAGGTAAAAGCTATTGAACCAGAGAAACTTACTGAAGACCAAATTGAACAATTTGCAGGCAAGCCAATGAAATTGCCTGCTTTCCGAGAACAAATCCGCGAAACAATTACGACCAATAAATCCAAGGAAGCGGAACAAAATGCAATTCGAGAGTATGAAGAAGCGCTTCTCAAGCTCGTAAACGCAGACCTGCCGCCGAGCTGGATAGATGAAGAGGTAAAGAATCGTTTTATGCGCATGACGCAAAACCCTCAATTTCAGGCGAATCCAGCCGCTTTTTGGGCCCAGATCGGAAAATCTGAAGAAGCCTTCAAGAAAGATATCGCAGAAGAAGCACAGAAAAGTCTCAAAGTTTTCCTTGGACTATCGCAGGTAATCGAAACAGAAGGCATTGAGCTCGATAAAGATGAGATGAATGAAGTTGATCAGCTAATTGAGGCTCAGGTAGCTCGAGATCCAAATACGAATCAAGAACTATTAAAAGACAAGATTGTCCTCAATCGGAAAATCGACAAACATTTGCGTGCTCAGGTCCTTTCTGCGTAAAATATACGCAATGAAAAAAGTATATTTGATCTGTTCAGGAGCTTTCAGTCTGATGGGGCTCATCCTTGCCTTTGAGAACATCATGATCCAAGCTAATGGAATGATGATTTTCTTTGATACCGTGACTGGAAATCTTTTCTGGCCACTTATGTTGGTGCTCATGGTGGGATTTGGTGCTGGATTCTTCTTTGGTCTCTTCCTCAAGACGGACAAAGAAAAAGGACCGAATGTGGATTACAGCAATGATATGGATATCTAGTTAGAACATTACTCCCATTAATAACTACAGAGTTTTCTATCGTGAGGGCTCTTTTTTGTTTAATGTTTTTTCTATCCTGTCGATTGATAGACTGTGTAGCGACTAGTTTTTGTTTTTTTGTTTGATCACTTTTTTTATACAAAAAAAAATAATTGATCAAAAAATTTGAACAATAAAGAAAAAAAAATGATTCATGGACATCTTTTTTTCTCAAGCAAAACCCTATAAACAAAGGAATAATCAGCATTAAACACAAAAAAGTGTTGACACTGACATCAAAAACGAATACTTTTTTTGTACTTAGCGATTTTGTACACAAATGCTACTCAAGAAATTATTCGGTTCAGGCGCAAGAGTTAAACTACTACAGCAATTCCTTAATAATCCGGATGAGTCATTTTTCATCCGTGAACTTACACGGATTCTTGATGAGCAAATCAACTCATTACGACGCGAACTGGAAAACCTAGAAAATCTGGGTCTTTTGAAGTCTAAAGAAAAGAATCGAAAGAAGTACTACTCAGTAAATCCACACTTCGCACTACTGCATGAACTGACTTCTATCATCCGCAAAACAGATTCGGGGAACGAATCACTCCTCAAGAAAGTAAATCAGGCTGGTAGCATTGATGTTTGTATTCTTACAGGTCAATTTGTTGGTCAAGAGTCCAGTACAGACCTCTTTTTTGTAGGAGATGTCGACAAGGTCAAACTCGAAAGCCTGATCAACAAAGAATTTGCGGATAAGAACCTCAAATACGCCACGATGACACGAGAGGACTTCCTTTATCGTATCACGCTTAAAGATAAATTTGTGAAAGAGATGTTCGCTAACAAGAACAACATCGTACTCAAAAATAAACTCAAGAAAGACACCGAACCACTGGTTTAAAAGTTTGAAGTTGAGAAGTCTGAAGTAAGAAGTTGAATTTATTGAGTAAAAAGTTTGCATAAGGCTCTATTATTTCTAGTATCTCTCGGCTTACGCTTAGTTTCTAAGTTGCTAAGCTCCTAAGACACTATTTACCATGTCAAAAGTACTACAAGATTTCGGCTCACAGTTCTGCAAGGAAGAAGTACCGGCGCTCAAGCCAGGTTACCTCGTAAAAGTTCACACGAAGATTCGTGAAGGAAACAAAGAACGAGTGCAAGTCTTCCAAGGAACGGTTATCAAAACTAATGCCGGATATGGCGTAGACGAAACCTTTACGGTTCGAAAGATCTCAGAAGGTATCGGGGTAGAACGGATTTTTCCAATCCACTCACCAAACATCGTGAAGATTGAAGTCCTTCGTGCTCACAAAGTACGACGTGCGAAACTTAACTACCTACGAGAACTAAGTGGTAAAGCTCTTCGTCTTAAAGAAGTACCACTCAGTCTTACTTTCAAAAAGTTTGAAAAACCTGTCGTGGCTGAAGCCAAAGAAGAAGCTGCACCAGCCGAAGAACCTAAAGAGGAAGCGCCAGCAGAAGAAAAAGGCGAATAGGTTAATTTAGATCAATTATTTACAGAAATCTCTGTCTCGGCAGGGATTTTTTTATTAAAATAGAGCTGAAATGATTCAACCGCTTGATACTACTCCTGACGAAAATACTCCTGAAGTATATGCAGAATGTGCAAATGCCTTAATAAGGCTCAAGAGAATCAACCCAGCTAGAACGGCCGATCTCATCAAAACGGTTGACCCAATTGAGCGTTCAAAGTTAATCCTATCGCTAATTGAAGGTCTTACGCCAGCACAGAGATTGGAATTCCGAATACAACAAATGGAGGCCGAACTTCGACTCTTCCATCATAGAGTAGCTCGCGGAGCCGGCAGAACTACAGCTCGCAATCTACTGGAGGATTTAGAGGCTCGCCTAAGAGGGGATATAGGATCAATTGTTCAATAGAGTCTACACATCATCTTTTTCCCCAAGATAGGTGGTGTATAGGTAATTCGTCTGCGCTGGAAATTCAGCCGCTAGGGTGTCGATCTGATTAGTAACGGGCGTCAGGCCGTGTTCTCGACGCAATTCATAGACTTCTTTAAACGTTGTACCGGTTAACCGTGCAATCTCATCATCTGAGAATCCCAGTACTTTTGCTTTACGTAATGTCTCAGCGGTTATTGGTTCACTGCTATCGGTTATCTGCTTCGCTAGATCCGTGATCCGTTCAACCTGCCCCAGGAACCAGTGATCAATCTTCGTCATCTGGTAAACTTCTTCGGCGGTGAAATAATCCTTATAAAGTGCCTCAGCGACGGCAAAGACACGTCGTGGAGAAGCTGTAGTGAGATTATCCTGAACTTCTGCTTTGTCTTTGAACCCGCCAGGAGCATCTAGGATCCCCGTAGAACCGATCCCAAGCATCCGAACGCCTTTCTGTAGGACTTCTGGGAAGTTGCGACCGAGAGCCATCACCTCGCCAACGGATTTCATCTCAGTAGCGATAGTGTGTGAGACCTTGCGGAATTTCTGGAGGTCCCAGCGCGGGATCTTGAGCGCTACATAGTCTAGTGCTGGTTCGAAGAAAGCAGTCGTAACTTTCGTGATAGCATTTGGAATCTCGTAGAGATCTTTTCCAAGCAAGATGTCTGCCGCGACCGCCGCGAGCGGATAACCACTAGCTTTCGAAGCTAGGGCAGACGACCGGCTCAGACGAGCATTTACTTCGATGACTCGGTACTCTTCTGGATTGTGTGGATCGAGGGCGTACTGGATGTTACATTCCCCGATAATGCCGAGATGACGGATTACTTTAATCGCTGTCGTACGAAGGAGTTGCCATTCAAAGTTGGAAAGCGTCATAGTAGGAGAGATCACGATAGATTCTCCGGTATGGATCCCTAGTGGATCGAAGTTCTCCATATTGAGTACCGTGATACAGTTATCATTGTTATCACGAACGACTTCGTATTCGATTTCTTTCCAACCGCGTAGGTCTTCTTCGACCAGTACTTGTGGAGAAAAGGCGAGGGCTTCCTTTACCATGCCTTCGAATTTTTCTGGGCTTTCACAGAACCCAGAGCCTTTACCTCCGAGAGCAAAACCAGCTCGCATGATGAGCGGGAACCCAATCTGTTTAGAAGCCGCTACCGCCTCTTCAAGACTATAAGCCGCGATAGAACGTGGCGTTTTTACGTCGATCTCAAATAATTTTTGTTTAAATATCTCACGATCTTCTGTTGATTTAATAACATCGACCGGTGTTCCAAGTACGCGAACGTTGTGCTTGGCTAGTACACCAGATTCTTCGAGACGCAGTCCGCAGTTAAGGGCTGTTTGCCCACCGAAAGAGAGCGCTAGTGCATCTGGTTTTTCTTTTTCGATAACTTGTTCGACAAACTCCGGTGTCACTGGCAGAAAATAAACTTTATCCGCACAGGCTTCGGCGGGTGCAAAATTCTTCGGATCGGTTTGTACCGTGGCGATGTTGGGATTAATAAGCACGACTTCGTTGCCCGCAGCGCGAAAGGCTTTAATAGCCTGGCTACCGGAATAATCGAATTCACCAGCTTCACCAATCTTGAGCGCACCGGAACCAAGGAGGAGTATTTTCATAAAATAGTTTGTAGTAGGTAGTTAGTAGTGGGTAGCCGCCTCCGGCAGGTAGGATTTTTTTATATGAAAAAAGAACCACCAAGCGCTTATTGCAGGCTAGAGTGGAAACTTGGGATTTTCATCTGATCGATTATAGACGAAGTTCAAAAGGTGCCAAATAAAAAAGTAGCTTCTCCATGGGTTTATGAAGAAGCCACCTTAGGCTCAAAGCCTTTTTTGACGACAGAAAATTATCAATATAAAAGTTCCAAAAGTATCCGGTATTTTGCTTAGTGGTTTGCTAAGTACTTTTCTCCATGAGTGGTTGGGAGTTAAGCGCCAGTCCGTCAGTCTCACTAAGACTGCTATTATCACGCACGGTTTGGCTCGTTTTACTTCTCTTCGCGAGGGTGATATTGAGAAGATAAAAAGACAAAAGCTTTGATGCACTATCTAAGAAGCTTTATGAAGTGCCACAGTCTGTCAGCGTTGCTTCACACGCTGTTGTTATCACGCACAGTCTGCAAGATCCTTCCTCAGGGGGGTGAGGGTGATATCGGCGAGTAGGGGGACTACTCGTTATCTTTTATCCAAAGAGGAACAAAAACAATTTCCTAAAGTGTCGTCAAAGAGCTCTGAACTTCCCAATCACTTCGAAAAGCAACTGGTTAAACCATTATATACGAGATTTTGTTAGATTGCAACACTTTTTCTGCAAAAATTCCTAAAGCTTCAGTCTCCACCCCGTTCGGAAGGCCCAAAAGTTAGCCGCAAAGAGTAGTAAGAAAATCACTCCTGAAGCAATCAAACTGTATTTTACATCCACCTCCGCAATCCCTAGGAACCCGTACCGCAATCCGTCGGCTAGATAGAAGAAAGGATTAAAAAGCGAAAGCTTCTGTGCTAGAGGAGGCAACATCTCAAGGCTGTAAAAAATAGCCCCCAGGAACCCCATTGGAGTAATCACAAACGTTGAGAACCCAGAGATATGATCGAAGGTCTTAGCCCAGATACCCAAAATGGTCCCCAGTAGGGTAAAAATTCCATTGGCGAGAAAAAGCATCAAAAGAAATACGCCCCAATCGTGCGGGACGATCTTCCCGGTAAAGACAGCCGCCACCGCAAAGATTAAGGTGGAAACGAGCAGTCCTCGCACAATCCCGCCGGTCATGTAACCCAGTGTTTTCTCTAGCGCCGATAATGGAGGCAGCAGGAGATCTGATAGCGTACCGCTGTACTTCATAATGATGAGCGAACTGGAGGGGTTCATAAAGGCGTTAGTCGTAGATTGTAACAACACTAGCCCTGGTACAATGAAGAGTGCATAAGGGATACCGTTGATTTCAGTAATCCGAGAACCAAGTGCTCCTCCAAAGACGGCAAAGTACATCACAGCAATAATGACTGGCGATATAAGGGTCTGGGTCCAGACTTTGAGAAAACGATAGCATTCCTTCCAGGCTAGAGTTGAGTAGCGTTTAAAATTCATGACTTTGGATTTTTAGTAAATTCCAAGAAAACTTCTTCTAGTTTCGGCTCATGGATGCGAAGATTTTTGACGTGTGGGTAGTTTGCCACGATGCTTTCGAGATCCAGAGAATTATTATCGATCTCTACACGCACTTCTTCGTCTTCACAGGTTTCGATGACAAGCGTCCTATTCTTTTTCCCAAGCAAGTTCTTGGTCGTATCACAGATAATCGTTTCCCCTAGATTTTGGATAGCGACGCGATCGGCCAATAGCTCTGCTTCTTCTAGATAATGAGTGGTAAGCACAATGGTCTTCTGTTTTTGGGTTCTGAGTTCACGCAGAAAATCGTAAAGACTATTCCGTAGGTCTACATCAACCCCAGCCGTCGGTTCGTCGAGGATCAAGATCGGTGGATCATGCGCTAGGGCTTTGGCAATCATCAGGCGCCGCTTCATACCACCTGACAGCTGGCGAGCCCGTACGTCTTTTTTGTCGGTTAGACTGAGCTTTTCCAAAATCCATTCTAGATACGCATCATCGGCCGGCAAGCCAAAGAGGCCGCGACGCAGCCGTAGGATCTCCATTGGGGTAAAGAACGGGTCAAAGTTAACTTCCTGTTCTACGATTCCGAGTGATAACTTGGTATGGACTGGGTCTTTTTCTGGATCCACCCCCAATACCGCGATCTCACCACTAGTGCGGTCGGTTAGACCACAGAGGCAGTTGATCAGCGTCGTCTTGCCGGCACCATTGGGCCCAAGCAAGGCAAAAAATTCACCCTTCTTAACCTCAAAACTTACATCTTTGAGCGCTGTGAAATCTCCAAACTTCTTTTGGACTTTGTGAAATTTTAAAACGACTTCATTCGACATACAGTGGAGATTTGAAGATTAGACAGTTTCAACCTATAAACTCTCGATGAATTTATCAAACAAATATTGTGCGTCTTCAGGCCCTGCACACGCCTCTGGATGGAATTGTACTGAAAAGATCGGCTTTGATTCATGCTTAATTCCTTCGAGGGTTTGATCGTTAAGGTTGATAAACCAAGGTTTCAACTCAGACGGTAAACTATCAGCGACTACTACATAACCGTGATTTTGCGTGGTAACGATACAGTGTCCGGTATCGATTTCCTGACAGGGTTGATTTACCCCGCGGTGTCCGTATTTGAGTTTTTC
>JAHDBZ010000034.1:0-4911 GCA_020630245.1 Candidatus Altimarinota bacterium
CCACTCACCATTCGCGAACTCGATCATCAGCTCTGAAATCAACATTGACCCGATGATCAGATGCTCCATTGACCTCTACTCCTGCCGACCATAAATATCCCGCGGTTTGGCCCCTTTTGACGGGCCGATGATCCCTTTGGCTTCCATCTGATCGAGGATCCGCGCGGCTCGCGCATAACCAACCTCTAATCGACGCTGGAGGAAACTTGCAGAGGCTTTTTCGTTTTGGAGGACGAGGTTCACCGCTTCTTCAAACTTGGCATCGAGGTCTTCGTCTTTGATTTCTCTACCGACACCAGCAGTAAGAACGCCGCCTTTGGCCATCCCTTCAATCGACTGACTGGTAATCTCTTCTTGGATCTCATCCTGCCCAATCTGCTCTGGGAATTGGAGTTTGATATTATTGGTGATGCGTTCGACTTCACTTGTCGAGACGTAGAGCCCCTGGATCCGAGTGAGTTCCCCAGAGTTTCCGTCCATGTAGAGCATGTCCCCCATCCCAAGGAGATCTTCGGCCCCGATCCCATCGATAATGGTCCGTGAATCGATCCCTGAAGACACTCGGAAAGCGATCCGCGCTGGGAGATTGGCCTTAATCAGACCAGTTACGACATCCACCGACGGACGTTGGGTCGCGATGATCAGATGCATCCCGACGGCCCGGGCCATCTGGGCGATCCGACAGATCGCGGCTTCGACATCTTTCCCGGCCACCATCATTAGATCCGCGAGTTCATCGACGACGATCACGATGTAGGGTTCTGGTTTGTCTGGAAACTTTTCGTTATGTTCGGCTAGATTTCGGCAACCTTTAGCGGCGAAGTCTTTGTACCGACGATTCATCTCTGCCACCGCCCAGGCCAGCGCAGAAACAGACTTCTCTGGTTCGGTGATCACCGGGGTCAGCAAGTGTGGCAGGTGATTGTACGGCGCTAGCTCTACACGCTTCGGATCGATCAGGATCATGCGAAGCTTGTCTGGGGCGTTGTTCCACAGTAAAGACATCAGGAAAGCGTTCATAGCGACTGATTTTCCCGAACCGGTTTTCCCAGCAATCAGGAGATGTGGCATCTTTTGCAGATCGACCGTGATCGGTTTTCCATCCACTCCGCGGCCTACGGCGAGCTTTAGTGGTGAATCTTGTTCTTCCCATGGCTCTGACTCGAGGATTTCCCGCATCGAGACGATAGCTCGTTTTTCATTCGGGATTTCGATCCCGACCAGTTTCTGTCCACGGATCGGCGCTTCGATCCGGACATTGGTGGCGGCCAGCGCGAGGGCTAGATCTGATTTGAGGGCCGTGATCTTATTGAGCTTCACTCCGGCGGCGGGTTCTAGTGTAAACTGCGTGACGGTTGGCCCAACGTGCACGGAACGCATCGTAACCTGGATCCCGAACTGCTCGAGTTTTTCGCGAATGGCTTCGGCTTTTTGACGGAGCTTCTTTTCATCGACGGTGATGGTACTGCGTTTTTCTTCGAGTAGATCCAACGACGGCGGTTCCCAGTGCCCAAATTCTTTATTTTTAGCAGTCGTAAGCGCGTCTTCCTCTGGTTCGAGATTCACTTTTTGCGATTCTTTTTTGGGTTCGGCGCTCCCGGTCGAATCGATGATTTCAACTTCATTCTGGAACCGCGGTGGTTTAGTTGACTTGGAATCTTCTTTTTCAGCGGCTTTAAGGGCTTTTGTAGCTTTGCTGGATTTTTTATCGGCGGCTTTAATAGCTACCGCATCTGTATCGGTTAATTTTTCTCCACTGCGGAAGCGTCGCCACAGCTCTCGCATATCACTAATCGTCAAACCAAGTCCTGTCATCCCGCTCACCCAGAAGAGGACGAGTAAAATTGCCGCAGCCGCTACATTGCCGACAAATTCCCGTGGCAGATACCCGATCGCAAACCCCAGCGCTCCTCCGTAGTCTTTAGCAAGCGCCAGGCTTTCATCAAGCGGCACCCAGAGATTTACCAATCCACACAGACTCACAAAGAACGTCAGCCAGGCCAGTACGCGCAGCGGTGGAAAGAAAAAATCACGAAACACAAACATACTGAACCCAAAGGCAATCAACACAAACGGAATGATGTACATCACCGCTCCGAAAAGCGCTCGCATTACATCCTCGGTAAACCAAGCCGCTAGGGCACCATCTCCCCAGAACATGATCACCAACATAATCACTCCCCAACCGACCCAGAGACTCCCCCATAGTTCACGGGTAAAGTCATTGTCATAGAGCTCGGCCGTTTCGGTCTCGATCTTCTTTTGTTTAGTTGTTTTGGCTTTTACCTTGGCTTTGGCCTTTTCTTTCACTTTCTCCCGCTGGAGGCGTTTTTTTTCTTTGAGTTCCTCCTTGCGGATCATTTGTTTGGCCATTTTTTCGGCTTCTCGCTTGAGCACCGAAGCCGGTATTTTCACACTGGGCGCTTTTTTTCTTTTTGCCATCCTAAAAATAATAGAGCAAAAATTGTGTTCGTCAATAAAGCTTAAGACTCAAATTAAAACTTTAGCGCGCTCGGTGCATGCCCCGTAGTTTAGCCTTGAAGCAAACAATGTACTGGTTGGCTGAAATGAAGGGGTAACTACTTTCCCCAGATTTAAACCCGGGTTTTAGATGACTGTTCTCAGACGATCTTCCCAGGCTTTATTCCAATCCCAAATTTCTCCGGACCAGAGAACCTCACCTCCGTGCGTGATTTCGCTTGGAGCTGTCGACATGCCAATGGTTCCTAACGGAATGGCCATATTGCCGGCAATGGACTGCAAGGCAGACGCATCATCGGTCGCTACGAGTACGCCCATCGATTCTCCAAAGAGAGCTCCTGGTACACTAACATCACTTGGCAACTGAAGTGAAAAGTGAGCCTTTTGCGATGAAAAAGCTGATTCACAGAGGGCTTTCCACACACCTCCTGTACTTACGATATTAGCCGTTTTGAGCAGTGAAGCGTCGACTAGCTGACGCAGGATATCGGATTGTCGCTGTAGGAAATCGTAATCAATCTCCGGCAGACGCGCGTCTGATTTCCCCATAACCTTGAGAAATTCCGAACCACCGAGGTCATCCGCCATTTTTCCAATGAAAAAGAGTTTTGTTCCTGTTTCAGTGAAGCGTAGTTTTGGGACTTTTTCGACTGATTCTACTCGAGCAAACACTGAGACCAAGGCACTGGGTGGGATCGAAGTCCCACTCGATTCATTGTACAGCGACACATTTCCCGAGACGATGGGAATGTTGAGCGTCTCACAAGCAACTTTAACGCCTTCGATGCCGGCTACAAACTGACCCATCTGAGCAGATTTTTCTGGATTTCCAAAGTTGAGACAATCCGTCGCTCCGAGCCAATGCCCTCCGACAGCAGCTGTCTTGAGCGCGCCTTCGCAGATAGCTTGTTCGGCGGCATATTGCGGATCGATCTTGGCGTAATTTGTGTTTCCTCCAGTGCCGATGGCTACCCCGATACGAGAATGAGCGTCATCCAACTCTGGAAAATCTCGAAAACACGCGGTCATCGAGACCAGCGTTTGTCCTCGCTCCCAGACCGTGTTTCCTTGGACATTTTTGTCATACTTCTCATAAATTGGCCGTCGGGAGACGGTATTGAGAGAATGTAGGACCTGACCGAGAGCGTCTTGGAGTGGAATTTTCATGTGCCAGCATTGTAACTAACACTTAGTGTTCCCAAAATCTTTTGCATCCAAAACTAGATCTGTAGTGTGTTGATCACAGAACACTAAGTGTTTACACGTCATGAGAGTCGATAAATGGATCTGGGCTGTTCGGATGGTTAAATCTCGCACGCTAGCGGGCGATTGCTGCAAGCGTGGAAAAGTTGAGATCAACGGCCGAAAAGCAAAACCGGCGGCGGCCATCAAAATTGGAGACATTGTTACAGTCGACAACGGCAGCGTTTGGAAAAAATATAAAGTCACCGGCTTTATACCCAAGCGGGTCAGTGCTGAGCTGGCGGCTAAAAACTACGAAGATCTCACACCCGCTGCCCCGGATGAGCCAACACATCAAAAACTCCCGAGGACTAAATACTGGGGACAACGGATGAAAGGAGAAGGCCGCCCAACTAAGAAAGATTGGAGAGACATCGATCGTGCTAAAAATCAGTATGAAGATTAGAAATCCAAAATCTAAAACTCAAAATCCAAAATTTTTTTTAGATTTTAAAATTTAAAATTTAAAATTAATCAGTGAACAACTACCAAACCGCCAAAGACTGGGCTCTAAAACTAGGCAAACTCCCTGGAGTGGCAGCTGTTTTCCTCTCTGGCAGCCTTGCACAGGGCCGTGGCAATGCGAATTCTGACATTGATTTTTTTATCATCGCTAAGCCCGGACAGATCTGGACGGCTCGCTTTTGGGTCTTTATAAGACTCAAATTTACCGGACGACTGGCCAAGCCACATCACCACGCGGGCCACGTCTGTCCCAATCATTTCATCACCACTGATCGACTAGAAATCCAGGAAAAAGATGCCTACAGCGCGCATCTTTTCAGCCATAACCAACCGCTATACGACCCGCACAATGTTTTCCCACGATTTGTAGCCGCTAACCAATGGGTGCAAGATTTTGATGAGGATTTTGACCATAAATTTTTTGTGTCTTCTGTAGGGGCGGAAAATTTTCCTCCCGTGGGTCGATATCATCGACCCCTACAAAAATTATTGGAAACAATCCTAAAAAACCTACAAAGCCATCGCATCAAACGCAATCCCGAATACAAAATCCCTGGCGCCAAGATCGTGCTCACCGACCAAGAACTTCGTTTTCATCCCAAACCTCGCAACAAAAACTGGTCAAAATAAATTCGGGGCGGTCGCGACCGCCCCGTTTACCTAACTACTATCTGCTCACTACTTGCTACCAACTAGCTATGATTTTGTTACTCTGTGTACTTT
>JAHDBZ010000034.1:4921-6847 GCA_020630245.1 Candidatus Altimarinota bacterium
CTCGCAACAAAAACTGGTCAAAATAAATTCGGGGCGGTCGCGACCGCCCCCTACTGGTAATTTTACCTGCCCTAACTACTATCTGCTCACTACTTGCTACCAACTACCTATGTTTTGGTTCCTCTGTGTACTTTCGACAGCCGCATACAGCCTGCAATACGTACTGATGGCGCATTATGTCCGCCAGATGGATGCTTGGTCAGCGGCTATGTACCGGACTCTCAGTCTGGGAATATCCATGCTGCCGCTCCTGATCTGGGCCGGCTGGGATGAAACCAAGGGTATTGTCACTATTTGGCCTGAGATTTGGCTTGCTTCACTCTTTGGAGCGGGCGGAATTGCCATGTTTTTTGCGATGTTGCAACACCTCCCCATCGGCATCACCAGTACGATCAGTACTGGCGTACGGACGGTACTCATGATCCTTATTGCTTGGGCCTTTCTCAATGAATCGCTTAATGGGCCAACTATCGTCCTGAGCGCTATTATCCTGGGAGCAACATTTTGGCTGGGACTGATTCGACAGCAGCAGTCAGCAGAAGGGCTCAAAGCCTTTGAATTTTCTCGGGGCATTGTCTTTGTAACCGTACAAAGCATCTTTGTGGCTATTGCTCTGATTCTTTTCGCCGAAGCCGCTCGTCAGTATAACCCCTTGGTAGTGAGCTATTTTTGGGAGGTACAAATTGGGATACTTTTGATGATTATCGGAGGACTCCGTTGGCTCGTGTTCAAAAAACCACTAGAAAAAGTGTCTCTGCAGACTTTTGGGAAAATATTACTGGTCTGCTCTCCAACGCTGATCGGTACTGGGGCTTTTGCCCTGGCCGCTACCAGAGGTCCCGTCGGCGTTATCGGCATCATCAGCGTAGGCGGTATCTTTATTAGTGCGCTGCTGGCATACTGGTGGTATCAGGAAAAACCCCTGCGCAAAGAATGGCTCGGCATGGCTGTCATCGCTTTGGGCATCATCGCCCTCAAACTCATAGAAATTTAGGACCTTTGGGCCTTAGCGGCTTAGAAAAAAAGACCCTAAGATTCTAAATCCCTAAGTCTCTTATAGAATTCCTCCCGATCCGAGATATAGTTTTGCTCGCCTGGCAGGTAATGCGTTGAAGAAAAACACAGTAGTACTGCATCGGGCGAAAAATCTCTAAACTCATGCCAACACATGGTTTTGACATGCAAGCCCTTGGTCGGGTGGTCTAAATCAATTTTTTTACACGTCTCGCCATCATCGATTACGGCTGTCACTGATCCCGCCACGCAGACAAATACCTCAGACTCGATAATGTGAGCATGAGCACCACGAACGGCATTTTTAGCACCCGTAACGGTGTAAACTCGCTTCACTTCAAAGGGAAATTCCGTATCCAGCTCAAAAGGCGTCAAAGTACCTTTAGGCTCTACAAAATAGGGAAAATTGATGATTTCATGAGACATTCTAATTTTAAGCCTAAAAGATTTTTATAAAGTGGCAAATCGTAGGTTATTGACAGAGTTGTAGTCTGTCATACAATCGCCGAGTGTTAATCCAAAATTTTTAACCCAAAAACACGATGAAAAATTTTCTATCTCTTCTCTTGGTCGCTGTAGTTTCAGTGGCTCTAGTGGGGTGTAACGCCTCAAACACCAAGACGGATAAATACCTAGACATCCAGTCAAAAATTGGTGATCAGATCCAAGACAAAGTTAACCAAGCTGCTGGTGCTGTTGGTGACGTAGCCGAAGGGGCTGCTGACCTAGCTGGTGACGCTGTTGACGCAACTGTTGATGCCGCTGGCGACGTAGCCGGAGGGGCTGCTGACCTAGCTGGTGATGCTGTTGACGCAACTGTTGATGCCGCTGGTGCTGCCGCTGATGTAGCTGGTAACGCCGTTGACGCAACTGTTGATGCCGCTGGTGACGCTGTTGATGCCGCTGGTGACG
>JAHDBZ010000034.1:6947-10340 GCA_020630245.1 Candidatus Altimarinota bacterium
ATACAGCTGGTGACGCCGTTGATGCCGCTCAAGCTGCTTCTGACGCTATCGCTGATGAACTTACAGATCAACCGATCATCATCATCGAGTAATCATTGCTTAGATTTTAAACATCAAAGCACTAGCCTTGGGTTAGTGCTTTTTTGTTTCTCAAACTCAGAATACTAGATACTAGCTCTCTAGCCTTCTAAAAATTTCTCATGCGTTCGCTTTAGATCGGCGTTTACGAAATGCGTATAGATCTGAGTCGTTGCGATATTAGCATGTCCGAGAAGTTCCTGCACCGACCGTAGATCAGCTCCATTGCGTAGTAAAGTCGTGGCAAATGTATGTCGAAGCTTGTGTGGCGTGACGGGTTTAGTGATCCCCGCGCGCCTCCCTCGATCTCGCACCATGATCTCGATGGCCGTTCGCGTGAGACGACGCGATTCGCCATTGGTTTCAAACTCATCTGGCCGTGTCCGTGCGTTAACGAATAACGGCGCCCAGTTGTCTTCTCTCTTTTCTACATAGTCAGTCAAAAGTTCAACGGCTGACCCCGTCATATAAACGGTGCGCACCTTACGCCCCTTCCCGATGACGGTGAATTCTCGCGTGGTGAGATTTACATTTTCGCGATTGAGACCGCAGAGCTCTGATATCCGCAACCCAGTAGAAAAAAGCATCTCTATAATCGCTCGATCGCGAGCTTCTATAAATGTATTTTTAGATCCTTCTGAGAACCGTAGTCGGTCGAGTTCTTCCAGACTCAATCCAGAAGCATCGGTTGGTTCGACCTTGATGAGTTCAATCTTTTCTGGGGACAGGATGTCATCAGCCAGTTCTCGTTTGATACAAAACTTGAGAAAACTCCGGATCGGGATCAGGTAGATGTTTTGCGTGCGTTTCGAAAGTGTCTCACCACGGCGATTGCGTTTCTCAAAAAGTAGGTCCCGTAGTCGGTCAATCGTGGCCAGATCAACCGATTCAAGTGTTGCCCCCTCTCCCACCGCTGCTTGCAATAAATCCAAGCTACGCTCGTAGTTCCGGATCGTATTGGGCGATACGTTTTTGATCTGTTTAAGATAGCGGAAATAGCGCTCAATGGCGTCAGACAATTTCATGTTGTGTTAAGCAAATGATAAATGGTTAATGGTGACGAGTAAATAGTTAAGACAAATACTCAGCCACTTATCTACTCAGCTACTCATCATTTGTACAATGTCTTCAACTTCTTTCTTTGAGCCAATAAAAATCGGCGTGCGTTGGTGATAATCCGTAACGATCGTGTCGAGAATTCTTCCGCCGGCTTGGTTGAGCGCTGCTCCCCCCGCTTCTTCAAAGACAAAGGCCATTGGGGCACATTCGAAGAGTAAGCGGAGTTTTCCGTTGGTGTTTTCGTTGTCAGCTGGATAGCTAAAGATCCCGTTCCCTTTGGCCAATATATGATTGAGATCCGGAACCATTCCGCCTGAATAGCGGAGCTTGCGTTGCTCCGCGAGCCAGAAATCCGTCACGGCTTTGTATTTGGGGTCTTGCGCATAAGCGCGCAAATTACCAGGCGCAAAGTATTTAGTCTCTGGAGCGACGGTAATATCGGCTTCTGTCAGGATAAACTCTCCCACGTCATTGAGTTCGAATTCATGTGTCCCCTTACCCTTGATAGAAATCACAAAGGTAATCCGCGGCCCATACACGGCAAAACAAGCTGCCAACATGCCGTTCTCAACAGGCTTTTCAAGGACTTCTGAGTTTTCCCAGATACCGAAGATAGACCCCACCGCGAGGTTGGTATCGATCAATGAACTTCCATCTAGTGGATCATAGGCCACAAAGTACTTTCCACGCGGACCACTCACATCAGTACAAGCCACCTGCTCTTCACTGGCTACACAGTCACAGAGCTCTGATTTGCGCAATTCATCTAGGATGAGTTGATCTGCTAACACATCTAGGGCTACCTGTTCCTCCCCCGAAGAGTTTTCCGAACCAACTTTCCCAGTATTTCCCGCTCGGATTGAAAAGTTGATGTACTTAACGCCACGTGCTAGGTGATAGAGCAAGCTCCGAACGTTGCTATCGACACCGCGTTCGCGGAGGAAATGATTGAAAGATAAAGGTGCAGACATCAAGAAGTAAGGAGTAGGAAGTGAGAAGTAAGAAGTACTGAAATCTTTATAACATTTTTCTTGGTAAAATCTATTATTTAACGTCACACAAATTACTATTTATCGTTTCATTGGTTTGTAAAAATAAAATACAAACCTAAAATCCTAAAGTATATAAGACCTCCAAACATTTCATGAAAAAAATCCTTCTTTCGCTTGTCGTATCTGGCATTTTTCTTGCCTCTAGCGCCTATGCTCAACTGGCTCCTAAACTCGAACTCTTTCACGGACGAGACTGTCCACATTGTCACCAAGAGCTTGAATGGCTTCCGGAACTAGAAACGATGTATCCAGGGCTGGTAGTCGATGCCAGAGAAGTCTGGTATGACGCCGCTAACCAACAAGCTTTCAACGAACGCATGCAGGAACTCGGACAAGAGGCCAGTGCCGTTCCGACCAACATCATCAACGGTGACGTCGTCGTTGGGTTTGATAAAGACAGCATCCTCAACCTCATGCTCAAACACTACGGGGCTCCAGTGGCCAAAGCGGCTACTCCGGACCCAGTGGTAAAAGTAGATGAATCGGTGAAACAAAAATCATGGTTCGAACGCATGCTCGTCTGGATGTTTGGGAAAAAAGACACCGCCGCTCAAGAGTCAAACCAACAGGCCAGCACTAGCTCTGTACAAGTAGGTCAAGAAGTCCCGGACTTCACCGTAGACGTACTCCTGAAAGATGATACCAATCGACCGTGGAGTCTTTCTGAAGCGCGTGGTAAATGGACGCTGCTCTTTTTCTATCCAAAAGATCGAACCTTTGTCTGTCCGACAGAGATCCGTGAAATGGTGGCTGCCAAACCAGAATTTGAACGTTTGGGGGTAGAAGTCGTACTCGCTAGTGCCGACACCCTAGAAAGCCACGCAGAATGGCGTCCAGACGTCGGTGGAGAGGATTTAACCTACAAATGGATGGCAGACACTGACAACGCCGTTTCGAAGCTCCTAGGAATCTATGACGCCGCAGAAAACGTACCACTTCGTGGGACCTTCCTGATCGATCCAGAGGGAGTCCTCCAATTCGAAATGACGACCAATACACTGGTCGGTCGTAACATCGATGAAATCGTCCGTATCGCCGAAGCCAACCAAACCGGTGAGCTCTGTCCAGCCAGCTGGAAACCTGGGGACGAAACATTGGGGGAAGAGAAATAATCTGCTAATCAGTTAGTCTACTAATTTGCTAATGAAGACGGGCTCTGCCCGTCTTTTTTAATCATAAAAATCCTATTGCTTGCCCGCCTATG
>JAHDBZ010000035.1 GCA_020630245.1 Candidatus Altimarinota bacterium
ACGATCCGGGTATCGACATGGGAAAAATCCGAGTTGCCAAGGATATGTCGGGAGAGGGGATCAATCCAGAATGGGTAGAGACGATGGTTTTGTTTGAGTAAGTGAGACTTGAGGAGCTTTGCGAGTCATAAGTCGAACTTATCCTGAGCTTGTCGAAGGATCTCTAAAGTATGAAGTTTTTTAGCAGTGATCCCAGATAAATTGGAACCACGTTCGATAACTGTCGGCTAGTTCTCGGTTTTGCATGACGAAGATGCTGCTCTCGCCGCTAAAGTTCCCAATATCAACGCTGCGAAACGTCACAACATAGTCCCCAAAGACATCCATTACGCCGGCGGTAGCGTATTTTTCTGGCAGGAATTTGTGTGGACCGACTTTCTTGTACTCTTGAGCTGAGACAGCATCTTTTACGCGTGGATCGAAGAGGGTGTAGGTTTTCTTATTGGCTTTTTTAATCGTCTGGTTGAACTGAGTTAGGAGATGCTCCGTGCCCGGAGTGTTCCAGTTGAATTTTGCCCCTAAAAAATAAGTATCGTCCGCCGTACGTATCAGGTCCCGTACGTAGTTTTTATACCCTTCCAGTCCGCGGTAGATGTAGGCGGCTTCGGTGACTTCTTCCTGAGTTCTGAAGTATTCGAGGCCTGGGAGGATTTTTTTGAAAGCTTTCTCGCGTTCCTTGAGTAACTCTAGGCACTTCTGCGGTTCAACCGCTTGGTAGAGCGTTTCTCGTTTCTGAAATATCTGAAAGACCAAACCTTTTTCGATGAGGCGAGTTAGGGTGTCGTAGACGTTGCGGCGATGGATGCCAGATTTATTGGCGACTTCCGTCACGTTGCTTTCGCCGAGGCGTAGCAGCGCTTCGTAGATTTTGGCCTCATTGGGAGAGAGACCGATAAGTTCGAGCTCTTTTTGATACATCTATGGGGTAGTATACCACCATAGAGTGTATTTGGCCACTCAATTATTTGTTTTATGTTGATTGTGTTTTGTTAATAAAGAGCGATGGAAAGAAGTTATACTTTTGAAGGTCCAAGATCTTCCTATGATGTAAACCAGCGGAGAGCTGTAAGATTTATGATGGAGTATCTTGAGTTAAAACACTCTTATGTTGCTTCAAGGTTAAACATGGCGGCTAGTGCTTTTTCAGACTGCTTTAGGGACCAAGGAAAACGAAATCTTTCTTGGACTCAAATTATAGATTTAGAGTCATTATTAGCAGAGGAAATTCGAGAAAGAGGCCGTCCGAAAAATCCAGATATTGCAGATTTGTTTGCGATTGCAGAGCAATTGGTTTTTGGGAACAGTCTTGGGTCTGTTACTTTACCAGGGGATGTTATGAGATTCCCTTCGAACAACTACATGCAGAGGAAAAAAATTATGAAAGATTTGGTGTCTTTTTTTCGTTATAATTGCGCTATTGCTCTGTGTGGAAATCCAAAAACTGGAAAGACCTCTATGCTGAATCAGCTAAGATCTAGATTTCCCCACAAGAATTATGTTTGTTTTGATGCTCGGGGGTGTGAAAATTTAGAGGAGCTCATTAGTCATTTAAAGTCACTACGTAACATTCAGAAAGATGAAGTTCTCTTGCTTGATAATATGCCCCAAAAAAAACGAAACAGTTTGCAAAAAAGGATTCCACTATCGGAAGCTAAGATAGTCAGAGAGTTGAATCGTGATGTTTATAAGACGATTGTATATACTATTAAGCCTCGAGAAGAAAAAGAATTAGAAGAATTATGGGACGTGAATGGTCCGATACTGCACTTGGGACAAGTTTCTGATAGAGATCTAAATTTTCTCTACGCTCAATATAGCAAAATAGACGTTGAATCTGATTGGAGTGAATACAAAAATAGCTTAGGACTAGATCAGCCCATCTATTTGCATCATTTAACGTTTGATTTGGCTTTTTATCAGCATAATTATGAATTCACAGTGCGAGAGCTTTCTCAGATAGCAGATCAAGTTTCGCGGGCGTTAGAAAGCAAAGGCAATCTTTTGACAGGAACAGAACAACATAAACGTACTTTTTCTCGTTTTTTCCAAGATGTATATCAGGATACAGTATAATTGTATAGATTTAATAGTGGCCCTTGAAAAAAGAGATTTCTAATCCCTCAAACTATGATTTCGGAGGGCGCAAACCCCCTGAATCCCCCTTGTGAAGGGGAACTGTTATGGCTAGAATTTATCACAATGACTCTCGATATTAGTACTCCCGCTCTCGTTTTTCCGGCAACGACGCTTTTGGTTCTCGCTTATACGCATCGTTTCACGCATCTATCGCATATGATTCGTAAATTTGTCGAAGAAAAAAAGACGCATGATAGTGCTGTCTTGGACGCGCAGCTGCGAAACTTTCACAAACGAGTTCATTTGGTGCAAAAGACGGAGGCTTTTGGAGTTATGGGGTTGATCATGAGTGTGATCAGTAGTCTGGCTTTATTCGTAGGACTGGAAGACTGGGGGATGGTGACTTTTGTAATGGCCTTGGGGTTGGTGCTTCTATCGCTCATATTTGCCCTCTGGGAGATCCTGCTTTCGACCGAAGCTCTGCATATATTGTTGGCCAGTAAAGCCCCAAAAAATCACCGCGTGACGCGAGTGATTGATCGTTTTCGGCACAAAAACTAGTTTGGAGACGTATTGATCGGTGTATACTGAAAAAAACAAAACCAACATGATATATAAATTCCTGCTTTACGGTGTGGCTGCGATGGGACTTTTTAGCGTGGGCCTCGCGGCCTTTAGTGATGTGTCTAGTAATCATCCGCACGCGGATGCGATTAACTTTGTACAGAGTGAATCAATCGTGAGTGGTTATGGCGATGGAACTTTTCGCCCAGACGCTAGTATCAACCGGGTTGAGCTTTTGAAAATATTGGTGGAGGCGCAGCCTTCTCCTAACGACAACTGTGGCGTATCGACGGATTACACCGATACAGATACGGATCAGTGGTATCAGAAGTATTTAGAAGCGGCTGCCTGTCGTGGTATTGCTAATGGATATCCGGACCTTAGTTTTCGTCCTGGTAATCCAGTTCTGGCCGCAGAGGCTTTCAAGATGATCACCAAAACCTTCGGCTATGCTCGTCTGCCAGCAGAAGGAGAATGGTTTAAGCCCTATTTAGCCACCTTGACCAGTCGTGAAGCAGTTCCACTGACCATTAAGGCGCCTGGCGATCCGCTGACCCGATCACAGATGGCGGAGATGATCTACCGGTTAGAAGCCCCTGCCCCGCGTGTGCGATCTGCTCATACTTTTGATAGTTTTCTTGGGGCGGAGCCATTGCCAATTCCAAAAATCCATCCACTGATTACAACGAAAGTTCAAGATGGATATAGAATGCTAAAATCAAAACGAGTTACAGCGGTGCCAAACTATCAAGCACAGGAAACCGTGCCTACTACTATTGGTATGATTTTGGATGGGACCTTGTTAACGCCAGATAAAGACTACAAAATCCCCACTAGCTTGGTAGAGCAACTTGCTTTCGAGAACCAGCAAGATCAATTGTTAGTTGGGTATGCAGCGGATGGACACAAGATATTTTATTCTCAGGCCGGGATTTATCGAGCCAGTGACCTGGATAATTGTAGTGGTCGATTTGTGAGCGGAGAATATCGTTATTTCTTGACCGATGGCCCTCCCTACCAGCCGCGTTGTCTCCACGGATTGGCCGATAGTAGTTTTGATCAGGGGGGCGGTGGAGAGCTAGGGGCGCCACGGCAGCCTGACTATGAAGATCCAGAAGAGGAAACATCAGAACCCAAAGATGAACGTCCTATGCCACAGGAAACCTGTGAGCAGATGTCAGCCATATTCGATGCAGAAAGTTATAACTGTGCCGTGAAAGACTCGCCGCTTAATGAAATCTTATGTATTAATGGGGGTGGAAAGTTTGATGCTGGTTTGTGTCAGTTTAGGCCGCCAGGTGAGTAAAAGGTTAGAGGTTCGAAGTAAGAAGTTCCTACTTCAGCCTTCTCACTTCATACTTAATCCACTA
This sequence comes from Candidatus Altimarinota bacterium, assembly GCA_020630245.1. Classification (GTDB taxonomy): domain Bacteria; phylum Patescibacteriota; class Gracilibacteria; order UBA4473; family UBA4473; genus JAHDBZ01. The sequence goes on from JAHDBZ010000035.1 coordinate 4,011, forward strand.
CTTCACACATCTCCTGGACGGTTTCCATAAGACTATTCTTCACAGAGCGAAGTTTCCATGGGATTGTGCGTTGGGTAACCTCATCGAGATAGAGGGCTCGGTTGAATTCTAGTTGGATAGCGTAGACGGGCTTGGGGCCGAGGATTTTTTTGAGTTTTCGATTGCTGCTTGGATTGCCGAAATAACGGATGACGTTTCCACCTTTGAAGACGGTATTGATCTCGATTTCTTTTTCCTCGATGCCAAGCTTATCAGCCAATTTTTCACGGAAGTCTTCGAGGAACCACATCGGGGCAGTGCCCGAGATATTGTCGTCGATGACCTCGTCGGGAGCATTGGAGATTACGACGGCGGGGATGTTTTTCTTCTTACGGGTTTTGTCTTCGCGCCAGTTGCGCCCCAGTAGGCGATTTCCAGTATCATGAACATCGATGAGAATCATCGGTTTGCCTTCGTTGAGAGTATGTTTGCTGAGTTTGTCGAAGGTCGTGAAAACGTCGCGATAAAAAGGTTCGTAGGATCGGAGTAATAATTTTTTAAGCCAAAATGCCCGCAGCCATGATTTGGTCAAGCGATCAGAAAAACTACTACGAAAGATCTGAACACCACCAAAGTCTTCGAGGCGGATGATGTCCGGGTCGTTGCGTTTACGGTTTGGGTCGCCGATGATGCGGCCATAACGAGCGATTACTTTGTGGTTTTCTGGAACGCTCTCGAGCAGATGTTTGGTTCCGTAATCTGAAAAATTCATCAGTAATCTTGGGCCGGTCTGGTAGTGGCTACGCAGGTGCGGAAAGATCGAGATCGGGACGCGCCAGCTGCCGTGAGGCGCGGTCATGATGACGTTTGATGGAAAGGCTTTGCCGCCACGAATAAAGCCTTTTACTTCTCGCCACAGGTTGCGTTTGAGCTTCATCGCAATGATTCTAAGTCAGAAGTAAGAAATGAGAAGTAAGAAGTATGGATTCTTGCGTTATCTCTGTGACGGCTTACTTTTTGTGTGGCCAAGGAAAGAAAGCATTGGTGCTTTTTTTATAGGCTTCCCAGTCTGGACGAGCTTGCGCATTCAGACGAGCTTCGGCCATTGGGATGCCAGAGACTTTCAGGATGAGGTACGTGATAGCGACAGGGCTGACCAGTGCGGGGATGCCCCAGATGAGACCGGTGCCACTCAGAGCAAGGATCCAGATGCCCCACCACATAACTACTTCTCCGAAGTAATTTGGGTGACGAGTCATGCCCCAGAGACCTTTGGTCATTATTTTTCCAGAATTAGCAGGATCTTTTTTGAAATTTGCGAGCTGTTTGTCCGCGGTGTGCTCGAAGTAGAATCCCAGTCCCCAGACTAACAGTCCAAGGATTAAAAGATTGAAACTGCCCACTCCACGATCCGCTGAAAGCATCAGAGCGCTAAAGCCAATCAGGATCATAAGGCCGCCTTGTAACAACCAGATGTTGAGGTACGAGTTGAGCATTGGGTTCTTCCAATTTTTGCTCAGCTCTACGTAGCGTGGATCTTCGGGTTTGTCTTTGTTGCGGTTCCAGATGTGCCAACTCAGACGCGCCGCCCAAGCAGTAGTTAGCAGGGTGATTAGGACGAGCGGGACCGACTGAAATCCATTCCAGAGCAAGGCCACCCAAGACACCAGAGCAATTCCTGGTCCCCAGAAAATATCGACTAAGTCCTGGCGTTTTTTCATTTGAGAGAGGGCCCAGCCAGTACTTTGAAGAATCCAAACGAGGATGATTGCAGCAACGATAGACATGAATTTTAGTTTTTAATTTGTCCTAGAATACCTTTTGTCCGATAAAAAATCCAATCGTCGCTACGCTCGCACAAAGAAACGTTCCCCAGGCGATATCGACGAGTACGACGGTGAGCGGCCAGTCGCGTAGTGTGGCTAGATTTGTCAGGTCGTAGGTGGCGTAGGTGAAGAACCCAAACAACGCGCCCCACAAGAGCGCTGTCTGCCAGCGACCGTTTTGTAGCGCGGGTAGTACGGCAAAGATAATAATTCCGATGATGAACATCAGGTAAAACACCACGGCTGCCGGGATATTGAAAGACTTAGCGAGTAAATGTCCGATCTGATCCTGGTAAAATTTCTGCGCTAGGGTTCCGAGCCACAGAAAATCAATGAGAAAGAAGACGGGAATGAGGCTGAGATAGAGAAGTATGTATTTGAGCATGTGATTATTTTATAGGGTGTCTCATTTTTCGCCAAGGAAGAGTAAAATATTTTTTTTAACCACAAAAAATTTGACTCAAGAGTAAAATTAGGGATGATGGTTTTTGAGATACTGCTTCGAAAAGCTCGCAGCGAATAAAAGCTAAAATCGCATGTCTTCGCAGCATTCAACTTGAACGCTATGCAGTACATTAATTCTCAAATACTATGCAAATAAAATTCAAAACCGATTTCAGAGAGTGGGCCGAAAAGCACCGCTGGAAACCAACAGAGCTGGCAGAAGAGCTCGGAGTCTCTCGTCAGACGATTCATCACTGGATGGACGGCAAGAGCATTCCAAAAAATGAAGAAATTATTACTAAGCTTTATAAGTTGGGGGGGGATAAATTGATCCAGTTTGCCAATCGTTTAGATAAGCCGCGGGTCCCAAAACCAAAAGCCTATTTTGAGATCGAAGGCGGTCAAAAACTCAGCGGAACAGTTCGTGTACCGGGAGCCAAGAATGCCGCACTTCCAATGCTTTGCGCGGCTTTGCTGACACCTGAAAAATGTGAGTTCCGTGATGTACCTAATATTTCTGACATAGCACTACTTTTAGAAATATTTGCTGAAATGGGCGTCGAGGTCAGTCGTAATATTGAAAAGAAAACCGTTACTATCCAGGCCAAAAATGTCGACGTCTCACTTCTGCGTGAGTGTGAGCAGGCTATGAAATTTCGAGCTTCAATCCTAATGCTGGGACCACTGCTTTCACGGTTTGGAGCGGCAGAGATTCCATTGCCAGGAGGTTGTGTTCTTGGCGCACGACCAAATTTCATCCATACAGATGGGCTGCAAACTCTCGGGGCCGTCATGCATGAGAGCCCAGATTCTCTGAAATTCAGCTTTGACGCATCAAAATTGGCCAATCATCGTTTACTACTATCCGAAGCTTCGGTGACAGGGACGGAGAACCTAGCGATGTTTCTCGCGGGACAGCCGGAGGCCTCAGAGATCTTCTTTGCGGCGGCCGAGACGCACGTCTGCGGTGTACTCCGCATGCTGGACCAAATGGGCGCTAAGATCGAAGGCATTGGTTCGCATCATCTTCAGATCAAAGGGACCAAAAACCTCAAAGGCGGCGTCTTTACCATTCCGCCAGATGGTCTGCTGGTCGGGACCTACGCCATTGCCGGACTCATCACGGGTTCGGAGATCACGATCGAAAATGTTAACCACAAGGAACTCTTTTCTTTCTACGGAACACTGAAACGAATTGGAGCGCAGTTTGAAATGCTGGATAACGCCTTGCACGTACTGCCTTCGCCAAAATTAGAAGCGATTCCAAAGGTGCAAACTGCTATTTTTCCTGGTTTCTCGACCGACCTGCAGAGTCCAATGGGCGTACTTTTGACTCAATGTAAGGGGGAAACAGTGATCTTTGAAACCCTCTTTGAAAATCGACTGTCGTATCTCTTCGAGCTCGAGAAAATGGGCGCCAAGATGCAAATCATCAACGCCCATCAGGCCAAAATTACTGGCCCTTCCAAGCTGCGCGGGACAGAGGTGCAGAGCTGGGATCTGCGAGCGGGAGCCGCGATGGTGCTGGCTGGTTTGATCGCTGAAGGAACGACTAAAGTTACCAATATTGATTATATCGACCGAGGTTACGAAAATTTTGTTGAGAATTTGCAGGCCATGGGCGCGAAGATTCAAAGGGTTGATTAGAACATGAACGAAACTTTAACCATCGGCATTCCACAACGACACGAAGCGATCACCTTCTATCAATCGGCGACGCGTTGGGTTAATCCGAATAAAGCGGACGAGACGGGTAATTGTTATATGCCAGCGGACTTGTTAACGAGTGTGCAAGTCGTGCATGAGCAGCAAGGAGTAGAGGCAGCAAGAGTCGCTCTATCAACTTTTGTGACCGATGTTTTAAAGTTAGTGAAACCAAGCGAGAGGCAGATATCAGCTTTGGTGGACCATATTTTAGCGCGAGCTGAAGAGGGAGGAGCTTGACAAGATTGCCCTAAAAGTGTATTCAGGGTTGGCAAAACCACAAAAGCCATGAACAGCTTTGAGCACGCTCAGATTCGAAATTACAGAGATCGTTGGGGTAAACCAGTGAAACCTTCTCCTAGCATGCGAAAGGTTGCCCTAACCTTAGGAGCGATTGCGGGAGTGCTTAGTGTAGGTGCTTGGAAGGTTCAGGATACCGTACTGACAGAGGATCAACCACGATCTTTGGCGACTGTAAAGGCCTCCAATTCATTTTCAGAAGTGAGTGAAACAGAAAATCTAGTGCATGCCGTACTTTCCGGAATGGCCTTAGCAGAGACTGAGTTGCGGAAAGAGGGGTCAGTAGAAGAATCGCAGCCTAATTAAATTAGTCAAAATCAATAGAAATTCATGGTTGATAGTATTACAGCGGCAGATTATCCGACGGTTGACTCTTTGATTTTAGGCGTAAGCGGTGAAGAGAAAACTGTTCCAAGCATTGCAAGGTTGTCGCTTGAAACCGCTACAGTCATTCTAGATCAAATTGATCCTTCAAAAATTATTGATCAATCTACAAATAATAAAAGACCAACTTCCCAGGCTGTAATTGATTGGGCAGTGAAGATGCTGTCTTTAACGCCAATGCCCCAAGAAGATCCTGAAATTATAAATTTACTATTGGAAAAAATCCAAAAAGAAGTGGAGACGGTGAGAAGTTTTACAGCGCAAAGTGAGTCGCAAGAGCAAGAGCGAAATATTGAGTTGGTTGAGATTAACCCCTTCAAATTTTGTTATTTAAATCTTCACAAAGGCTTTCGATCAGAACATGCAGATCTATCTTTTAGTCTTTACTTTAATGATGGAGACTGGATGTATTATGAGGCAGCAGATGACTTTGATGATTTGAATATATTAAAAAATACGGACGCAACAGAGGCTGATTGGGAGCAGGTTATAGAAAACGTGAACAATAGAGAAAAGCAGAGAAGTTTAGCCATGAACATTGGCGTTACTGATTTTAGTTATCATCTGAAATCAAATAATTGTGAAGTAACTATTAAAGGCATAGATAAGATTGATGCAGGTGGTCGAAGAAAAGAAATATCAGATGATCTAATTGAGGGGGTTGATCAAGCCCCAATTGAAGTCTTTGATATTGGAGCCGTTTCTTTTGGGAATTTTGAAACAGGGATTTTCTCGCGACGGATTGAATGTGATGTGATGGCAACTGGTGAAGATGCTTCTTTTGAGTTTATAGTTACTGCCAATTTTGAACAACTAGTTCCTTTTATTCTTCTTAATGAACCAGTCTTTGATGGAGAAAGAGGAACAATTACCCAGGATCAAATCTTAGGATTCTTTAAGCGTTGGATTGGGAAAGATACCGTAAATCAAATAAACATGGATTTTCCGGATAAGATACAAATGCTGAAAAAAATTGCAGCCTTTCGTTTGATTGAAAAAAGTAAGATGGATCACAAAGATCTTTACCAATCGCTAGGTCTTGCGCCTGGAGAAATATTATTAGCCTATGCAAAGGCTTTACCTGCAGAACAAGAGAAGTCATTAGCTCAGTAAGTCCAGAATAGATCCTTCGTCGCGTTGCTCCTCAGGATAAGTTCCACCAACGACTCGTAAACTCGTCGGGTAAAGACCCTTCGGCTGAGCTCAGGGTAACTTCGACTAACGAATAGATCCTTCGGCTGAGCTCAGGATAGCGAGCTTCCAACAGCTCATACTTCGCTGGGAAGCTCTGCTAATTGAATCGTTCCTGGAAGATGCGTTCTTTCGGGATGTCTTTGTTGGCCAGGGTCTCATTGACGGATTTTACCATTGGGCCGCTACCACACAGATAAAA
>JAHDBZ010000036.1:0-114 GCA_020630245.1 Candidatus Altimarinota bacterium
ACTCTAACGGCAACGCCGCAACGCAGGTAGTACGGACGGTCAACGTAGTAGATACAACGGCGCCGGCAGATCCGGTAGTAGATAGTATAAGTCCAAGTCCAGCATCGGACGGAG
>JAHDBZ010000036.1:214-9710 GCA_020630245.1 Candidatus Altimarinota bacterium
TTACCGATCCAGCTGGGAATGCGAATACAAACGTCGACAGTGGGTTGGTGGTAGATAATGGTGCGCCGGCAGATCCGGTAGTAGATAGTATAAGTCCAAGTCCAGCATCGGACGGAGACACGGTGACGTTGTCACTGAGTGGAGTAGAACCAGGAGCGACCGTGACGGTGCCAGGTATGACGTGTACGCCGAGTCCAGCGGATGCGACTGGGATCGTGACGTGTACAGGCGTAGTGGGAACGGGCGGACTTGATGGAGTGGATACAACGATCACGGTTACCGATCCAGCTGGGAATGCGAATACAAACGTCGACAGTGGGTTGGTGGTAGACGGTGGAGTTACTACTGATCAAACGACCATTATTTCTCCTACTAACGGTGTAGAGTTAGAGGATACCTTTAACGTAACGGCAGTCTGTGCTGTCGTAGGGGACGTTATTACAATTTCTAGTCCGGATATAACGCCGAACCCAACGGTTTACACTTGTACAACGGTTGGGACCGTAGATATCCCTGTCACTGTGGATCCAGCTGCTGCTCCAGGATCTGCTGGGACTCTGTCAATAACGACTACTTCTGGCGGAATTACTTCAACCCCGATCATTATTAACTTCTTTGTTTCAGACGGAGATAATGTGACACGGACTACTGAGCTCGGTCATCCAAATGCCGGAGATGGTAATGGAGATGGTGTAACAGATGCAGAACAAGATGCTGTTACTTCGATCCCAAATGCGGAAAATACTTTTTACAATACGCTTGAGATTCCTGGAGCTTGTGCTGACACCAATGGTTTTGCGAGTCGAACAGAAATCTCCCTGCCGACGCTAGATCCATCAGCTGACTACCCACTGGGACTCTGGGAATTTGAACTCGATTGTGGAGTGCCAGGAGAAACAGCTGATATTCTGATTTATCTAGACAAGGTATACGACACTAGTACCTGGATCTACAAAAAATATGACAATGCTACCAACATTTACACAGATATTTCTGGAAGTGTGACGTACGGAACAGCCTTGGTCGGAGGTGTGTCGGTAACGACTATTGCTTACAGCATCACGGATGGGGGACCACTTGATGAAGATGGTATCGCCAATGGAACTATCATTGATCCATCTGGTCCGGCCATTCCACCAACGGTAGTGACTTCAGGCGGTAATGGAGGGGCTCCTTCTCGCCATGTAGTTTACATGTGTGATCCAGAAACGGGAGTGTGTGTTAATCGCTTTCCAACCGGCCCAAGTGACGCCTTCAATGATTACCTAGATTGTTACTGGAATTCTTCTCAGAGTGGCCAGCAATGTGCTGAGGCTTGGGCACTGGCAGCTGGTTATGTATACCCAGCAGACCTCATCGCTACGGAGACGCCAATAGTTGAACCGGAGGAACTACCAACGGAGATCCCAGTAGAAGTTGAGGTGCCGGAAAAAGAAGTAGTAACTACTTGTCCAGCTATCCAATATTACCGCTATCCGACTCGACGTGGGGTAGGAGTTAGAGCCTCGCTCTTTGGTGATACTGCCGCATCGCATCCATCGTATGCAGCACTGGTAGATCTCAATGAGCAAATGATTGTGAGTGGAGATGATGGAACGGGTTACGCGCGACTCGATGATGCTATCAGCCGAGCAGAAACGGTCAAGATCATGACTATTGCTCACCAAGATCGTCTGACGTTAGGGGACTGTGTCAATCTCTCACGTTTCCCAGATGTAGATGAAGGAGCTTGGTACCACAATTTCGTTCAAAATATGGAATTTCAAGATGTCGTACATGGTTACGATGATGGTTTCTACCGACCAGGGAAGACGATCAACAAAGCCGAACTCTACAAAATATTAGCACTGACCTTTGACTTTATTACTTACGAGCAAGCCGTAGCAGAAGCACAAAGTACGGGTGCTGAGTGGTGGGTACCATACCGTCGAGTCCTCGAAGGACGAGTTGATATCCCGGCGAGTCTAATCGCTATTCCGATTGATCGTCAATTGTCTCGAGGAGAAGCTTTTGGATTCCTCACCGAAGTACTTCATGAGGTAGATGGTCTGCACTAAAAAGACTTCATTTATGAGCCAAAACGCCTCAAGAATCTTGGGGCGTTTTTGTTATTCATCCGAACCAATGTCGGTGATTTGTGCGGCGATGTTGTTCCATTGATCCCACTGCGCTTCGAGTTCTTTCTGTAGGTCCGAGTACTCAATGCCCAAAGTCTCCATTTTGAGGCGGTTACCCTGACGTTCGGCTTTTTTGAAATTTTCTACATTTTCAGCCTGGGACGTTTCTAATTTAAGGATTTCCTTTTCAATATTACCCAACTGGCGTTTTAACGGTCGGAGAACTCGTTGGAGTTCTTTTTGTGCTGAGCGATGAACGGGGCTATTCTTTCGCTTTTCAGTTATTTCTTGAGGTGTCGGCTTGTCATCTTGTTCGGACACAAAACCTTTTTCTCGGAGAAACGTTTGATAGTCATTGGTGTAGAAATAAACGGTGTCATCGTCAAAGACGATAAGTTTATCCGCTACAGCCGTTAAAAAAGCTTCATTATGCGAAACGCACAGCACGGCTCCTTCAAAATCTTTTACTGCTTTGATAAAAGCCTCAATCGATTCGTAATCGAGGTGATTGGTTGGTTCGTCCAGGAGGAGGCAGTTTACGGGCGTAAGAAGGACTTTCCCAAGGTTTACGCGAGATTTTTCACCGCCTGAGAGGACTTTAATCGGCTTGAGTGCTAAACCGCCGGAGAAGAGCAAATTCCCGGCAATATTTCGGGCCATCTGTTCAGAGACCTCTGGGACGGTTTGTAATTCTTGGAGGATTGTCTTTTCGGGTTCCAGGCGATCGACGTTGGACTGGCCAATGTAACCGACATGCGTATTGACGTGTTTTTTAAGGGTTCCGCCTTGGATTTCTAATTCTTGATTGAGCACTTTTAGCAGTGTGGACTTTCCTTTTCCGTTAGCCCCGATGACCCCGATTTTGTCTCCTGGACAGACTTCGAGACTTACTTTTCGGAGTAGATCGGTGTTGTCTGTGTACCCAAACCGCAAATTGTGAGCGTCGAGCAGTTTAGCGCCGTTGAAAGTAGCTTCGGTAAACTGAAAACGTATTGGTGGTATGGGGGGGAGTGCTTGGACTTTTTCTTTCTTAGCCAGCATCTTGATCCGCGATTGTACCAGTCCTGCGGAGCGCGCTCCGGCCCGAAACTCGCGGATAAATTTTTCCTGTTTGGCAGTCTTCTTCGCTTCGGTAACGCGCGTACGTTCCTGAATGGTTTCTTCTTTGGCAATTTGTGCATACGCTTTGGCGGGTGGGCCTTTTATCTTTTTGAACTGTTGTCGGTGAATCACGAGGGTGTGCGTCGTAATTCGTTCCAGAAAGGCCTGATCATGAGAGATACAGATGATTTCTCCGGGCCAAGATTTGAGAAAACGTTCTAGCCAGCGAATAGTTACGATATCGAGATAATTGGTCGGTTCGTCGAGTAGTAAGCAATCGGGTTGACTGAGTAGTAGTTGGGCTAGCTTGACCCGGATCTGAAATCCACCAGAGAATTGGTCTGGCGCTTTCTCAAAATCAGCTTCTGAAAAACCCAACCCCGAGAGCAGTTTTTCGGCTCGCCAGGCATCGTGAGTTTGATCTGCCGGTAGTCCCAGGATGACTTCTTCGCGGATGTTTTTGGCCGTAAATTGCAAATGTTGATCCAGGCTACCGATCTCATATTTTTCGGGATATGAAATCTCCCCGTCCTCCGGTGAGTCTTGCCGGGTGATGAGTCTAAATAGTGTCGACTTACCAGCGCCATTACGTCCTACAATACCGATTCGTTCTCCACGATTGAGCTGGAAATCAGCGCCAGCGAAGAGTGTCTGAGTTCCAAATGATTTGGTAATGTTTTTACAAAATAGCATAACGTTTCAGGAATGGTGGCTAACACAAGTCGGCAATGAGCCTTAGCACTGACATGGTATCATAAAAAAAGTCACCAAGAGTCATCAATAGCTGATTTAATGGGTTTACTTGTAGATTTTATTGAGTAGACATTGTCACAACTATTATTGTACATCGTCGAATTGAGTGATATATTTTAACCATTATTAAAAGATGAAAAAACTATTAACACTGCTCGTTTTAGCGCTGTTGCCGACGGCTGTCTGGGCGGCTAAGCCAGACAAACCTGGCAAGACAAAGGTAACTGGTAAACCAGAGCGAGTAGAGGCGCTCCACGAAGCGATCGAAGTTCGAAAATCTGCTTTTGAAGAAGCGAAACAACTAGAAGATAAAGCTGCTCGGAAGCAGTTGCATGATAAATCTCGCGAGGAATTTTGGGGCGTTGTTCAAGAACTATACAAAGAAGATATTGAAGAAACAGAAGAATCTGAGGTACAAGAAGCAAAGCCAAGTAAACACCCTTGGAAAAAGAACAAAGTTCGTGATGAACGTGACGAAGATGAAAGAGAAGACGACGATGAAATAGAAGAAGAGGATGCGGATGAAACAGAAGAAGATCGAGATGAGGATAACGATGACATAGATGAAGACGACGATCAAGATGAAGACGAGGATGATAATGACGATGAAAAAGAGGCAGAAGAGGTGGACGAAGATGAAAGAGAAGACGACGAAGATGAGTCATCAAAATTCATTCCTACGCGTTCGATTGCACCATCTGTGAACACCACGACGGCTGCGACGACGATCAGCGATCAAACGGTGACGGCCGTATCAAGTCAGGCTGCCGACGTGGTGGTGCAAAATCTGAATCTTGCTCCTGAACAGGCTCCGGAAGCACGAAATTTACTGCAACGAGCCTTTGAGTCTTTATTCCGAATGTTTCGATAAGAGTTTTAGTGACTGAATGAAATATTTGATTGGTTTATTGGTAGCGGTGGTGTTGGGATCAGCCGTTATGTATTATTGGCTCGATCCCGCTGCCGCTCCGCAACCAACCGTTTTTGACGCTTCACCTATTATCTTCGAAGGGACGCTTGAATCGGTTAACACGGGGTGTTTTGCGGATGGGGAATGCTTTGCCATGGTTGATGGAAAGCGTGTTACACTGCTCCGAGGTTGGAGTCGTGATACGGTAGGATCCGTACAGGGTGTCAACGGTATTGGAAACCTTGAACAACACATTGGAGAAACGGTTCGAGTCTATGCGCAGCCAGTTGGTCCGGATCACTTCACACTTTACGGTGATAGCGAGTATTATGTGGCTCTATGATCGAATACCGTCGTCATCCACGGGCCAAAAATTATAAGATTACACTCAAGCCAGATGGTCGTATTTTGGTGACGATTCCTAACTTTGGCACTCAGCGAAAAGCCGAGGCTTTTTTAGCTTCAAAGCAAGATTGGATTGCGGCTCAGCAGGCCAAACGTCCTCCTGTACCACCCTTGTCAGCTGTGGAGATCGAGAGACTACGAGCCGAGGCCAAATCTTATATTCCACAACGAGTAGCCGTTTTGGCCGATCAATATGGATTTAACTATCACACCGTGCGAATCAAAAATATGACGTCACGATGGGGGAGTTGTTCGAGTCGTGGGAATCTCAATTTTTCATTGCACCTCATGCGTTTGCCAGGAGTATATATTGATTATGTAATCCTGCATGAACTCTGCCATACTCAAGAAATGAATCATGGTCCTGGATTTTGGAATTTGCTGGAATCGGTCTGTCCAGGGGCTAAAAAAATAGATCGAGCATTGCGTAAACAAGGTGTGGCGATTGGCTAGCCAGACACTTGTTTTCTGGTGGATCTTAGATACCGTTTAGCCTGCATGTCCGAGACAAAAGAAATCGTACGTTTGAAGCTACAGCCAGGAGACACTCCAGCTCGAGTTTTATCTGTGCTCGGCCAGCTTCAAGGAAAAAAAGTCTACTGTGAACTCTCGCCGCAGTTTGTACTCATTACTCAGCAAAGTTTTTGTGCCCAACTAGCGCAACTGTGGGACGGAGAGATCGAGGACCTTCACTTCTACACTCGTAAGACGTTTTTTAAAGACCTGCTTCGCAAGCAAGGATTCCAAGTCTCTCCGACACTGCCAGAAGAAGTCAAAGCGCTCGAATCGAAGACCGTCAGAGATTTCCTCGATCGAGTACTGGCAACCAAAAATAAAGGAGAAAAATCGGAAGAAGAACTACCACCAGCACCTCCGAAATCCGACACCGAAAAAAATAAACTAAAGGCCCATTTTACCAAGCGTAAGATCGAAAACCTCGCCCGTGAAAAATCCTTTCGAGGAATCGTTTTCTTTCTGTTTTTAGGACTGATCTTGGGACTAGGAGCCTTGTTTTTCTTTATTACACCGCGGGCTGAGATCGTAGTAAAACCGCGAATTGACACTATCGAAACCACTCAGAATGTTATTATTACCTTGGCAGGCGCTCAGGTGCCGTCTTCCGAACGACAACTGCCACAGGTGCCAGCTATTTTAGTAGAGACGGAGATCAAAGGATTGGAAGTTTTTGCCTCTACCAAAAAAGAGTACGAGATGACGAATGCTCGTGGCAAGGTCACGCTCTACAACGAAGATCGGGAGGCTAAGTTTCTCGTGCCTTCACGATTGCAAACGAGCGATGGTATGGTCTTCCGTACCCAGAGAAATCTCACCATTCCTGGGTCGACAGATGAGGGCCCTGGCTCGCTTGAGGCCGAAATCGTTGCCGATGAATATGATACCCTGGAGCGTCCAATTGGAGATCGAGGAAATGTGGAGTTTGGGACAGAATTCTTTTTGCCCGCTCTTCGAGAGCCACTGCAGGAGACTTATTACGCCAAGGCCAACCTAGGACCCCTAGTTGGAGGTTCGACGTTGACGCGTTACTTTGTATCAGAAGAGGATCCAGAGCTTTCACGGGCTGTGCTCGAAGAAAGTTTCCGAGTGCGTGGGATCAAGGCCTTGCAAGACGAGATCGCTCAGCGCAACAAGCGCGAAGGGGTGAATTATATCTTACTCGATCAACCCAATATTATTCAGACCCAAATGGTAGAGTTCAACTTTCCCGAAGAGGCCATTGGTAAAGAGCAACAAACGTTTACCGTCGAAGCAATTTACAAAATTGGCGGCGTTGTATTTGATCAGGCAGTGGTCGTTGATCATTTGCAAAAAAAACTACGGACCAATCAAGACGAACGTAAAAAAATTATTGAAATTGACGAGAGCACGGTTGATTATCGTCTTTTACATACGAAAGCTTTGGACGAGAATGGATGGGCTAAAGCCTCAGTTTCTTTGGTAGGGGTCGAAACGATTGATTTTGAAGCAGATAACGTCTTTGCCAAAAATTGGCGTGAGGCTATCAAGCGAGAAGTCTCTGGTCGCGCATTAGTGCCAGCTCGAGGAATCCTAGTCAATCATCCTGAAGTCGAAGAAGTCTTGTCTCTCAAAGTCTCACCGTTCTGGAACAAGGTCATTCCGACGATCCTCGATCAGATAGATCTCAAGATCAGGTACTGACCCTAGAAATGTTAAAATGTTCTGATGTTACGGTGTTATGATCAATTATCGAGACATTGCAGCATTAAAACATCACAACATTAGAAAGCACTTACGAGCTCCGTTAGGATCTTTTTCGGGTTGCTGGCCTTAGTAATGGCACTGGCCACAAGAAATCCTTTGGCTCCTAGCTTAAGACTGACTTCGATATCTTTGGCGGTACTAATTCCGGCGCCCACTAGTACAGGAATACTGGTGACTTTTACGGCCTCGGCGATAGATTCGGGTTCTTCAGTAGCGACAGATTTTCCACTGGCACCGATGAGCTCTGGTGGTTCAAAAGCCAGAAAGTCTGGGGCAAATTGCGCAAATTTCTCAATTTCCGCTACATCTTCTCCGCACACGATGCGGATGAGGCTTGATTTTTGTGCGCAGGCCAGGGTATTGATGATGACATCCTCTGGGATGCGTCGTTCGGAGTGATTTAGCAAACTTCCGATGGCGCCGTTGGCTTTCACTCCTTGTGGCAGGTTATGTCCGGTAAAACTCCCGAAATCAACCGGATCAATGTGCTGTGCAAATACCGGAATCGTTACTTCTTGACTGACCCGCCAGAGATCGCAGGCTTGCACGGCTACGGCGATCGAAGCGCCGGTTTTATCCGCTACTTCTTGATGAATTTTTGCCAGATCGACGGCGCGTTGACCCGTGGCCTGTTCATAAGTTTTGAAATTTGTGATGAAGATCGGAGTTTTGAGCATTGAGTTCAGGTTAGAAGTGAGAAGTGAGAAGTTTGAATTCGTGGTGATTCTACAGGAGATTTTTCTCACGATAAAGTATTTGACAAACCTTTTGCCCAAGCTAGTATCGCGCGGCTTTTTACAGTTTTTTAACTTTATTCTCCATACCAGCTCCTTATCGCGGTCGCCGCAGACGATTCCAAAGACGCAATGAACCAAAACATCGCGTCAATGAACGGATCAGAGCGGAAAAACTGCGTGTGGTAACGGTGGAAGGAGAAATGCTCGGGATCATGAGCACGTCTGATGCTTTGGCCAAGGCCAAAGAAGCGGAACTCGACCTGGTGGAGATTTCTCCCAAGGCTGACCCGCCAGTCGCCAAGATCATCGACTATGGAAAGTTTCTCTACGATCAGAAGAAAAAAGAGAAACAGGCTAAGAAGGCCACCAAGTCGGCCGAGATGAAGGGGATTCGCCTTAGCTTCCGTATTGGAGTGGGGGATCTCGAGAGACAGCGCAAGCACGCTGAGGAATTCCTTAGCAATGGTCACCCAGTTCGGATCCAGATGATTCTACGGGGACGAGAGAAAGCGCATAAAGATCTCGCCTTTGAAAAGCTCGGTGCCTTCATTGAGTCCCTCAGTGAATTCGGTCAATCAGAACAAAAATCACGAATGTCAGGGTCACAACTCGTTGCGATTCTCAAACCAACCAAATCTAGTAAATAACATGAAGCAAAAAACTCATTCCGGTACTAAAAAACGAACTCGTGTTACGGGCTCTGGAAAAGTAATGTTCCAAAAGTCTTGTAAGCGACATCTCTTGAGCTCTAAAAATAAACGAGCCCTCAAGGCAGAAACTGACGGTAAGCTAGCACCAAAAGGTCACATGAAAATGCTCAGCCGTTTGCTTAACATCTCAAAATAATCCCCCCAGCCCCCTTCATCAAGGGGTAGCTACTTATCTACTCATCTACTAACTACTCATCTCAAAATGGTACGCGTAAAAGGAGGCCCAACGGCCCGTGCTCGACACAAAAAAGTTCTCAAAGCCGCTAAAGGCTTCCGAGGAAAACGAAAATCAGTCTTCCGACTGGCCAAACAAGCCACGATGAAAGCTGGTACCAACGCCTACGTTGGACGAAAACAGAAAAAACGTGATATGCGTCAGCTCTGGATCAGCCGAATCTCTACGGCACTTCGTCTGCAAGGGACAAACTACTCTCAGACCAAAAATGGTTGGCTTCACGCTCGTATGGAGGTCGATCGTAAAAATCTCGCTGAACTAGCGGTTAACTACCCAAAAGTATTCGC
>JAHDBZ010000037.1 GCA_020630245.1 Candidatus Altimarinota bacterium
ATAAATACCGCTAGGATACTAGCGAAACCCAAGATGGCTTCATTGGCTGGAGTAGTGGCTAGAGCCGGGTCTACTAGCAGGATTGCAGCTATAAATAGCCCAAGAGAATACTTCCCTACAGGCATGAACGTCCGGAAACGGTCTAAAATTGTTTTCATGAAATCCGTCTATTGTACCACAGATAAAGGCAAAAAACAAGGTAGAATAGAGAACCAATAACCGATAACTGATAACAGAAAATGGGTGTTTTTTTCGAAAATTTAGGACGTCAAATTACTTGAAGCTGAACTTCCAGAGTTTTGCATAACATTTTTGACAGTTTCTGCTGGCCGAGATCCCACTTTCACCTCGAATTTTCCATCTAGCATAGACAGCCTGATAGTTTTTGTTTTTCCATTCACCTTCCCTTTAAATTTCATACCACTCGCGAGCTTAGACATGATATTGTACTGAGTTATGGTTCTAGGACCTCTTAAATCACGAACGAAGTGTCTACGCGCAATATCATCAACGTGTAGTGAAGAACCGCCTATATCAAACGAAAATGCTAATTTTTCATTCCCCTCTCCCGTACGAATTGTACGGATTAGAGAAGCGAAACTATTAACCGCTGGGGTAGAAACCTGTAGATTTCGCAGTGAAGTCTGCAACGCACCAGCTCTCTGGAGTGTCTTCCCTTGGATTAAAGCATGTAGATCTTCAATAGCTTGTTTCCGAACGGTGCCAATATCTGGATTATCTTTGTTAAAGGCTGCCTCGGTTTTTTCGAAGGCATTACCTAGATTGAGGTCTCTCAGTTGTTTACCATCCTTCCCACTGAGATGCTTGGTTAGGACACCAAGCCCCAAAAGCGACAATAGCCCCTTAGATTTGAGCTTTTTCTGCAAACCTCCGAGATTTTTTTGTTTGAAGGCATTGCTTAGTTTTTTCACCTCTCGATTGCTAAAGGTCCCCGTCTTTTGCACTCGGGTGTCTTTATCAGGCCACAGTTTATTTTTGAGGGCTGGCACCCATTTAAAGACTGTCATCATCGTCGTCCAAGCAGCCAGACCAACGGAGCCAGCACTCACAAACATCGAATCAACCGATCCTCGTTTGATTCCCATGGTTTCGGCAGCATCTTGACCAAAATTCCAAGCTCCACTTGTCAGTGAATAGGTCGCAACATCAGTCACGCCCGTGACGGCATTATGAATCGTTCCAAATTCATAGGGATTTTTGCGCATGGATTCTCCTTCGATAACAGAAAGTGCAGCTGGGGCGGCTCCGAGGAGCATACCCTTTTTCCCAGACGGAGATCCGAAAAGAACTCCTGCCGCCAAAATCCCTCTTGCATCCCAAGTAGTTCCTAGATAGTCATTCTCCACAGGAGCATAGTAGCCATCTGGCCGCGGTTCTTGGTGGGGCATCATAGCCCCTGGGACGGTTTCAAACCAGTACTTGCGTACATTTTCTACAATATCTGTTTTTTGTTCTACGGCTTCCTGCTGCATCTGCAAAGAAGCCTCTGCCATCTGAGAACCAACGGCTTCAGACGTTCGCAGATCGATGGACTCTGGCAGATGAGAAAGTTCAACTGGCATAGTATTAGAGCTTTAGTACGCGGATCCACAGGTCTAGCACGGCTTCTTCTTTGCCTTCGGCTTCTGAAAGGTCAACTGCTTGCAGAATTTCACGGAATTTCTCTGGGGTAACCTCTCCCATCTGAAGCTTAATCGGCTGATCATTCTTTTTCAGGTCAAAGTTAATCACCGAGACATCGTCATCGTATACAAACCAAAATTTTTCAAACTTATCCCAGTACAAGAAATGTGATTGATCGATAAACAATCCCTTCTCAAAAACTTCTACCTCATGATCCTGAGCTCCCTCACGATGCGTGATTAGATAGATCGCCGCAATCGCACACAGACTAAAGGCTGTCACCCAGCCCCATTTCGGATCTGTAATCGCCGCCCAAGCCGCTCCACCAAAGAAAACCAGGAAGAACGCAATGTGCCACACCAACCCACGTTCGTGCGGATGATAGTCATGTGCCGTCCACGTAAACAGCTTCTTGCCAGCGTCGAATGGTTTTTTATTTTTTCCCATGGGGATCATAGATTAATCCCGGGATTATAGCAGATATTGGGTGATAAAGCAAGGAAGATGAGAAGCTCAAAACATTAGAAGTTGAGAAGATAAGAAGTTAAGAAGTTCAAAACCGGGTTTAGATTCTTTGAGTTATATCTCAAAACCCGGTTTTGAAAATTTAGGGGGTTACTTCAAACTCATTCGTCTGAACGCCTTATTTATCTCCAGGTATATCAGAGGCACTACCGATGCGATCGCTACGAGTCCCCAATCAAACCAATCGAGTGGCGTGGTTTTGAGGATATGATTGAGCCATGGGAGGTAAATCATTAACAGCGCCATGAGTATTGAGGTAAAGACGGCCATGATCATAAATGGATTCTTGATCGGGTTATTTGTGAAGATTGACTGCGTAAAAGACCGCGCACTAAAGGCATTGACCAATTGAACAAAAACTAAAGCCGCAAACGCGACCGTCGTCGCATGAGCCCAATCGCCAGTAATTGGGTCTCCAATGGCCCAACCATCACGGAAGATCGTGAAGACAAACGCAAACATAACGGCTGAACCAATAACGATCCCCGTTGATAAGAAGTGCAATACGAATGATTTTTGCATGACTTTTTGCTTGGTATCACGTGGTGGTCGTTTCATGAGATCTTTTTCAGCATTATCAACCCCGAGCGCAATCGCTGGCAAGATATCGGTTCCCAGATCGATACAGAGGATCAGGATCGCCGTAAGCGGTAGCGGTAATACAAAGAGGATGGCTGCGAAGATCACGAAGAGTTCGGCAATATTACATGAGAAGATAAACCAGACGAACTTACGAAGATTTTCATAGATCCGTCTCCCCTCTTCAATGGCGGTAACAATTGAGGCAAAAGAGTCATCAGTCAGGATCATCGTCGCAGCTTCTTTACTGACCTCAGTACCCGTAATCCCCATTGCGACGCCGATATCAGCTTTTTTAAGCGCGGGAGCGTCATTTACTCCGTCTCCCGTCATGGCGACAACTTCCCCTTGTTGTTGAAGCAGGCTAACGACGCGCATTTTTTGGGCTGGCAGACTCCGAGCAAAGATAACTGATTTATTACGGTTCTTGAGGATTTTTAGAAGCTGTTTGTCCGTCATTTTATTGACCTCTTTTCCCGTATAGACCTGCGGCTTACCACGGACGATTCCGAGTTCTTTAGCGATCGCTGCCGCGGTGACACCATAATCTCCTGTAATCACGACGACTCGCACGCCGGCTTCGCGACATTTTTCGATAGCGTCTTTGACTTCATCACGCGGTGGATCAATCATTCCCACTAAACCGATGAAGGTCAGTCCTTGCTCCGCTTCTTTTTCGTTCTTAGGCCATTTACCTTTAATGTCTTTATCGGCAAAAGCTAGTACTCGCAGGGCTTGTTCGGCCATGCGTTCGTAGTGGGCTTGGATTTTTTTACGTTTTTCTTTGTCAAGCTTGTAACGTTTATGACCATCGGTCCAGTGTGTACACTTATCAAGCACTTGATCTGGAGACCCTTTGGTCATGAGTAACGCACCTTTAATCCCTTTCTCGGGACGCTTCACGATTACCGACATCATCTTACGATCGGAATCAAACGGAAACACGTCATCAGCCGGGAGGTTCACTGTCGGTGATTTGTCGAGCAAGCTGTGATCGGCTTTGGCCGCTAGTGTCAATAACGCTCCTTCGGTAGGGTCCCCGAGGATACGGTAGCGACCTTCGTGTTTTTGGAGCTTGGCTTCATTACAGTACTGGCAGATTTGTAATAATCGGTGCAGGAGGTCTTCATTCCCTTTATCACGAGTTTTCCCTCCCATGTACTGAACTTTCCCAGCGTAGGGATCATAACCGACTCCAGACACTTCGAAGAGCGAACGCTCCGCCAGGTAAACTCGACGCACCGTCATTTCGTTTTTGGTAAGGGTTCCCGTCTTATCAGAACAGATCGTAGTGACCGCTCCAAGCGTTTCTACCGAAGATAGTTTTTTTACAATCGCTTTCTTACGAGCCAGGACGGAAGCTCCTAGGGCAAGCGCAATCGTAATCGTCGTCGGCAAACCTTCTGGCACGGCCGCAATCGCCACCGACACAGAAAAGAGTAAACTCTCCACCAAACTGTAATCACGCCACAGACCGATAAAGAATAGTATCACACAGATTAGCGCCGTTACCTTGGTAACGAATACTCCGATCCGAGTCAGTTCGATTTGCAGTGGAGATTTGGTTTTCTCGGTTTCAGTCGTGAGACGTGCAATCTCTCCGAACTGAGTTTCCATCCCAGTTTTAGTGACTTTGAAGACTCCCGAACCACGGGCAATCGAGGTTCCCATAAAGACTTCGTCTTTCACCTTTTTTTCGACCGGCACACTTTCCCCCGTGAGGGCGGACTCTTCGATCTTGAGAGAATGGGCTTCGACCAGCACTCCATCGGCAGGGATTTTATCCCCTTCTCCGAGGACAACAATATCCCCTGGCACCAGATCTGTAGTCGGCAGTAAAACTTCCTCACCATCGCGCACCACTCGGATTTCTGGATGGACCATTTTTTTGAGGGCTTCCAGGGTTTTTTCTGTTCGATATTCTTGGAAAAAACCAATCGCCGCATTCAGGATCACAATCCCAAAGATCACATAACTGTCGACTGGATCATGGCTGAGAAAGAAAGATACTACCGCCGCTAATATCAAAATAACGACCAGTAGATCTGTGAATTGTGAAATTAAAATTTTGTACCAAGGATTGGCTGATTTGGCTTCGAGAACATTCGGGCCGTGCTTTTCGAGCAATGCAGCCGCTTGTGCAGAGGTAAGTCCTTTCATAGATGTGTTTTTATTTTGCATCAATTGTAAACGGAATCTCTACAACAACGCAAGCATCAAAGCCGGGTTTTGATACATCCCGCAACTAACCTAAAACCGGTTTTGATCGTTTTTTATAAACTTTATTAAATTATGCTTGAATTCTTGGGTTAAATCTGCTACAATACTCTACTGCTCTTTTTGCAAACGGCCTCCACCTGAGAACTCGTGAGGGATCTCGGTTTTACTCCCTAGGCACCCTCTTTGGAATACTGCTAGGACGCAGTAGAATCGAGTTCTCTCCCGAGCCTTCCTCTCCCTGCTTCACCTCGTGCGAAGCTCCGAGAGAAAGACTTCGAGAAAAATTGTCCTCTCGATCTTTATCTCTAAAAAAAACTTTACGTACTGTCCCCGAGTTTGTTTGCACTCTTTGTAGAAGCAACGGTGCGGATCAGCCCGTAAAGCACCCACCCCAAAATACAAAAAACAATCCAACAAAAATAAAAAACAAAGAGCGAAGTTGCCCGCTCACAAAAACCAGGCAACAGGAAGGACTCAGGAGGCCCAAATATAGCGCGCTCACCCCTCTGTTTCATGGGAAAAAGGAGCGCGTTTTTTTGATAGTCTTTTTTGTCTCATTGCTCTAGAATGATGGGGAAACAAAAAAATGGCCGACGCTCAAAACCAAACACAAACTAATAACGCAGCCACCCCTACCCCACCACAAAAGCGGGTAGAGTTTCCGCCGAATGTCGCTGGCCAACACGCAGCGCCAGTTTTTCATGAAGAGCCCCCTACCCAAACAGCAAAACCTAAATCTGTTCCAGCACCGACACCAACTGCACCGGCCGAACCAATAGCACAGCAAAAACCGGCCAAAGGTCTCAAAGCTAAATGGGCCGCTCACGTCGCCAAAAACAAGGCCATGGGAGAAAAAAAAGAACACGTCGCCCAAAACGACACCCATAATGTCGACATCGATGAGATATTTGAAAACTTTGATCCAAAATACGACAAGAAGAAACTCACTCCAGAGCTACGAAAAAAAATCGTAGCCGCGGAAAAGATGTATCACGAAGGCGTGATTTCTATTAAAGACCTGGTGGCACCGAGCTCGATGGAAGTGACTTCTAAGACGCTCAACATTAACGGCATGCACGTGCAGTCATACTTTGTTTTTAACTACCCACGATTTCTCGAAAGCAACTGGCTTAACCAGATTATCAATTTCGACGCCACGATGGATATTTCGCTCTTTATCTATCCAACCGATTCAGCGCGCATGATGCGGATCCTGCGCAAAAAAGTGACCGAGATGCGTGCCTCTCGTCATATGAAAGCCGACAAAGGCGTCGTCAATGATGTCGGACTCGACACCGCCCTCGAAGATGCCGAACAGCTGCGGGTTGATCTACAACGCGGGAAAGAGCGCTTCTTTCAATTCGGACTCTACTTCACTGTCTACGGAGAAACGGAGGAAAAGCTCAAAAGCGTTGCCAAACAGGTCGAAACCATCCTCGGCGGACTACTGGTCATGAGTCGACCGACCCATCATCGTATGGAACGAGCGTTTAACTCTACCCTGCCACAATGTACTGACGAGATCGGGACCTTTCACAATATGAATACCGGACCGCTGTCGACGACATTTCCTTTTGTCTCCAGTAGTCTGACCAGTGACGAAGGAATCCTTTATGGACTTAACCGTCACAATAACTCTTTGATTATCTTTGACCGTTTCAATCTCGAAAATGCCAATGCGGTAATCTTTGCCAAATCAGGGGCTGGGAAGTCTTATGCGGTAAAACTCGAAGTCCTGCGCTCGCTGATGGTCGGAACGGATGTCATTATCCTCGATCCAGAAAAAGAATACGAAACGCTTACCCACACCGTTGGGGGTACGTATGTAAATATCTCACTCAATTCGCGACATCGGATCAATCCTTTTGACCTCCCACTACCGATTGAGAATGAAGAAAGCAATACCCGCGATCTACTGCGCGAAAGTGTCATCAATATGTCCGGGCTGATGAATCTCATGCTGGGAAAAATGACCGCTGAAGAAAGCGCTCTGATGGACAAAGCACTCTATCAGTGTTACGAGATCAAAGGTATCGGTCCAGAGACACAAGACCCACACACCTACCAAATGCCAACCATGAAGGATCTACAAAACATCCTCAACAGCATGTCAGGCGGTAAAAGCATGGCGACTCGTCTCGAGAAATTTACCACCGGAACCTTTGCGGGACTCTTTGGTGATCAGACCAATGTGGATCTGGGGTCAGGACTGGTGTGTTTCGGGATCCGAGATCTCGAAGAAGCCCTCCGACCGATCTCTATGTACATCCTGCTCAACTACATCTGGAACCGAGTGCGCTCGGAGATGAAACGCCGGATCATCACGATCGATGAGGCCTGGAATATCGTCCAGTACGAAGACTCAGCGCGTTTCCTTCATAACCTCTGTAAACGAGCCCGTAAGTACTACCTAGGCATCACAACCATTACCCAAGATGTCGAAGACTTCATGGGATCACCTTGGGGCAAACCAATCATCACCAATAGCTCGATGCAGCTGCTACTCAAACAAGCCCCGTCGGCCCTGGATCAGCTCCAGAAGGTCTTTAACCTTACCGAACAAGAGAAACACCTTCTCCTGAACTCAGGAGTCGGGCAAGGTCTCTTCTTCGCTGGAAACCAACACGTGGCCACGCAGATAATTGCGAGCTTTGGAGAGCACAAGATCGTCACGACCAACCCAGAAGAAGTCATGAAACAGAAGTAAGCCAAATTAATTGTATAATAGTCCCCGGATTTCATTCCGGGGCCTTCTAATATTCTTAAACACATTTGAAGATCCCGGCACAAATGGCCGGGAGCTTATTTTTTTACAAATTATGATTCTATCATTTAACAACAGGACCATTAACCGTTTATAATGACCACAATGTCTCTCTGGCTTGTTTCGCTATTCTTACTCTTCCTGCTACTCTCACTGGTATCTTTCATCTGGACCTTTGCCCCCTATTTCCCGACCAGGCACCGGGACTTTGCACGAGTAGACGCAGTGATAGATCTAGAACCTGGTCAGAATTTTTACGAACTCGGTTGTGGCGATGCCAGTGTCTCGATTTATTTTGCTCGGAAGTACCCCAAAGTTAACTTCGTCGGGTATGAGATCTTTTTACCGATTTATTTAGTCGCCAAGCTACGCAGCCTATTTGTGCCTAATCTGCAGATTTATTACCGAAACGTCCTCTGGCAAGATCTCAATGACGCGGACTGGGTTTATGTCTTTGGGATGAAGGACGGAATCATCTTAAAAGTCAGAGACAAACTCATCGCAGATCTCAAACCAGGAGCCAAAGTAATTTCTTATGTTTTTAAAATTCCTGATTGGCCGGGAACGGAGGAGATCTATAAAATTGAGAAAGGGGCGAAGATTTATGTGTACACAAAATAAAACACTGTCTGTCACCCTGAGACATCCGACTCCAAAAAATTATGCCGTCATCCTGATGCATGAGTGTCACGAGTGCAGAAGGATCTCCCGTTTCAAAATCGTGATACTGAAACGCACCTGTGAGACTTATGTTGCCCTCTACTAAGACGGGAGGCCCTTCGACGGAGCGAACGTTTTAACTTATTTATGGCTCAGGATGACAGTAAGAGGTATTTTTATTACAGTGCAATAGCTATGAACTACCAGGACTTCGACTACGAGCTCATTGACTGTGGTGGCTGTAGTCGCATCGAACGTTTCGGATCTCTAATTATTGATCGTGCTTGCCCACAAGCCCTGTGGCCAATGAAGCAAAACGAAAACAATTCTCGTATTTTCTATGATCGAACAAACGGCTGGCAGGGAGTAGAAAAACTTCCTGAAGCCTGGCCAATCCAGATCGGGCCACTAACCGCCGAACTTCGTTTCTCAAAAAATGGCCAGGTCGGGCTTTTCCCAGAGCAGTGGGATAACTGGCGTTGGATACGAGAAAAGGTTACAGAGGTGCATCGCCCGCTTAAGATCCTCAACACCTTCAGCTACACTGGCATGTCGACACTATCCGCTAGTACGCCAAATACCGAGGTCGTCCACGTCGACGGCGCCAAATCGGCCATCAACTGGGCCAAGCGCAATGCCGAACTCTCAGGATTAGACGGCAACGTCATTCGCTGGATCTGTGATGACGTGGTGAAGTTCATGACACGCGAGGTCAAACGCGACCGCCAGTACGACGGCATCATCCTCGATCCCCCAGCGTTTGGGCGCGGAGCTAAACGCGACTGGAAGATCGAGCGGGATCTAAAAGGTCTCATGCAACTCGTAGCTCAACTACTCACCGACAAGCCACTATTTGTCATCCTCACCTGTCATGCTCCCGATCATTTCTCTACCGCTGACTTTGCAAAAATATTAGAAAACTTGCCACAATTTAAAGG
>JAHDBZ010000038.1 GCA_020630245.1 Candidatus Altimarinota bacterium
AGCGGCTGGTTCATCAGATGGTATATCCGTGATAGCAGCTTCGGTTGTGAGGAAAGTAGCGGCGATAGAAGCGGCGTTTTGTAGGGCACTGCGCGTTACTTTCTTTGGATCGATGATACCGGCGGCGACGAGGTCTTTGATCTGCCCTTCGGCTGCATCGAATCCTTCCGCGGCAGATTTGGCATTGAGAATGTCGTTGACGACTACAGATCCTTCGTAGCCAGCGTTCTCGGCGATCTGCCGAGCGGGTGCTTCGAGTGCGCGAGCCACGATATGGAGTCCTACCATTTCTTCTTCGTTGGCGAGTTCGATGGTTTGTAGTTTTTGGGCAGCTTTGAGCAGGGCCGTTCCTCCACCAGCTACCACGCCTTCACTAGAAGCCGCCTTGGTTGCGAGGACGGCATCTTCGATACGATGTTTGCGTTCTTTGAGTTCTACTTCGGTAGCGGCTCCGACTTTGATCACGGCCACACCACCACCAAGCTTGGCGCGACGTTCGGCCAGTTTTTCTTTGTCGTAGTCAGATTTGGCATTGTCGATGTGTCGTTCAATTTCTTTGATACGAGCGTCGATTAGCTGTGGATCTCCAGCGCCATCTACAACGGTAGTTGTATTGGCCGTGACGACGACTTTTTTAGCGCTTCCGAGGTCAGCAACGGTAGCTTGATCGAGTTTCATACCGACTTCTTCCGAGATTACACGTCCGCCTGTGAGGATGGCAATGTCCTGGAGCATGGCTTTTCGACGATCTCCAAAGCCTGGGGCTTTGACACCGACAACGTTGAAGGTTCCACGAAGTTTATTAACCACGAGCGTTGCAAGCGCTTCAGATTCGATGTCTTCGGCGATGATTAAGAGGTTTTTGTTTCCAGACTGCACGACGCCTTCTAGGAGTGGCAAGATATCTTGGATACTGCTAATTTTTTTATCAGTAATGAGTACCATTGGATTTTCGAGGACGGCTTCCATGTGTTCTGGATCTGAGATCATGTATGGCGATAGGTAACCGTTATCAAACTGCATTCCCATGACGATTGATTTCTCGAGCCCCATCGTGTTTCCGTCTTCAACGCTAACGACGCCATCAGCCCCGACTTCTTCAAATACTTCAGCGATGATCTGTCCGACTTGTTCGTTTTGAGCAGAGATAGTGGCTACTTGAGCGATTTTCTCGGTAGAGTTGATCGGTTCGGCCATGGCTTCTAGTTCCGCCACGACGACTTGTACTGCTTGATCAATCCCACGTTGGATAGCGATCGGGTTGGCGCCGGCAGTGACGTTCTTGAGACCTTCGCGGATGATCGCATCGGCGAGTACGGTGGCGGTTGTCGTTCCGTCTCCAGCAGCATCATTGGTCTTGCTCGCAACTTCTTTGGCGAGCGTGGCTCCCATGTTTTCGTATTTGTCTTCGAATTCGACTTCTTTGGCGATCGTGACACCGTCATTGGTAACGACGGGTGATCCGTATGATTTTTCGAGGATTACATTGCGGCCTTTTGGGCCCATAGTGACGCGGACTGCATCCGCCAGTTTTGAGACTCCGGCGGCTACACGAGCGCGGGCGTCATCTCCAAATTTTATATCTTTAGCCATGGTGGTGGGTGGTTAATAGTTGATAGTAAATAGTACAAAGTGTGTAGTACAAAGATAATTAAGCCTCAACCGCGAGGAGAGAATCAAATCCAAGGATGTAGAGTTCTTGTCCGTCGATTTTGATTTCGGTTGGGGCGTATTGAGTGAAAACAACGATGTCACCGACTTTGACGCCAGAGAGATCTTTACCTTCTTTGCCGGGACCGATTGCGAGGACTTCACCTCGACGTGGTTTTTCCTTGGTAGCTGTGTCTGGGATAACGATACCAGAAGCCGTCGTTGAAGCGCTTTCAAGCGGCTTTACGATGACATTATCTTGTAGGGGATTAAGCGTTGCCATGTCTTTTTATGGGTTATATGAAAAGCTGGCAGATGTTAGCAGTCTCAGCGAGAGAGTGCAAATCAATGTATTTGAAATTTTATCGAAAGACTATTTGGTGCGACTTACATACGTTGTGGTGCCACAGACAAAATCAGGGGCTGTTTTGTGTTTGTAGGTAGGAATTACTGACTCCTGCTGTCCCATACTGATAAATTGTCCTCGAAAATTTTTGATAGGAACTTTATTCTTATCTAAAAGTACAACACTACTACCAGAATACCCGCTACAGGCAATTCCACTGTTGGTTACATAATCCGAATACATTTCTAAGGTAATCAATTGGTTTTCTACTTTCACAATACGGTAAATTTGTTTGGGGTGACCATATCGAATATCAAATGAGCGGTAAGGATCGATGATGGCTGCTAAGTTTCCAGGTTTTATCTCTGGGTGATTGGGTTCATAACTTAGTGGTACGAAAATCCCAAGATCGTCTAAAAATTTTTTACCATCTTTATTTAATTTTGCTCGGCAACGCCGATCAGCATCATTTTCCCCATAGCATCGAAAATTTTCAGTAGTGGTTTTAAATGCAAAAGGTTGGGGTATAGAGCCATAGCGTGATGCTTTTTGTACAGCGCTTCTAAAAATAATAACTGCCTCATCGCAGCCAGGTTTAAAGCCATGTTCAATAGTCGTAATGCTCCAATTGTTATTCAGGTCTGCTTCTAATCCACCACGAAAAGAGTTACCACAGCTGTTTATTGAAACATCTGCAGCGGCCCAAGAGTCTCTACGATCTTTGGCTTCGGCGGTATCGGCAAAAATCCCACTCAAAATAGTGGCTAATATGGTTGTCTGGATAGGTTTTTCTAATTTTACGACCTATTTATAATATTTTTTTAAAAATATGCAACACGAGGGATTGTCTACAGTGTGACGACAGAGTGGTTGAGGAGTTTTGACGTTTTTGTTTTATTTATTATAAATGTATTGATGGAAAATTCAGATTCCTTTATTCCAAGCCAAGAATTAAGATATGTTGAATACACCAAGCATGGCAGAAGTCGTGTATCAGACATCGTTGAGCAAGAGGAGATAAAAGAGTCGGTCTCAAGAGATGCAATTTGTAGACTTTGGGATGATTATTTTTTGAAAAAAAGAAAGATAATTATGTATAGGTCCTTGATTTTTACGACTGTGAAAGCAACAGTACACGCTGTTAAAAAATTAAAGATCAGCCAAGGAACTAGAGACAGTCTAGATGAGATCGTAGATTTTTTATCTGTTGCTCAAGAAGATGAAGAGATTTCAAAAGAGGATTTTGTGGAATTTTTTGATTCGTTAAAAAATCTAAGAAATCAATCTGTGAAGTCTTATTTTGAAGTTGCGCACAAGATTATGCTCAATAAATTTGAAGGTTTTCAGTTTCAGTTTAGCGAGCCAGACGGTCGCGATAGTGTAAGAGAAAAAATTGAAGGTGATCATTGGGCACTATTTTCTTCAGGGCATCTTGATTATTGCAAAACTTGGGATCGGAATGATTGGTCTGGCTTCAAACCCTAATAATAATTTTTCGCTTCTGAATCATCTCAGACCAGAGGTTTTCCAGTCTGATCAAGGGATCGTTGGTTGGGCAGGGGAGGCCCCATTTTTGGTAAAAAGCGAGTTCAGTAGGAATGAAACGAAAGTCCTTACCAGTCTCAGCACATTTGAAGGTTTCTGTGTGTGTGACGAGTTGCGGGTTCTCAGGAATATTAGTTTCGAGTGGTGTGGCTAGTTTTCGTAATTTTGCCTCCCAGTCATCATCCCAGCTCATACCAAAATTTGCTGCCTCATTTCCACTCGATGGGTAGAAACGCTGGGCCATGGTGTGGTTGTAGGCGTGTGGGGAGTATTTGGTGGGAAAGAATTCGCCGTATTCACCGGTTTCGCGCATGTGGGCGATGATTTTGTCCCTTAGCGCAAAATATTCATCTTTAGAGTATTGCTTATTGAGGATGCAGTACTGACGATTTTTGAGGCCTGTGCAGCCAAAACAGTCTTTGCTGTTCCAGCACTCGATGGAGTAGTAGACGTCAGAACAAAACCACATCAATTGGCAGAAGTAGTTACCGTAGCCTTTGGGGCCAGCATGCAAAGTCTCATACATGAGTTCACCTTCGTAGATACTGATGTCGTAGCAGTCTTTAGAATGATGGATTTCACTGCAGTAACGACAATCACGGCAGTTGTCGATGAAATAGCAGTCCTGGCAGTCTTTGGAATTGGTTATGTAATTACCACTGCAGCCTTCGGCCTGGACCATGACCTGATCTGACGTCGGATTGGCTTTCAGAAATTCTGCCCATTTGGTTTGGGCTTCGGCTAGGTTTTGTCGATTGTGACTAAAAATAAATTGCCAGTACTTTTCGTATTCTTCTTTGGAAACTGGTTTATTGAAGATATGGTATTCTTTGGAGTTGAGATCCGTGCAAAACAGGCAGTGTCGGCAGCTGCGGCAGTTTTTGAGAAAAGCAGAATTATGACAGTGAAAGATGTTTTCACTGAAAAAACAGGCATAACAATTCTCAGCTTTTTTGAGCTGATAGCCGATCTCACTGTCGCGAACATAGATCGAAGCGATGATGTCTTTGCAGTTTTGGACGTTATAGCAAAACGCGCAGTCTTGGCATTCATCCGTTTCGTCGACCAGATAGCAGTCGCGGTTGCGACAGGAACAGATGATGTACTGTGAGTTTTGATTTTCGTGGCCGATGTTCCCAGCATTTTTAGGTACTTGATAATACAGCTCCATAAACTGCTCAAAAAAGGGTCGGCTAAAATCAAAATCTGCTTCGAGGTCGGTGACGGCTTCGTCTCCCAGAAAACAAGTTTCACAATAGGTTTTGATCGTATTGATATTGGGTGAGAAGTAACTCATGGCAGGTCCTTGGCATTTGTCACATTTACGGATGTGAAAGTTTTTCCCGCGCCAAGCCCAACGCCGACGTTCTCTTTCTTCTGGGCACAGGGTCGGCAGGGGAACGTTTATCTTTGCATAAAACGCCAGATCTCGTTCGTCGATCGTAAAGACTTTTCCTGAGACGGTGCAGGTTTTTGTGGTGGGAGCCATGCCCTACATCCTATATAATCGGTTCACTAAACTCAACTTCTGCGAATGGATCGGCTTTTCCTTGATTCTTGGCATTAGCTTTGGCGTCGCGCTGGACTTGTACGTCTAGCTTGCCTTCTTCCCAGGCTTGTAAGATTTGGTGCACTTCTGTGACTGGTTTGGCATACGTCGCTCGAGAATGATCGAGGGCGGCTTGGGCGTGATTTTCTTTTGGGAATATCATATCCAGAGTCTTGCCTGAAAAGGCTTCTCGCAGTTCTCCATCGATCGAAATTTTACAGTAAAAGTCCCGCACTCCGAGATTAATAATGTCGCGTTCAGAGAATCGTGGATTGTATTCGGCGGCCAGGATCTGCGCATCTTCTCCGCCCACGCGGAAAGAGAGTAGGGATCCCACATTCCCAAAGACCGTCGTTCGGATCTTGTCACTGAGCTGCCCCAAAAACTGATGGGCAATGGTTAGATTTAGACGGTACTTACGAGCTTCAGAGAGAATCTCATCAAAGGTATCTGTGGCGAAGTTCTGGAACTCATCCACGTAGAGATAAAAATCTACTCGGTCATCCTCAGCCTGATCGGCTCGACTCATGGCGGCTTGGTAGATCTTGGTAATGGCAATGGCTCCCATGAGGGCCGCATTTTCTTCTCCAAGAATTCCCTTAGAGACTTTCATCAGCAAAATCTTCTTCCCATCCATGATATCTCGGAAATCGATCTTGTTATCCGGCTGTCCGACAATGTTTCGGATCATATTGGTCGAGACAAACTGTCCGACTTTATTTAGTAGTGGCGTAATGGCTTCGTTGTCGAACTTTTCAGACCAACCTGCGAATTCATTTACCCAGAAGTTCTTGACCACGTTATCCTCAATGTTTCGAACGATGTTTTGTCGGTAGTTTTTATCGGTCAACATTTTGAGGATCGAGAGAATCGTCGTGCCTTCCGTATCGAGCAGGGCGAGCGTTGTATAACGCAGTACGTGTTCGAGCCGCGGGGTCCAATTGGCACCAAAGAGTTTCTTGAAAATCTCGATAAACCCGATCGTAACTCGGATCTTGAGCTCTGGCGGAACATCGGCGAGAGGATTGAAGCTGATCGGGTATTCCATATCCGATGGATCAAAGACCACCACATCTTTCAGGCGGTGTTCAGGGATCATTTTGAGAACGTTATCGACCAGATCTCCATGCGGATCAAGTACGCCTACCCCCTTGCCGTTTTTGATGTCGTTTTGGATCAAAAGTTCGAGCAGTTTTGATTTTCCAGAACCTGACTTACCGACCGTGTAGAGATGTCGTCGTCGATCATTTCGTTTGATCCCAAAGGGGATAAACTGTCCGTGGAAATTTGTCTGTCCAAAGAATGAAATATTTGGGTCGTGGCGATTGGTCGGGAGATCGGCCGGTGGCTCGGCTTTCTTGGAGAGTACGTGCAAGAGATTTGGAGTTTCTTGCTCATTTGGTAGATGAAAAAGCGTGGCCAGTTCTCGACTCGAAAGGAGGAATCCTTTTTTGAGTCTTCGTCCGTGAAAGGCTTTGAGTCCATCGAGGCTTTTAGAGATTTTTCCAACTTTTATTTGATTGAGATCAAGCGTGTTAAAATTTTGCAGCGCTCCCAAGACGGCCTTCATACGAGGAACAGGGGAGTGCTGAGCATGTGTAGAAAATACCGCTGCCCGCATATTGACTCGGTAGTTTCGTCGGCCCGCTTTGTCTTTGATTTCTTGTTTAAAGCTTTTGGCAACGCCTTTTTTAAACCAATACTTTACACGAAAAAACTGCGTAAAGGTGTCAAAACGGGTTCGCAGACCAAGTGTTAAATGGCGCATCCCGGTGTCTTTTTGTGGTTGACTGACCATTTGGATCCAGATCCCTTCGTTTAGGTGGGATTTTGACAAGACATTGAGCACCCCACTCAGGGCATCCCCGTCAAATTTGGTATGGTCTTTGATCGGAAACAGGTCATTGCGGCGTAGCCCGATCTCAGAGGAGATAAACTGATGGTTCTTTTTGACTTCGGTAATGAAGTCTTTGATCTCGATGATGTCTGCATCTGGGCTGGTAGCGTATATCTGTCCAGAGACAACCTCTGCCGTGGCTTTGTCAGCCGAGAAACAGAACCCAATGTTTCGTCCAAATACGACGATCTCCCAAGAAATTTTTTGGCCATACAGAGTCTCATGCAACTGATCGAGAATTTCTTCGAAAGCAGCCGAATTTTTCTGATTGTCTTGAGGGAGCCGAATGAGGTAGGTTTTCATTCCTCCCGATTGTACCACAAAATGTGCTATTTTGGTAGTCTTTATGCGGGTTTTTATAGTTTGAAATATGAAGTTTTTATGAAGTTCTACTTGGTGTAAATGATTGACTCAAAAGCATTCTAGGACTACGATAAATGCATCCTGAGTGTTTTTCTAAAAAACTAATCTCTCGGATGGCAACAAAGAAAGTCCTTAAACAAGGGCTTTTTTTGTCTCTAAGGTGAAGTTTTGGTTAAGTCTGATCGTTTACAGCACAGAAATCATTTCATACGCTGCCATTTAGTGGGGCAGTAGTTTAATGGTAAAACGTTCAGGTTTGTCATCCGAGCGATGCCGGTTCGAATCCGGTCTGCTCCACCACCCAACACATTAGGCCACCAAATCTTGATAACAATCCTCACACAATATTTTCTCTGGCCGATCTGGTGAAAAAGCGGTTTTGAGGGTTGTTTGACATTGCTGACATTCACGATCCCAGAGGGTGTAGGGACGGACCTTTTTGAGGCGATTGGTGTGACGTAGATCTGGATGCAAAGTGGGTTGGGGGATATCTTGGGTGTCATAGAACTTTTGCTCATATGGCTGGATCACAAATGGGCGTCCTGATTGGGCACAAACTTTGGCACCTGGAGTGGTTTTTGTGTTCAAATCCTGTGGTGGTGCCCATCGGTAGCCACGGTCTTTAGCTTCATCTTCGGTAAGCGGGAAGTAAACCTGGGCAATAGTTTGATTATAGGCCCAAGGCGACATACTAGCTGGAAAAAATTGCCCCCATTCACCCGTTTCTTTCATGTGAGCGACAAGTTTAGCACGCAGGATTTCGTATTCGTGCTTGGTGTAGGATTTATTAAAGATGCAGTGCTTTTTATTTTTGAGCCCAGAACAGCCAAAACAGTCATTAACACTCGACATCCCGTGACAATAAGCGTTGTTGTGAGAGTTGTTCCACACGTACATACAGCTAATTTGTTCGTTGACGTTATTTCCATTGGCCAGGCCTTGGTAGATCCACTCAGCATGACCACCAAAGATGTCATAATCACGAGAGTTTTTAACCTTGAATAAATAGCTTCCATAGGAGACATTTTCCATGTCATCGACGCAAAACAGATGAAAGCTGTCTTTCACGTGAATGATACTGTCACCGGAGAAGTTCTCATTTTTGTATCCAGAGTAATATTTCTTCGGGTGTTGGAGTTGGAAAGTTTCAAACTTGGCAATGGCTTCGGCCAAGAATACGGGATCCTTTAGTTTTTCTTTAGCTGCTTCAAATTCGGCCTGGCTGACCGGTTGATTCCAGATGTAATACTCTTTGTCGGTGAGATTACAGCAACCGATACAGTTTTTGCAGCGGCGACAGTCTTGGAGTAGATAACTGTCCTGACAGTTTAGGCAACGAGCCGAATAGAAGACGCGATAACAATTATCACAGCCTACGCACTCATAGCAGAGCTCAGATCCGGTACTGCTGTAGGTATCGAAACAATCTTTGAGTTTGATACAATTGGTGACGTGATAGCAGTCTTCGAGGTGATCTGAGTTGTGACAGAGGTAAGAATTTTTCACAAACGCGGCGGCGTTCATATAGGGAGAGTTTTCGGCAAACAAGAGATGTAGTGCCATAGCTGGTGTGGCCTCGAAAAGTTTTTGAAATTGCGGAAAGAACGAATTACTAAAATCAAAATCAAAACCGTAGTCTAGGGCGTCCCAGTCATCACCCCACCAGTACTCTTGGTCATAAATCGGCATAGGTGCATCGGCCGAAAAACAGCTAATGATATCTTTGCTAGTGGCGTCACACTTTCTGCGAAAGAGGACTCTTTCGTTTCGAAAACAAAACCGCTGTCGTTGTCGTTCTTCCGGACACAGGTCCGGCACTGGTACATCCATCCGAGCATAAAAATCCAAATCACTGTCGGTGACCGTGAATGCTTTTCCTGACAGACGGCAGGTTTTTGTAATAGGCAT
>JAHDBZ010000003.1:0-1853 GCA_020630245.1 Candidatus Altimarinota bacterium
GTAGCCTTCCAGACTCAATCGCTTTGTCACGTCGGCTTTTTCGAGTTAAATAGAGACTAACATGCTTGGAGACATTTTGGTCGGTTTTGGATTTGTCGGGTTTCAAATCGCCCGACTGGTAATTTTTGGCGTCTTGATTCTGGTTCCTATTATCGTGTTGGCCTTGCTTGGGCTCTTTATCTACGATCGGTGGTTTCAGCGCAAAAACCTCGTGATCGGAAACTATCCCGTACTGGGCCGGATGCGCTACGTGGCCCATGAACTGCGACCATTTTTCCGACAATATTTTGGCGATGACAACGCCTTTGCTCCGCGCATCATCATCGACTGGATCCTCGATGTCGCCAACGGCAAGAGCGGATACTTTGCTTTTGATAAATTCGATACCACGCAGGCCCTGCACAACGGTCAACACCAGATGATTCATGCGGCCAATCCACTCAATGTCGACGAAATGGCAGTCGAGTACCCGCTTGTCGGTGCCAAACGAAAACACCCACTGCAATTTCAGTCATTTTTCTACCGCAGTGCGATGAGTTTGGGGGCCTTGGGGTTTGAAGCAACCTCGGCGATGGCGGCGGCTTGTGCCGATGCTCACGCGCCGTTCAATACCGGGGAAGGCGGCTTTTCGGTTCATCATATTCCACGGGTGAAGTTTTCTAAAGACCGTAAATTTTTCAAATACCACACTGTTGCAAAAATCTTCAAACCACTTTATTGGATTACGCCAGGGGCTCGTGCAAAAACGTATCTAATTGACCTCTTTGGCTACTTTACACTACCAAAAGGTATGCGAGACCTGTATCTGTTTGATAAAGACGCTTTCGTTTTTTACACCGTCGATTGGGAAGCCGATTTCAAACATTTTCCTAAACCCGAAGAATTGACTGATGAATTTGGTCAGGTGATTTTTCAGGTCGGTTCCGGTCTCTACGGTCTGCGCAAACACACGGATGATGGCTCGATCGAGTTTGACTGGGACCGCTTTGCCAAGATCGCTTCGTTCTGCCGAGCGATCGAAGTGAAACTTGCGCAAGGTGCCAAGCAAACCGGTGGGATTCTTAAAGCTAATAAAAACACCCCTGTCGTGGCCACTATCCGCGGCATGAAGCCGGGAGTTGATATCATTTCGCCCAATCGGTTTCCGTTTTACGAGAAGGGCAAAGAAAAAGAATTTTTGGAATTCATGGATCATCTGTCAGAAAAATCTGGCGGTAAACCCGTCGGTTGTAAGGTCGTGATTTCTAATGAAGGAAACATCGAACCCATTGCGAAGGCAATCAAAAAATATCCAAAAATCAGTCCCGATTTCATCACAATCGACGGCGGAGATGGTGGTTCGGGGGCCGCGCCAATTGCGCTGGGGGTACTCTTTGGGAAACGCATCTACGAAGCCCTGGAGATCGTCATGGCCGTACTGGAAAAACACAAAGTACGCGACCAAGTAAAAGTCTTTGCTTCGGCCAAACTCTACGCACCGCATATGTCGGCTCGCGCGATGGCCCTCGGCGCCGACGCTGTTGGGAACGCTCGTTCGATCATGATCTCTGGGGGATGTATCCGGGCCGGACTCTGCTCTGGGGAACACGGCAACTGCCCGGTCGGTATGGCCACGATGAAAAAATCAAATCGTCGTTCGTACGCCCAGACCTGGGATCGTAAGGTCCAACAAATCCAAAACTACGTCAAAGCGCACAACAAAGGTCTCATCCAAGTCGCTTCGATCTGTGGTGTTTCCAGTCCGTCACTGCTCACGCCAGCGCACGTTGCCCCAACGACTCCAAAAGCGTAAACTAACTCTGTCTTTTAATCTTTAAACATATGAAAAACTGTAAACTCGGTCCCTGGTGTCT
>JAHDBZ010000003.1:1953-23035 GCA_020630245.1 Candidatus Altimarinota bacterium
AAAATTTCCGTGGGAAGATGGGAGTGTGACGGTGTCTTAGATAAGAAGTTTGAAGCATGAAGTTTGAAGGAAGCAATGATAACCTAAACTGTTGGGAATTGTCCTCAGCTAGTAATGATAATGGTTTTGGGTTTTTATGTTTACATGACCTTGGAGCGCATGCCGTCGCTAATGCTGAATATTGGTTTCGACACAATTTTAATATGAGAACCTCTATCTGGTTAGCAGAAATTGAATATCGTGAACCGGAAGATCTCGTATTACATGCGGCAGAAAATGCGATTCGAGACGGTAGAACCCCCGGCGTTGAAGAACTTATCGTAGATGCCGAGGAAATAGAAGCAGAGCCTGAAAAATTTGTAATCAAAGCTATTTGAAAAAATCATATGAGAGAAGTCCCAACCGCCGCCAATGATCTAAGCTTTGAGGGAAAGTTTGATTACCTACAGGCGTTCTAAAATCGAAGAAACGTCATAGTGCTTCACCTCATCAACCGGTTTGGTGTCCGCCTCGCGCATTTCGTTAATCGCATCGAGGAAGTTTTGTTTTTCGGGATTGTGGTAAATCTGCCCGAGGTAAAACGGATCTTGTGATTCGGCGATCTTGCGAGCCGCCCAGATATCGGTTGGATCATGATCTTCCGGTATCGGCTGGATGTGCTCGAGATACCACTCGTGCGTGATAAATTTGTTGTAAGTCGGGCAGGCCTGCAGGACGTTAATAAAAGCAAAACCGCCGTGATTCAGTCCGCGACGAAACGTCTCAACCATATGATCGACA
The DNA here is from genome assembly GCA_020630245.1 of Candidatus Altimarinota bacterium. Lineage (GTDB taxonomy): Bacteria > Patescibacteriota > Gracilibacteria > UBA4473 > UBA4473 > JAHDBZ01. The sequence goes on from JAHDBZ010000003.1 coordinate 2,734, forward strand.
TTCGCCGAGCAGGTCTGCGCTACGAATGACGGCCGAAGGCCGAGGACAACCTCAAGCGGGTTGAAAGCATCGATCGGGTTCCCTTCTGGCGCTGCATTCATTTTACATCCCTTTGGCGTGAGGGCTGATGGCTGCCCAGTGGTCAGGGCGTAGTTTTGATTGTCATGCAGGATGAACATGACCGGGTAATCATTTCGCACGGCGTGCACCAGGTGTCCAACTCCTTCAGAAAACGTTGCCCCATCTCCCGCTTCGGCGATCACGTGCAGGTCTGGATTGGCAATTTTGGCTCCAGCGGCCAGTGGAAGCACGCGTCCATGCAGACCGTGAATCGTGTAGCCTTCGATCTTGTCCGAACCATTCCCCGAACATCCGACGTCATAGCAAAACAGCACGTTTTCTCGTCGCAGTTCTTCGAGGGTTAGCGCTTGTTTGACCGCTTGTTGGATCGGGTAATTCCCACACCCACCACACCACCAGTTCACTGTCTCGTCCCGAGTGGTGTAACCTTCATAGATATCTTGGTTTTTGATGAGGATTTTTAGGTTTTTGTTCATGGTTTAGATGAGAAGATGAGTAGTTTGGTAGATGAGTAGATTTACTTTTTTCGTTGTCATCCTGAGCTTGTCGAAGGATCTCCCGTTCCAATCATAAGATGATTTTCTCAACTGTCTTAGACTCGGTATCGAAGATCATAAACGTAGAATCTTCGTTATTAAGTTCAGAGACAGCACCCGGATTTAGGAGGACGCAATCACCAATGCGTTCTTCACTATAGACATGACTGTGGCCGTAAATAGAGACATCAAAGTCTCCAGACTGAGCGGCTAATTCTGAAATTCGCTGATAATGACTCATAAAAAAACGCACGCCATCAATTTCTCCTTCCCAAATACTGCCAATTCCTCGTGTGGCATCGCCAGCGGGTAAAGTCACGTTGTCTAAAGCTTGTATTGTGACGACATGCCTAGCCCGATCGCCATCGTTATTTCCAAAGACATAGACCACCTGTCCGTCGAAATCTGTTCCCAACCTTTTTGCGCTCCCCGGACCAATCATGTCTCCGGCATGCAAGACGTACTCACAGCCTCGATCATTCGCGATATCAATCGCCTGGGCTAAATTTTTCCAGTGATCATGGCTATCAGACATAATGGCTATTTTCATCTCTGTTATCGGTTATCGGCTAACTGTTCACTAATATAGGCCTCCACGTCTTCCAGGAAGAATGGACGACCGTTCCACTTAAGCAATTTCCCGGCAAATTCGAGGTTTGTGTGCTTTTCAATGAGACCGCCCAGTTGGCCGTCATGATTCCCTTCAATGAGGTGAACATTTTGGTTCTGGGCAAAGAAAACCTTGAGCTTGTCGGTGTGTAGCGGCCATAGGTAACTGTAGTGCAGGTAATTAACCGTGATGCCACGAGCCGCATAGGTCTCGATGATATCACGCATGGTGTTTTTACTACTTCCCCAACCGACAAAAGAAATATCGGCTTTCTCGGTGACTCCATAAATGCCAGGCTCTGGCGTGTGCGCTTTGACCAGTTCTATCTTGCGACAACGTTTAGCGTACATCTCTCCAGCCGCTTCGGATTCATCGAGCGTTCCGTCGGCTTTGTGCTCATCTCCGTTGGCAAAGTAATAAGCGTCTCGCGTGCTACCTGGCAGCCAACGCTTGGAGAGCCCTGACTCGGTCACTTCGTAACGATCGGTGTTTTTAAGTTTTTTGAGATCCTTACCAGTCACTAAACCGCGTTTTATTTCGACGGTATTTTGCTTGAAGGGCGGCACGGTGATCACAGTCTCCGCAATGACTTTTTCACTGAGTACAAGCACCGGGATTTGGTATTCTTCAGCGAAATTCATGGCGTGCTGGATGAGTTCAAAGGCGTCTTCGGTATCTGACACCCCGATTACCATCCGCGCAAATTCTCCATGACTGGAGTACAGGGCCAGGTTTAGATCTCCCTGCCCAGTCCAGGTCGGCAAACCGGTCGCTGGTCCTGGTCGTTGTACAATGATACAGACGAAAGGCGTCTCGATTATACCGGCTAAACTCACCGTCTCGGTCATCAAATCATATCCACCACCAGACGTGGCACACAGAGCACGCGTCCCAGTGAACATTGATCCCAGGGTAAGATTGGCCACGGTGATCTCGTCTTCGGCCTGTTTGACCGTGATGTCGAATTCCCGAGCATGATTGGCCATGTGGGTCAGGATCGAACTTGAAGGGCTCATTGGGTAGGCATAATACGTTCGAACCCCGGCATGAATGGCTCCGAGCGCCAGAGCGTGGTTTCCATCGATGAAAATCGTTTTTTCGTTTTTCTTTGGCACCTGTACGGACAAGTCGCGACTTGTCCCTACATCTGCTCGCTCGTACGCAATGTTGGCACACTTAATATTGGGCGGGATTATCTTCGGTTTCCGCGCAAACTGGGTTTCGATTTCTGTTTTGATGTGCTCGAAAGGCAGGCCCAAGGCTTTCCAGGCCATCCCCACCAGCACCGTATTTTTCATCCGTGAAGTGCCACCGGCTTCTTTGACCACATCGCGCGCATTTTGGTGGATGACGGTGATATTGCGACGCTTGGCTTCGTCTAAAATGTCCTGAATCCCCGCCGTCCGTTCATATCCGTGAATCAAGACGCCGCCATCTCGCAACGTGTGAAAGTAGTGCACCAGGCACGGCTTATCAATCGCAATTAAAATGTCTGGGGTATGCGAAAGCGAGTGAATCGGATTATGACTGGCATTGATTGTAAAGCACGAGGTACCCCCTTTGATCAAGGAAGGATATTCCCGGTCTCCTACGACGTAAAACCCGAGGTTTTCTAGGGCTTTTGCCAGGATCAGACCGGTAGACATGAGTCCTCCATACCCTGAATGTCCGACAACGCGTAAACGAATTCTATCCATTAAAAAACTCTGTTAGATTTAGTATTAAGTTTGTCTGACAACTTCTTGGCCCAGTCTTTGGCCGTAGTCTCGAGTTGTGACAGCGGTGATTTGTTAATCATCAGACTTGCCTGAATGAGGTCTCCATTGTGAGTCTCTACGTAGTGCTGAAGAATTCGCCCTGATTCGATGTTGTAATCGGTGTCATATTTACTGTCCCCCAGTCCGATAATAGCACATTTTTGTCCCGCTAGATCGACATCCTGGATTCGCGGCCAAAACGCGAGCTTGAAGTGATCTTCAAGCTGCCCGTGTTCGTAGGTAGAACAGGCCAAAATGAGCAAATCATGACCGGTGAGTTGATCCTCTGGGTAATGTTCACAACGGTCAATTTTGACGCGGTGCCCCATATCTTCTAAACACTGCCCAACATACTCACAGACCATCTTGGTATTTCCTCCATTTGAACCGAATACGATCTGTACGTTGGCCATTCAGCGTATATTCTCGCAAAATGTGTCATCAGCGACAACTCGATTCGTTTGGCAAACCGCAAAATGACGCTTTTTTGTGGTGTTTTACTCTAGAAAAAGTATGCGTTTTATGTTATAATAAACGGAATACATCAAAAAACCCATGATTTCATTCCTCAAAAAGCATCGAAAACTGATTATTGCCCTCCTGTTTGTGGTCGGCCTGATCGCCTTCAAATTCTTCTCTGGACCGCGCTATCAAGCCCCTGAGGCCCCAGAAAAAACCACCGCAGAAGTCGAGGAAACGCAAGCACCGATCGAAAAAACCAGTGAAACGATTCTCTTTGGCGGCTGGACTCCGACTCAGGCTCGTGAAGTCCTAGCTCAGGTAGAATCGGACAACGAAGTGGCCGTGACCAGTGAGATCAGCGGTACCATCTCGGCTATCAACGCCAATATCGGTGATGTGGTTTACGAGGGACAAACGCTCGCTCGTTTTAAACTTACTAACGATCCAACGCAGATCAACTACCTTAATGCGTTGAGCAACCTCACCGCGGTTGAAGCTACGACCAAGAGCAACATTCAGAGCGCAGAAATTGCCGTACGAAACGCCGAAACAGAGCTCGAACAAACGATTTCTCAGCAAGGCCAAAACCAAGAACAGGCTCTCACTAGCCTGCGTACACAGGCCCAAAGCGCTCAAACGACGATCGAAAGCGCGCTCAATTACCTCGACCGACAGCTCGGAGCCAGTCGAGCCTATGACCGTGAAGTCGTTTTTGGACGGGCTTTTGTGGGATCCAAAAATTTCCTACTCAAAAACCGTACCGAATACGCTGTACTCGACCTAGTGCGAGAATTTGAAGCACTCAAAAAACAACCAATCGGTTCACTCGCTCCAGACATTGAGCTCTACAGTCAGACGCGTATCAATTTTGCGAAAAGAGTAAAAACCCAACTCGATAATTACGACACTCTGGTTCGAGACACGATCATTTCAACAAGCTTTTCTGAAGTCGATCAAAACACCATTCAGGGCCAGGTCGATGCTCAACAATCGAGCGTAGATGGTCTGATCATCAACCTGACCAACCTTATCGAATCAACTAAGGGTACCGGCGAGGGCAATAAAACCGCCATTCTCTCCGCTGAAAATCGCGTCAAATCAGCCCGTGAACAGCTCGAAATTGCTCGCGCTCAAGCCGATGCCCAGATCATCGGGGCCAAAGCGCAAGTCAGCAGTGCTACGGCGGCCCAAACGGACCTGGTTGTCACCGCTCCTATCCGTGGAAAGGTCGTGGAGCGCCAGATTAACCGTGGCCAACAAGTATCGTTTGGTTCCCCGCTCTTTACGATCGTGAACGAAGATGCCAGTAAAAAAGTCGTGGCCTTCCTCAGTAACGAAGAATGGAACCAAATCCAAACCCAATCTGAAATCACCGTCAATATTGATGGCCAAATGATTCAAACCAATCAGAGCTTTCTAAGTGCTCGTGTCGACCCAACCACCCAAAAAATCCGCACGGAATTCCTCCTGCCCGCAAACACTGATGTGTTGGTCGGAAGTTTTGTAGAGGTCCTCATCCCACTCGAAAGCGAAGGCGGAAAAATCCTACCAATTTCTGCGATTGCTTTTGAGCCCGATGGCGCGGAAGTGCTGATCCTGGATCGCGGACGTATTGCCCAACGACAGAAAGTCGTGGTCGGAGACATCGTCGCCGATAGCGTACAGATCCTCAGTGGTATCCCAGATGGAACGGAGGTGGTCAAATACCGCAACCGCGTCTTTGCCGGTGAAAAAGTAATTAATCCAGCGCCATAACATGGCTCAACCCTTAAACTCCTTCTGGACTTTCTTCCTCGACAAGTTTCGAGTGACGCTCCTGTTTAGTCTGCTGTTTTTTTTCACGGGGTTATTTGCCTACAACAATATCGCACGTGAGAGTGATCCGGATGTCGAAATCCCGGTGGCTATTGTGCAAACTGTCTGGCCAGGCGCCTCGGCTCAGGACATTGAGAAACTTGTCACTGAAAAGATCGAACGAGAAGTCAAAAACCTCGATAATCTTAAACAATACAGTTCAAATTCTCTGGCGGGTGTCTCCATCGTCACCGTTGAGTTTGAGACCGGCAGTGATCTCACCGAAAATTATCAAAAACTACGCGAAGCTATCGATGACGCCGAACGCGCCCTCCCCGATGATATCCCTGATTCACCAAACATCGAAGAGGCTAGCGTCAGTAGCACGCCAATCCTAACGCTCTCATTGTCTGGGGATTTTGCTTTCAGCACGCTCAAACAATTTGCCGAAACGCTCCAGGAAGATTTTGAAACCATTGGCGGGGTCAAAGAAGTCAATATCTCTGGTGTCCCAGATGAAAAACTACACCTCTATCTCGACCCAGTTAAGTTGCAGGGCTTTGGACTTTCAGTGGATGACGTTTCCCAGCGTTTGCAGGCCGCTCACAATGATATCCCAGTTGGAAATATTTTTGTAGCTGGAGAAAAGATCGAAGTCCGAGTGGCGGGAGAATTTAAAACCGTACGAGACTTCCAAGAATTTCCAATTGCCCGCAGTAATGGACAGACGATCCGATTGTCCGAACTAGGTGAAGTACGGCGCGAATTTGACGAGCTACAGGTCGAAAACCTGATTTCTACCGGACTCCCCGCGGAGCGATACGTTTCAGTCGATATTTTGAAATCCGAAGCCAAGACCAACATTATTAAAGTGATCGACGAAGTTTTTGAACGCTTGGAGGTCTACGAAGACGAACGAATTTTTCCAGATCAACTCAAGATCGATGTCGTCTTCAATGGCTCAGATGATATCAAAGAAAGCCTTAACACTCTCTTTAGCAGTGGGGTTCAAACCATCCTGCTTATCGGCTTAATTCTGTTGTTTATCCTGGGATGGCGCGAATCACTACTCGCCTTTATTTCGATCCCGCTCACGCTGCTGATCGCCATTCTGGCACTCTTTATTACAGGAGAAACTTTTAATTTCCTCTCACTCTTTGCACTTATCCTCGCCCTAGGGCTGCTGGTCGATAATGCCATCATCATGACCGAAGGAATTTCTGAGGGAATTTATAGCAAAAAACTCACGCCCAAAGGCGCCGCCCGTGAATCGATCAAAACCTTTCGTTGGCCCGTTATTACTGGTACCTGTACGACTATCTTTGCCTTCCTGCCAATGATGTTTGTCATCAGTGGTGTCAGTGGTGAATACGTCTCCGTGATACCGCAGACCGTCACCTGGGTACTGCTCGCTTCGCTCTTTGTTTCGCTCTTTTTGCTCCCGGTCTTTGGGGCAAAATTCTTCGAAGTATTTCCGCCACAACAACACAAAGAAGGGCGCCTGCTAACCGCCGCCCAACACTGGTACGAAGACAAAATGCAATGGCTCCTTGTGAAGCGTCATCGTTTCTATGGGGTGATCGCGGCCTCGCTGGCGATCATGATATTTTCATTCTCACTGATGCCGATGGGCTGGGTCAGTATCGAAGTCTTTCCGTCTTCCGATCAGAATTATTTTTCTGTTTCGATCGAAACTCCGAAAGGGACTAAGCTCGAAGAAACTCGGAAATTGATCCGACAAGTCGATGACGTTTTCCTGCCGTATTTCGATCCCGCCAAAAATGGTGACGGCGAGGTATGGCTCAAAAACTACGCCCTCTCTCTTGGGCAAAAATCTCCCTATGACCCCGAATTACGACAAGGAGGGATCAACACCCCCGAAGGCAATATCCTAGGTATCACCGTCAATCTAGTAGACAAGAGTAATCGTAATACTAGCTCTATCGACATTAGTGATCGAGTGCGTGATGATCTGGGAGAAGTCATGCCTGACTACGTCAAAGTTACGGTTTCTGAGCTCGCAACAGGACCACCTTCGGGGGCTTCAGCCATCGAGATTCGACTGGTAAGTGAAGACCTCGATCACATCGAAGACTTGGCCGACGAATTTCAGAAAAAACTGGCAAACATTGAGCTCGAAAACGGCGCTCGCCTCAACAATATTATCGACGATCGCGGCGAAACTCTTCCACAAATTACTTGGAAAATCGATAACGAAAAAATGCAGAACTTCGGCCTCTCTACCGGACAACTCTTTCAGACTTTGCGCGCCGGAGTCGATGGTCTGCAGATACTCGAAATCTCTGAAGGAGAAGAAGAAGTAGATCTTGAAGCGCGCCTGGATTTCGGTGGTAAAAAAATCTGGACCGATCCAGATTCACTCGACATCCTGTCTCAGATCCCGATCAAAACTCCTCGCGGCAACTATATCCGCCTGGAGCAAGTCGCTAGCTTTTCAATCGCCAATCAACGCACCCAGCTCCGGCATCTCGACGGCAAACGAACCATCAAGGTCGGCGCTAGTATTGATGGCGAAGCGACCGCGGCGCAATTCCTCAAGCCAATCCAAACCGCCATCGACGAACTCGATCAATGGCCGGGGGACAGTATCGAAATCGGTGGAGATAACGAAGAAACCAATCGTCTTGTGTCTGAAATGGGGCTGGCGATGCTCTTAGCCGTTTTTCTCATCCTCGTAATCCTCGTACTGCAGTTTGATTCGTTTTTGCAATCAGCGGTAATCGTAAGCTTGCTACCAATGTCGCTCACGGGCGTCTTCATGGGATTCTGGATCACAGGCGTTCCGGTTTCGTTCCCGACTATGATCGGGATCGTAGCCCTGGCGGGGATTATTGTGAATGATGCGATCGTCCTAATCGATCAGATCAATCACTACAGCCAGTCAAATAACCTCTACAAGGCCTTCATCGAAGCTGGAAAGGTGCGAATGCAACCGATCGTCATTACTTCGATCACGACTATCTTCGGACTCCTCCCGCTGGCTTTCAGTGATCCGATCTGGCAGGGACTCAGTCTAGCTATCATCTACGGAATGACGCTGGCAACGATCCTAACACTCATCATCGTGCCGTGCTTAATGCTTATCTACCTAGACATTTATCGTGGCCTGGGCTGGATTGTGACTGGGCAGTGGTTTCGCCGCTTCTTCCGGTAATATCTCGCTTTCTCGCGACTCGTGTTCTAGTATCTGACTAAATGAAAACCAATCAGATCGGTTTAGACTTGGGTGGAAATCAGGAACCCAATGGTGACTTTCTTCAGTTTGAGCGAATCATCACCGATCGTGGATCCAAGTACTCCGTCACCGGGGGCAAAGTGAGTGGCAAAGAAGACATCAAAACCCTGCTTAAACGTCTCACTCGAGACAAAAAATATGCCAAAGCCACCCACCACAGTTGGGCCGCGCGAGTGAGTAAAGATGGTCAGATCTGGGAGGTCAAAAATGACGACGGTGAAACCGGTGCCGGTGGCGTCATCCTCCGAATATTACAAAAACAAAATTGGGTAAACACCGTCGTCGTCGTGACCCGCTGGTACGGCGGAAAAAAACTCGGTCCCGATCGTTTTAAACACGTGCAGGATGCAACGGTTTATTGGTGTAATCATCACTAAATTCATGACTGCTTACTATACGAGGCAACTCCCCCACCATGCGATAAAAAACTTCGTGCCAAATCGTTTGTCGATAATTAATATCAAACATTCTTGACGGCGCCCCTGCCAGCTCCCTAACTTCATTAAATAAATCCACATCCGACATATGATGTACTTTTTTGGCCTCTCTCAATCGCTGCCATGATTCTTCTCGTGAAGGCAGTGGTTCATAAATTTCAGTTCGACTTAGGTCCGAAGCAAAAATCTCCCAAAACGTCTGGAATCTTACATTGCATTGTAAAAAAGGATCTATCTCAACAGCTTGATCAAATCGTATTTCCAACTGATCTGGATCATTGTTTCTTAAGTCCCGTAATAAGAAACTAACTTCTTGTCCGTACGTTACTTGTTGAGCTTTGTATCTCCAATCATGCAACATTTTTAAGAGCGCCATTTGCCGTTCTGGATCTGGCTGTAATACTTGAAAAACCGAATCTCGAATGAAGTCCCGTGAAACAACTCTCAAGTGTGATGGGAGCGGTGAGGACAGTAACTCTTCTAGTAACTGTGGTGACGTAGGTCTTTTGTCAGCCAAAATTTGCTTGAAAAAATAAACATAGGCTCGCGCCTCCTGTATTTTTAGCATGCTTGTCTGAGAAAGTTCAAAAATTTTTCCGACTATTTCTTCGTCTGACAGTGATGTAATTTTATTAAAATTACTCTGTTGGAAGACTAGAAAAGCATTTTTCAGTTGTGCCGGAATATTTGATTGTAGGCTTGGATGTGTTTGGTAAATCTGCAAATAGGCTGCTTGCAATTCAGGATCTAAAAATTCTCCATTATGTCTCGCCAGCGGATGTATAATACTAAGAACCTCTGATCGAGATTGTTTATGGTGTGGTTTTTTCTTGGAACGACCAAAAAAATTCACTTCGTTCTCTGGACCCAGCACCAGTGGAAGCATCTCCACATTATCTTGATTAGAAGTCTCACTCATACATTTATATATAAATAATTTATATTTTTTGTCAAAAAGTTTACTTTCCCCGGGATTTCATTAGGTTCGAGGCCTATACAATGACGAAGTCTATCAAAGTTTTTGGAGCCGCACAACGCGTCACCCACGAGCCCCTCGTGGAGAAGTTTTTGCAGCAACTGATCCAAGACGTACCCAAATCTGGAGAAAAACTAGAGAAGTTAAAGTGTGAGTTTGCCGGTCGCGAAGGCATCCCCACCATGCAAAATCGGGAGCTAATCGTCGTCGCACGCAAGCACGACTATGATCTCCCAAAAGCCCTCGAAAAACTCCTGCAAAAACGCTCGGTTCGAACTGTTTCCGGTGTTTCACCTATCGGTATCCTGACCAAGCCCTACCCATGTCCAGGAAAATGCGTGTACTGCCCGACAGAGGACCGCATGCCCAAGAGCTATATGTCCAATCAACCCGCCGCAGCGCGCGCCGTACGCAATAAATTTCACCCCTACAAACAGGTCTTTAACCGGATTACAGCCTTGCAGGAATCTGGACATCCGACTTCTAAGCTGGAAATTATTGTGATGGGCGGAACTTGGAGTTTTTTACCACACAAATACCAAAGCTGGTACCTAAAAAAGTGTTATGACGCTGCAAATTGTCACGGGCTTTCCGAAGCACAAATCTCCCAGTACAAAAACCAAGTACGAAACCTAAAACAGGCCCAAACCTGGAACGAAACCGCAGATCATCGCATTATCGGTTTGACGCTCGAAACCCGCCCCGATTTCATCAACGAGCGAGAACTCGCCCGCATGCGTCGCTACGGCTGTACTCGGATCGAGATTGGCGTGCAAACGCTTGATGAGGAAGTACAAAAACTGACCAAACGAGGCCACTACAACCGTCACGTAGTCAAAGCCATGAAGCTGATGAAAGACTTCGGGTTCAAGGTCTGCTGGCACCTCATGCCAGGCCTCCCGGGATCAACGATCGAAAAAGACATCACCTGGATCAAGCAGGTCTTCGACGACCCAGACATGCGCCCAGACTTCATCAAGATCTATCCCTGTGTAGTCCTCGAAACTGCCGAACTCAAATCCTGGTGGGAAGACGGCCGCTATGAACCCTATCGCGACGCTGAACTGGTAAAACTACTGACGCAGGTCCAAACCCTGGTCCCAGAATACGTGCGGATTATGCGCTTGATGCGTGACATTCCGGTGAGCAATATCCTCGACGGAGCGAAATTTTCCAATCTCCGTCAAATCCTCAAGGAACAACCCAATAAACTCCGTGAAATCGTCGGAGACGATTTCTATGACGAACACAATCTCGCTGAAAACAGCTACATCTTCCGCGATATCCGTGCTCGAGAAATCGGGTTTGCTGACCTCCAGAAACACCCTGAACTTGCTCAGATCAAACCCAAACTCGTGCGACGAGATTACGCCGCCAGTGATGGAGACGAAGTCTTCCTGAGTTTCGAAGACCCAGATCAAAATCACCTTTTTGCCCTCTTGAGACTCCGGAAACCAAGCGGCACGACTCATAAATTTTTCCAACGAGTCATCCACGATGCAGCCCTCATCCGGGAAGTGCACAGCTATGGCTCTGAAATCTCAGTCGGCGAAGATGGCCAAAGTTTGGGGCAACACCGCGGCCTGGGGAAAGCGCTCATTGCCGAAGCCGAACGCATCGCCCGTGACGAGTGGGACCTCAAACGCATCAGTATCATTGCTGGTATCGGGACTCGTGAGTACTACCGAAAGTGGGGCTACAAGTGCCAATCGACCTATATGACCAAAAAACTGTCATGAAAAAGCGAGAACAAAAAAAGCTCTTGCTCATGACCGGCGTTACCGAAATTGCTTGGAGCTTTATCGGTATCTTTTTTCTGTTCTTTGTAAAAGAAAACTTTGGCCTTACCGTCTGGCAAACTGTCGGTTGGTTTGGACTACTGCATGTATTATTTGGCTTAGTGGTGTACCCGATTAATCATTTTCTGGAACCCAAGATCGGGCTCAAAAGCATGATCGGTCTCGGTGTTTTTTGTGAAGCTGCTTTTGTAACTGTGCTGGCACTTAATTTATCCAATTGGGTTGGCTTTTTAGCGCTCAATCTCTTTTTCCTCGGCTTCATATGCACCTTTTGGCCGACGTATAATTATCTCAATGCCTCGGCTACGAAAGACACCGGCCGCGGCGAGTTCATCGCCAATATTCAGGCTATTTACATCAGCGCTGGACTGGTGATGCCGATTATTACTGGCTGGCTCTTCGATCTTGGACAACAACAATGGGTACTCTGGATCGCCCTACTTTTCTACACAATTAGTATTTTTATTTCTCAGAAACTCATCATTCCTGATTACGTGAAAGTACTTTCTTATCGAGAGAGCTGGCAACGCCTTAAGGCCATTTTCTTCGGCGAGGGCCGTTTCTGGGGATTTTTACCCGACATCACCGCTGGATCGATAATGTTTAGTGTTTGGCCTTTTTACTTTCAGTGGATCGTAGGAAAATTTGTCATCATGGGAGCCCTCACCAGCTTGGCTGCGTTTTTTGAAATTTTTGCTGCACGTGTAGTGGGGAAAATTTCAGACAAAGTATCTGCTAAGAAAATGTTGCATTTCGGTGTCTGGGTTCGAGTCGCAGATCTAGTATCACGTAGTAGTTATCTCGTATTTTCAGCTACTTGGTTTGTCGCCATGGTCCAAACTTTGGGCGCTATTCTGGGCCCAATATTTTTGATTCCCTACAGCCAACGCACCATGGAAGTTGGCGAAGAACAAAGCGATCCAGCGCATCTTTTTGACTACTTTGTCATCCGTGAAGTCTTTCTCGGGATAGGCCGGGGTTTGTTACTCATGTTTTCCGCTGGCGTGATTTACTACCTAGGCATCTGGTCCGCCGGGATCATCATTGGTTTATGTGGATTGACGGCATTAGGGGCCCGGAGGCTGTAAAAAAATCAGACGAGAGGTCTTATGTTTCTGAGATGGTGGGCAGAGAGGGATTACTCCGCTATCGCTCCGTGAGCTTCGCTATCGAACCCCTGGGTTCAAATACCTCTACGCTGCTACGCAGCACTACAAACAAATAAGCCACAAGGGCTTATTAATTTTTATCTGGTGGGCAGAGAGGGATTCGAACCCCCGAAGGCTAAGCCGGCAGATTTACAGTCTGCTGCGTTTGACCGCTCCGCAATCTACCCACGTAAGCTGAAACAGCTGGCCGAGTTTATTGTGAGGAAAAGAAATGTCAATTTTCTCTTTATTCCAATGGCTGACATGGAACCCCTGCGTCATTTAGCATAGTCAAGTGCATCAGGTTACCACGAAACCGACTCGCATCATTAGCCATAGCTTCTATAGTTTCTATCCTTTCCAAAACATTTGTCCCTATATCTAAATTTTTGGGAGACATTTCTGTAGCTACAATTGCCCCTATCGCATCCATCTGTCCATCTAAATTTTGATCGAAATAGACTAAATCATCCTCCCTGACTAAAAGGCCTTCCGGCTCAGCGCGCCCTACTACCAACAGTGACTCCACTTTTTGTCCCAATTCATTAGTAGTTGCCATTATCCTAACGCAAGGATTAGGATGGCTTGCATATAGCTTTCGGGCACGTGTTGCATCTTGCAATAAATGATCAATAGTGTCTAAAGCTGGCTTTCTAAGTGTAGATTCAGAAGGCGAAAGTGAATTAGGTAATTCAATGCGTTCTGTTACAGGAGGAGTACTGGTTGGAGTTGCCTCTTCCAAAGAATCTCCACAAGCCGCCAATGCCAAAGCCGATCCTAAAAGTAATTTTTTCATGATTTCGATCTGAATAGTAAGAACGTTTTACTTCTTATCAACTTATTTCAAAGCATACATTGCTATCCCCGCTGCAATCGACACATTCAGCGAACCTTTTTGCCCATACATCGGAATTTCTAGGTGCTCATCGGCGAGTTGCAATAATGAAGCAGAAACGCCTTCAACCTCGTTTCCTAAAATCAGAAGTACGTCTCCTTCGAGCGAATCACATTCAAAAATATCAGTCGACTTAGAGGTCTGCTCCAGGGCCAAAATTTTGTAGCCTTCAGACTTGTATTTTTCCACGGCTACCACCGGATCTACGATCTGCTCCCAGGCAACGGTTTCCTCGGCACCCAAAGACACTTTTTCGATGCGACGATCGGGCGGCGTACCGGTGTAGCCGGTCAGAACAACCTGATCCCAGCCCGCGCCATCGGCCACGCGAAAGACCGAACCGACATTGTGTAGCGAACGAAGATTTTCAAGAAGGACAACACGTTTCATCAGACGCTATATTAAAAACTCTTGCTGAACTTTCCAGCTTGTCTGGAGTCACCTCAAGATTTGAGAGACTCTGGGCAAGCCAGAGAATTCTAATTTTTTAAACAAAAAAGAGGCCGATGGCCCCTCTTTGTAAAAATATTTGGTCTAAATTGCTTACTTCTTCTCAGCTTCTGGCTTTGCTGCTTCTTTCTTCTCAGCTTCGAGCTTCGCAGCTGCCTCTTTTTTCTGCTTCGGCGTCATTTTCTTCACTTTTTCAACTTTACCTTTAGCGGCTGTAGCCGTTTTTTTCGTTTTTTCTTCTGCTACTTCAGCTTTCGCAGCACCTTGAGCCGCCCATTTTTTGAGCGTTTTGATACCTTTGGCAGAGATCGTCATGCGTTCGACTTTCCCCGTCATTGGGTTGTACATTTTTTTCTTGAAAAGATTTGGCCGAAACGTTCGTTTGGTCGCTTTCATAGAGAAAGGACGATTGTTTCCACTTTTCACTGTTTTACCGGTAATTTGACACTTTCGAGACATAGTAATGACTTATAGCCGAGCGATCCTAGATAAATAGTCCCAAACGTCAAGCAGACTTTTTGCGACCGTAGTGTCGATAGTAGCCGATCAATTGTCCGATGAGGAATATCACCTCTACGATCACCGCCATTGGTGACCGGATCAACGCATTGTGGATCAGCCAGGTCGTAGTCCCTACCAACTGAAAACGGCGCATCGGCAGGTCATGAGACTGGAAATTCCCAATCGTAATCACGATCATGGCCCCGTAAGCCAATAAGTTGTGCCAGTGCTCGTAAAAATAAAACGTGGTCAGTCCCCCTAGGACCACAAAAAACAGCATCCATTTCGGCCCCGGGTAAAAATACGCCACGCCTTTACGCACGCTGGCGATCAACACCAATCCTCCCGCTACTAACTGCCCGAGCAGCAGGAAATGAATCCCTAGGCACACGCCGCCAATAATCAAAGTCAGCAAAATATGTTCTCGTTGTTTAAACTGGAAAGAAATCAGGTCAAAAATGATCGTAAAACCGGCAAAGATTTGTGACCACCAGAAAATGTCTAGTCCAAGGAAATTCATGCAGCCACCATATCAGGAAACGATAATACTTACCACATGCCACATACTACTTTATACTTGTCCTGATGGTTATTCTCGGAATTGATCCTGGTTATGAACGCTGCGGCTTTGCCGTACTAGAAAAAAAGGGACAGACGCTCTCTCTCCTAGACTATGGCATCATCCGGACGGACAAAAAAGATGATTTTCACGCTCGACAGGCCGAAATTGGTCGAGATTTCGCGGTACTCCTTGAGAAATATCAGCCCGACACGCTCTCGATCGAAGACCTGTTTTTTGTCCAAAATATCACCACTGGGCTTAAGGTGTCTCAGGTGCGTGGCGTGCTTACCTATCTTGCAACTGAAGCCGGCTGCAACGTTGTAGAACCCAAGCCAGTCGAGATCAAAGCGCATTTCTGCGGCAACGGAAAAGCCGACAAAAAAGCCATGCAACAGATGGCCCAAATGACTTTCGGTCTCGAGAAATCACCGAAAATTGATGACGCTGCCGATGCGATTGCCGCTGCCCACTATGCGGCCTACGTAACAATCTAAGTTTAACTCAGTAATAGTCTGGTTTTTTATCTCTTTTTATGGTATAATCGCGTAATGGTTCCGGAAGAAATCAGCAATCAAAACCAAATCACCCCTGACGTCGCCGAAAAAAAGGTAAGCGAAGCGGTGGATGACGTCGTGCTCGATGATGATTTTCTGATCGAAGAAGATGGTGATTTTTTCTGGGTAATTCAGAGAATTTCCTGGGGAATTATCAAAACACTCTTCGTGCTCGCTATCATCAGTGTGCTGATCTGGCTCGTTTGGGGCGGCAAGCTGCCTTTTGTCGGGAATGATGACAATGTCGTAACGCCACCGGCGCTAAAACCAGTCATCGAAGCACCGGTGCAAAATACAAATGAGGAAGAAAAGTCCGGCTGGTTTAGCGGCCTGTTTGGTGGCAAAAAAGAAGCAAGCACCGTGAATAAACCAAAAGTGACACCAGCTCCAACACCACCAGCCGTTACTCCTGCCCAAATCTCGCAAACACCAACCATTACCAATCGTCTCAATCTCGAGTCGCTCGCCTACCAGCTCGCATCTCAAAATGTCGATCGACAGGCCAATTCAACGATCGAATACGCTGCCCTGTGGCTCCGTGACGTCAAAAGCGTCGGTGACGTCTCCAGCGAACTACTGCGCACCAGCAATCCTCTTTATCGGGCTCAACGAATCGAGGACACCATCCTACAAGCGGAGAATCTACTCAATCAATCTTCCGGGTTACAACGGCAACTCAGTGAGGAACTCAATATCTTTCTCAATCGTGGACAAGGAGCCAATGAAAAGGTCGGTGAAATCGACACAAAGATATCACAAGCCTTGGCACAGTTTGAAGGCCGCGAAGTCGAGTCTCTGCTCAATCAAAAAGTAGAGCAACAACAAATTGCTGCCGAAAACCTATCACGCGCTAAGGTACGCCAAACCCTATTGCAAAACGTTCAGAATTTTGATCGATTGCTCCGTCAGAAGTCGATCCCACTCCTGCAGCCCACGGAGCTAAACGCCAGTCCCAGATAAGACCGATGTTTTTGTGCAGTCGTTGACGTACGATCTTTGGCAATTTGATTCTTCGTGGCCAGGGATCAGATATTTCTTTTGGAGAAGTTATTACTTCTACGGAACTCAAAACTTTAGACTGCGATTTTCGTGCTGCAAACAGAGCGGTCACAAACTCTTTGTTGGTGAGTACCGGCGCAAAAAAATCTTCTTTTCGTTCTGGTGCGGAGAGGTTCGAGGGTGAATCTGCCGGATTTGAGGCTAATGAAGCTTTTAAGTGTGCTTTGAACTCTGTTGAGTTTGAGGCAGAAGGAGCAGAGACTCGGTTGGCCACGACGATAGTCTGTCGCGCCGTACTACTGGCGCCGGAATGATCTTTGACGGTAAGTTCCAATTGATAGATCTTTGCCGTTTCTAGCTTGATATTAGCCGGATTGGCCTTCTCACTAAAAATGTCACCGTCTAATTTCCAGGTATAGGACTCAATATCTTTCAAACCATCTGGGTCTGAGGAATCCTCACCAGTAACATTGAGCGAAAACGGGGGGGTCCCGATCGTTTTACCACTGCCCTGAATCCGAATAACTGCCTGCGGTGGACTGTTTTGAACGGTGTTTTTTTGGCCGGCTGAACCGTTGAAATGGCGCTGCCAATCAGGTGCTGTGTGTGTATCTAAAAAATCTTCATCCCGGGCTAGTGATTCATTATCAATCAGTTGAGAAATCTCTACACAATCTCCCTGCCAGTGACCGGCATCACGAAATTTTTGCACGCGCTTAGCTTCTGTTTGACTCAACACTTCATCTCTCCAGCATACCGCATCCAGATTGGTCTCAGACGAAGTGCCTTCCAGCGCATTAAGTTCAATCGTTCCCGAACCAGCCGATAGGCCTTCTTTTGCCGCCGTATGGAAAATTTCATCAGACATTTTGGTAGTTGTATCGGTACCTACGTACCAGACGAGCAAATCCCCCGGGCTCACCCACTCACTCCGATCAAATCTCCAGAGCTGCGTACCGTTATGTTTGATTTCCAGTGAACGAAGATTTATCCGATCTGGACCAGAAACGACCGCGAGCTCAATGAAATCATACCCCTCACGCTGCCAATCTGGTGAGACCTCTGACACCAAAATCCGAAATTGGTCGCTAGGGGTCGGAACATCCGTGTTTGGTGCCCCACGGGTATGGCTAAAATTTGGATCGCCATCGGTGTGATAACGCTGCGGGACAAACTTTTGACCTACGTCAGACCAGTGCCAGATTTCCGCCCAATCAAAATTCTTGGTGCTGCCTTTTTTGGTTTTGGGATACACAGCCTCATGAATAATTTCTTCGTTGAGATTGAGGATTTGGATCACCCCACCATCATTGGCCAGGCTCACCGGAGATTTTTCGAAAAAATAGTAACCTGAAGTCTCTGAGGCAAATGACGAATCCAAAGGCTTTGATTTATTTTTACCATTGGAAACTTTGTACTGCGTCAGATCAACTTCCCCTTCGACTCGGAATTCAAACCATTCTTCCATCTCGCCAACCTTGTGCGGTGAGATTTCGGTAATCTGGAAAGTTTGAGCGAAGGACAAGTTGGAAGCGAGAAGTACGAAGACTGAGGTAAGAATTGAAAAACGCATCAATCTATTTGATACCAAGCCCTGTCAAAGAGTGAATCCCCGGACTTAATCTAAATTTCACCAAAGCCTTGTTTATCGCCGTACAAATCCTACTCTAAACCAGAATGCAATTTGTCCTAAAACTTCTCAGTAAAGGCAGTGTGCTGCTCGCGGCCTCCGCCCTGCTGTCCAAAATTATCAGTTTTGGACGTGATCGCTTGATCCTGGAGGTTTTTGATGCGCAAGCGGCAGATCTCGTTTTTGCAGCCTTTCGTGTACCAGATTTTTTCTTTTATCTTCTCGTCGGGGCGACCATTTCGGTGATCTTTATTCCCCGTCTCGTAGAGCTTAGTGAAGACGACCAACGCGCGTATTTTTCGAGTTTCCTCTGGGGCGTATTGATCTGCTTTGGCGCGATCTGTTTGCTGGGATTATTGCTCGCCCCACAGCTCATCGGCCTGGTTTTCCCCGGGTTTTCGATGCAATTACAGGCTCAGATCACGGAACTAGCCCGTTATCTGTTTGGCTCGGTGTTTTTGCTCTCCCTCTCAAGCGTGTTTGCCGCCGGACTGCAGGCTCAGGAAAAGTTTTTTACCATTGCGCTCGCACCACTGATATACGTCAGCAGCATCGTGGGAGCGCTCTATATATTCCGTGATCAATTCGGAGTGCTAATCGTCGGGTACGGCGCCATCGCAGGAGCGCTGTTGCACCTGACTCTAACCGCTAGTGTTAGTTTTTGGCAGGGATTTCGCCTGCAAAAGGCCTGGCTACAACCTGTCAACGCCTGGCATAAATTTTGGCCTGATTTTGGTCGAAGAGTCTTTAATAATGCTGCCTTTCAGATAAATCAAACCGTTGATCTCTGGATCGCCAGCTTTCTGGTGCTGGGGTCAATCACATCTTTCACGCTCGGAACGACGCTCGGACACTTTCTACTCTCCGTACTCGGTATGGCGATTGCGAATGTCGCATTCCCGCGACTTGCCAAGGTCAAGCACCAACGCGATGCACAGGTCTCCATTCTCAAACAATCGACCGGACACATCCTCCTCTTCGCAATTCCGTTTAGTCTACTGTGTGCGGTGCTGGCCGAGCCGATCCTACAACTACTGTTTGGACTAGAAGGCTCGCGTCTGGAAATGACCCGCACGGTTTTCTGGTGGACGGTTATTTCGTTGCCGTTTGCTTGTCTGATACCGCTGTTTTCTCGTTACTTTCTCGCCAATGATGATACGACCACCCCGATGTGGATCAATGTCATCTCGCTGGCGATTGCGACCAGCCTAGCGGCTTTTTTGAGTCTCAAGATCTTTAGTGGTCAGGGAGCCATCCTCGGTCTGGCGCTGGGGAATTTTACGGCCAATATTTTGTCAGCGACACTTTTCTTTTTTGCTATATTAAAAACCCATGATCGAAGCTAAATTTACGGTAAACCCTTCTGAAGTCGGACTACGCATCGACGTACTATCGGCCAAAAAGTGTCCAGAGATCAGTCGTTCTCGCTGGCAAAAACGCGGTCACTTTGACTGCGAAGGCATCAAAAAAACTGCCAAGACCAAGGTCAAGATCGGCGAAAACTGGTACGTCCAGTGCGAGCCCGAAACAACTTGTGACGACCTGCAACCCTGGGACAAACCACTCAAGATCCTGAAAGAGTCAGATTCCTGGGTCGTCATCGAAAAACCCTATGGGATCGCTGTGCACCCCTCTATCTCAGATAGTTCACAAGAAACGATTGTAAACGCTCTCGTGCATATGTTTGGAGCACAGCTGTCGGAAAATTTCGATGAGATCGAAGGTCGCCAAATCCCGCGCCCTGGTCTCGTACACCGTCTAGACAAGATCACCACCGGCATCATGCTCATTGCCAAAACTAACGAAGCCCATCGCTACTTCCAGGAGCACTGGAAAGAATTTGAAAAGTTCTACG
>JAHDBZ010000003.1:23135-24896 GCA_020630245.1 Candidatus Altimarinota bacterium
AACGAAGCCCATCGCTACTTCCAGGAGCACTGGAAAGAATTTGAAAAGTTCTACGAATGTATCGTGAACGGCCAAACACCACAGAGTGGCAAAATCGAGTCTGGCATCGTCCGTGACCCGCATAATCGCCAGTGCATGACCGCCGCCAATAACGACAAAGCCAAATGGGCCGAGACCGCCTTTGAACGCCTCGAAGAACTCGACAAAAACCGCTCACGCCTCCGCGTCCAGATCTTCACCGGCCGTACGCACCAGATCCGTGTCCATATGAGCTCGATCAACTTCCCGATCCTCGGTGACGTCCTGTATGGCGGCCCCAAGTCAAAACGCGTCATGCTCCATGCCTGTGAGCTCCGGTTCAAAGATCCTGACAACGATGGAGCAGAAGTCGTAGTGCAGAGCGAAGCTCCGTTTTAAAACTAAGAAACCTGAGCTCATTTAGGGTCTCGCGGGTTCCCTAAATGAAAGCGAATTCTAATTTTAGAAAGGAGTCTTGAGGAAAACTGGTTTTCCTCAAATTAGCACCGCTTTAATTCTTCTCACTCCCCGTCCAGAACTCTGTTCTTTTTTGATCTTGAAAGTGCCTTCGAGCTCACTCGTGCTGGCAACGTGTGGTCCACCACAAAGCTCTCGGGTCCAAACTTTCCCCGTACTGTCACGGAAGGTGTAAACCTTCACCGTGTCTGGATAACGATCCCAAAACGAAGCTTCGATCGTATCATCAGCCTGAGCTGCGTCTTTGGCAACTTCTTGTAGGATTTGTTCGGCATCTGCCGCGATGGCATCATTTACGTATTGTTCGACGGCTGCTTTTTGCTCGGGTGTCATCGCCTCTCCGTGCGAGAAATCAAACCGCAATCGCTCCGCCGTGATATTACTTCCGGCCTGGTGGACATGGTCTCCTAGTACCTCGCGAAGTCCGGCGAGCAACAGATGGGTTGCCGTGTGCAGACGTGTTTCTTGTTCGATGTTTTCGCGAGACATCCCGCCCTTAAACTTCCCGGCAGAGGCAGTACGTGATTTTTCTTGGTGGGCTTTAAAGGCCGTGTGATAACCGGCTTCGTCAACTTCGAGTCCGGCTTCATGTGCTAGCTCTTGCGTCATTTCCAGTGGGAAACCGTAGGTTTGAAAGAGGTCAAAAGCCAGCTCTCCGTCGATCTTGCCAGAAACATTTTGGATCGCTTGGTGAAATTTCTTTTCTCCTTTTTCGAGCGTTTGTCGGAACTGGTCCTCTTCGCGTTGGAGTTCGTCGAGGATGAAAGCGGTATTTTCCACCAGCTCTGGGTAGGCTCCACCGAGCTTGGCGATGACGGCCTTGGCCACAGGAACACAAAGGGTATCGGTAACGCCTAATTTGCGTCCATGACGAATCGCGCGTCGTAGAAGTCGTCGCAAGATGTAACCTTGATCGAGATTCGAAGGCGCAACTTTGTCAGCTAAGATCATAGAACCTGATCGGATGTGATCGGCAATGATGCGAGCTGAATTGTGCGCGTCCGTCCCCCCGATTGGATTGTCAGCTACGTCTTGATTGCCAGAAAGATCGGCAATCGTTTGTAAGATGTCGGTGAAAGCATCCGTTTGGTAGACAGAGATAAACCCATTGAGGACTGCGACCGTTCGCTCGAGGCCCATCCCGGTATCGACATTTTGAGCAGGGAGATCCTCAAGCGTCCCATCCGGGAGCTTGTTAAACTGCATGAAGACGTCATTCCAGATCTCTACCCAGCGCGGATCTTCCCAGGTCTCTTGGTAGGGTTT
>JAHDBZ010000003.1:24996-35721 GCA_020630245.1 Candidatus Altimarinota bacterium
AGCCATTTATCACGAAGACTGTCGATAGTGTATTGCATTTGCGGGTTTTACTTTACTGATTATTTCTAATGATTTCCGCAAAAATGCCAAGGCAATGCACTTAAACATCACGACAATTTACCGTAATATCGAAAAAAATATGGAAACAAAAATCCTGACCACTCCTGAAGTTGTTCCGAGAATAAGCTCTCCTCGCCCTCGCTTTCAAATAATTAGGCTGTCAGTCGGGGCGGGCTTGATTATGGCTGGTTGTCAGACAACCAAGCCGGCACCGGTGAGTTACCCATCAAAACCAACTCCTGCGGTAAATTCTCAACCGGCTACCAAGGAAGTATCCATTGCAAGTCTACCACCGGCTATTCCAACAACGCCTTATCAACCCGCCTGCGATGTAGATGTCCCTAACAATCGTCCAAACTGGGAAGTATTGTGGCAGCACTTTCCAAAACTCAAAACGCCCAAAGAAGTGTTTGATATGGTAGGCGGAAAGGTGGCAATTAATGGAAACCTGCCCAAGGATCAAGGTCGATGGGAAAATGCTTGTGTTGTAAGGCTCAATTATTCATTACATAAAGCAGGGATACATCCTTGGCCCGTTAGGAAAAAGACCGTTAGTGGTCAAAACAATGAGCAATACTATTATCGAGTCGCTGATTTCAAACAATACATTGAAAAGATTTGGGGACCGCCAGACATTACTCTGCAAAACTCCATTAACTATCGCGAAAAAATAGGATCCCAGCCAAGTCTTATAATCATGGATTATAACTACAACGATGGCGGAGCCTCTGGTCACGTAACACTCTGGGATGGTCTAGATACTGTCGACCCAGCTGATGTTGGGGGAACAATTGAGGTTTGGCATCTACCATGTGCAAACATACAAGATAAAGATCCTTCTCCGCCTGCGTCGGATCAGGATAAGTTCGACTAGCGCCTCGTAAACTCGTCGAGTCTTACTTACTTGTAAAAAACTCGCACCGCGCGGGCTCGTCCTTCGCCTACAGAATCGGTGGCTAGTTCTGGAAAGTTATTAACCACCCAGAGATGCACTACTCGTCGGAAGTACGGTGTCATTGGCGGAAGCTTGATCTCAGAAAGATTGCGTTCTTTCATCATGTCGATGAATTTCTGCGCTTTTTGCGTCATGCGGTCTTCTTGGTCCTTGCGATAATTATCGACATCAACGGTGACGAATAAATTTTCTTGATTCTGCGCGTAGAGCATATTCTTGAGGAGCGTTTGAATCGCACTGAGCGTTTCTCCGTTTTTCCCAATTAAGCGCGCCGGGGTGGCACATTCGATATTGGCTCGGTAGTGACCGTTATCTTCACTAATCGTGACGCAGTCGTACTCCGTACCAAACTTATCCAAAAGGAGTTTGAGCGCTTTCTGTATGATCGTTTCCATGTGAGGGGTGCAAAAGTTTCAATGCGCTTCGGAAGCGCCTACGAAACAATATTAAACATATTTTATTAAAATCCAAAACCCAAATGTTAAATTTTAAAAGGTGGAAATTTCTTTGGATTTTGCATTTTTAAATCTAGATTTAACCTTGATGCTACAGGACTGGTTTCAAAAAAATTCCGAATTTGACTATTTTCTCGTATCCAAGACTGAAAATATCTATTACTTCAGTCAGTTTTGGGGTAGCTTTGGGTGGTTGCTCATATCCAAGGATGGCAAAAAAACGCTCATTACTGATGGCCGCTACGCTGAAACCGCGCAACGTTTAGACTGCGCTTTTCGGTTATTTAACGCTGATTTCACCGCAAAATTTGGTAAAAGTATAACGAGAAAAGTCGCCTGCGAAGAATCACTCACCCTCGGGAGTCTGGAAAAGCTAAAAAAATACTTTCCAAAAGCTGACTTTGCACCACAAAAAAACATCATCGAGACCCTGCGACGCGTTAAGAATGACACCGAAATAGGCGCTATTGAGGCAGCACAAGACCATGTTGATAACGTTTTGCTCCCGTTTTTAAAAGTGCATCTCAAAGCTGGCATCACAGAACAATCTTTAAATTTTAAGCTACAGCAAGTACTGCAATCCGAAGGAAAATTTGGCCTGAGTTTTCCAAGTATCATAGCCTTTGGCGAGAATAGCAGTCGACCACACCACGTATCGGGTGAACGCAGACTGAGACTGGGAGACAATATACTCATCGACTGTGGGACGACCCATAATCATTACTGTTCTGATATGACACGGAACTTTGTATTTGGAGAATCCAGTGCCAAATATATAGCTAAATATGAAATGCTACTCACGGCGCAGCAAGCTACGAATGCAAAAATAACCGCTGGGGCCAGCAGCCAAGCCGTTGACCAATTTTGCAGAGACGCACTTGGACCAGAAGCGCCATATTTCACACACTCGCTGGGGCATGGTGTCGGTCTTGAGATCCATGAACTCCCAAATCTTTCTCAACGCAGTGATTTTACCTTGCAAACCAATGAAGTCGTGACGAATGAACCGGGACTTTATTATCCCGGTGAATTTGGGATCCGGATCGAAGATCTCGTTTTAGTAACTGACGACCACCCCCGAATCCTAAGTCGTTTTCCTAAAGATTTATTAAGTTTTAGTGAAGACGGACACGTGCAAATTTTGGTCAAAGCGGCATAGTCCGTGCCATGAAAAAATACCTCCTTGGACTACACCGTGGCCTCCGCCTAACCTATCCGCGCTACCGCGCGCTGCAGGGATTTTTTGACAATGACTGGCAAGCGGCCTATCAAGCCAATATTAATGACTGGATCGAAGCTGGCATTGATAAAAAAGGCATTGAGAAATGGTTCTCACAGCGTCAAAAAATAAACCCAGACCAAGAAATCAAACGCATTGAAGACCTGCAGGTCGAAATACTAACCTACGATGACCCAAATTTTCCAGTCCCGCTACAACACATCTCCAACCCACCGGTAATACTTCTCGTGCGAGGCGCTTTAGAAGACTCTGATTGGCCGAGCTTATCAGTTGTCGGATCGCGCCGTATGACGACTTACGGTCAACGAGCGGCTGAAAAAATACTCACTCCTATCGCTCAGCAAGGCATCACCATCGTCTCCGGCCTAGCTTATGGAGTCGACACCCTGGCGCATCAAATCGCACTGCAGAACGATGCGCGTACTATTGCGGTACTGGGAAACGGCATCGACGAAATATACCCCAAGCAAAACCAGAATCTCGCTAAAAAAATTATCGAAAACGGTGCCATCATTTCTGAATTTTTGCCGGGCACGGAAGCTCGACCAGAATACTTCCCCGTGCGCAATCGTATCGTCGCCGGACTCAGCCAGGGAACGTTAATCATTGAAGCAGCTGCCAAATCGGGAAGTCTGATCACGGCCCAATATGCGATGGATTTTGGGCGTGAAGTCTTTGCCGTTCCAGGAGAGATATTTCATCATCAGGCTGCCGGAACCAATCAACTCATCAGCGATGGGGCGCACCTGGCCCAGAACGGACAGAGCATCCTCGATGCGATGGGAATTAAGGCGCAGAAAATCCCTAAGTTGCAAATAAAACTACCCGAGACCGGCATCGAACATGATATCCTTCAGCATCTCAAAACGGGCCAAGCACGCCATATCGATGAAGTGATTCGTGATTGTGGTTTTCCTGGCACCACAGTGAGTAGTCACCTAACGCTTATGGAGATGAAGGGCTGGATCCAGCATTTGGGCGGACAGAGGTATGTGCGAAGGGTTTAAGTTTGCGCAATTATTAATTTGATTTAATTTATCCTTTTTGTAGTTTTGAATCAATATGGAAGGTGCCTTCTTAGATCAAGAATATGTTTTGCATGGGAATTTACGCCCGATGCTTCGCAAATCTCGTCTGCTACAAATCAAGGATCATTTTTCACAGATGTACCGCATGCTGGATTTGCCAGAAAAAAAAGAGCGTCGATTCTTTGAATATCTTTGGAAGTCTTACATCACGGTAAAATCTGACCAAGCCGATTCTTTTGGTGATCAATATAGAAAAGTCCCACTCGAAGATTTTACAGCACACTGTGAAGACTATTTTGCCAGTTTGGACACAGAAACAATGACAATGCGCCAACTACGCATTTGTGAATTTGATTTTGACACTCGATTCTTGCACAGTTTTCCGGAACTCAAAGAATCTGCAAAGAAAAATTTTTTAGTCGTAAAAATTTCTAGTCCGAGAAAAACTACACCTGGAGACCGAATAAAATTTGAAAATATGCTGCATCAATCTTCGTGGAATCGCGATAATCTGATTTTTTTGCAGGAAAATTTAGATCATTACTATTCTCCGTCAATAACCTCTGAACTGCTGCTCAAGATATTGGATGCTCTAGAGATTCATGACAGTCGGTTGCCCGTTAGGCACCCAGATCGACTACTAAAATTTGACGTTTTTCGTCAATACGATGAAACATTATCCATCCTCGAAGCCTTTGGATTGGATAAAGAAAGTATTGAGTGTTTTATCTCTTTATTAAAACTTATTAGCCCTCACACAAAAGGATCTTTTAGGCATAATGAAACGGCTCGATATACAGAAGAGGAATCCAATGAACCAAGTGTTAATCACTATCTAAGAGTCGTAGATCTTTCTTTTATTAATTTTGATAATTTGCGGCTGAATTTTTTTAAAAATTCAACCATGCAACATGTTTTGAATCTGTTGGAAAATGACACTCATGGCTGGAGAAATTTTGCGATTATTGCGCTTCTCCATGACATTATAGAAGACGGTCTCATTGATTCGGGTACTCTGCACAACTATCTACTAATGTCCGGAATTGATGAAAAATCTGCAGATTACATCATGGAATCTCTGCAAGTTTTAAATTTCAAAAAGAAGCTTCCTGAGGATGAATTGCAACCGGGAGAAGATCTCAGTTATGAAAAGGCTATGATGCGATTATATCGTCCAAATCGGGAGATGCTTCGCTGTATCAAGTCTCTAGGAGATGGACAACAGGATAATTGTTCTCTTAATCAAAAAGCATACAATAATGGTAATATAGGCGAAAAACACCGCACAAAAATGCAGATAAAAGGAGCTCTTAATTCTGAATTTATTGAAGCCTGGAAAGCACTTCCAAAAGAAATTACAGAACGCATGCAGGTAAATGACTACAAAAGAAAGTTACATCCTTTTTTTGAAACCTTTTATGCATATGTTGAAGAAAGATCAACAAAGATAAATCAAGTTACACAAGACACCGCAGACAGCATTTTTAACAAATTACACAAAAAATTTACGGTAGAAAACTTCGCCTAAAGGTCGCTTTCTAGAATCGGCAAAATAATTTTTTTCTTATCCTCTAAACTCCCTTCATCCCGCGCTTCAATCCGCACGGCAATTTTTGGTGAAGTATTGGAACAACGAATGATCGCCCACTCGTTATTGCCAAAATCTAAACGAATCCCGTCCAGCGTAATGGCGTTTGGGAATTCTTTTTGTAGCTCGGTCACGACTTTTTTAAGGATCTGAAATTTTTCTTCATCTGGGGCGTAAAATTTCTCGGAAAACTCCACCATGTCGGGCCAACCCGTTGTCACATCCGCCAGGTAATCTGGATTATGTTCTACTGCTGCCAAAAATCGTAACGTAGCCAGTCCTGCATCATCATGACCATAGAAATTTTCCCCAAACATAAAGTGGCCAGATTGCTCTCCGCCGAGCTTGGCGTTGTGTTTGTGCATCGCTTGTTCGATGTGTGAGTGTCCGGTCTTGTCCATGATGACGTTCGCCCCTAGGGCTTCTAATTTTTCTATTAAGGCCTGAGAGATCATCGCATCGACAATAATAGTTTCTCCAGGATTTCGCAGGAGGAAGTCCGCTCCGAGAATATAGAAAATCTGATCAGCGTTTAGGGCTGTCCCATCAGACAAAATCACTCCCATGCGATCACCATCCCCGTCATAGACAAACCCAAAATCAGCTCCCTTTTCCGTCACCAAAGCTTGAGCTTCTACCAGATTCGCCGCTCTCTCTGGATCTGGTTGGTGATTTGGGAAGGTAGTATTGAGATCACAATAAAGTTCGATTACTTCGTGACCGAAGCTTCTGCACAATTCTGGATAGAATTGCCCCGCCACGCCATTCCCAGCGTCTAGGACGATTTTTTTACTAATTTGATCGGCTGTAATGCGCTTTATTTTTTCTTTATAGGCTGGGTAAAAATCTTTGACTTCGCAGGCGTTTTTACACTCTCCTGGAACATTGGCCAAACGACAATCATGACAAAAACTCAGTTCTCGAATACGTTGGATTTCTTCGCCCGCAACAGATCCGCGACGGTCCGTGAGTTTGATACCATTGTCTTTCGCGGGATTGTGCGAAGCTGAGATTTGCATGGCAGCATCAAAGTCCCCTTCGTGAAATGCAAAATAGTTAACCGGCGTCGGCAGTGTTCCTCCCCAAGTCACCGTGCAACCTGCTGCTTTGAGACCAGAAATCACGGCTGGAAAAAGCTCTGGCATTGATTGCCGACCATCTCCGGAGACAAACACTCGCGGTTTTTCGAGATTAAACTTTTCCCGTAGGTATTGGCCAAAACCATGGGCTATAGCGAGAAATCCATCTTCATCAAAATCCACAAAGGCTTCCCCTCGGATATCATAAGCGCGGAATATTTTTGGTTCGAGAATCATTGGTAAGGTGGTAAGTAGCCAGTGGTAAGTGGTATGTACTCACCGCCAGTTGTAATTTGGCGCAATTATGGCAGACTGCGGTGGATGGCTCGAGTAAAATCCCGAAAATTCCCCAAAAATAGGTGGCATTGGCTACTGATATTGTTTTTCGTCTGGTTTTTGATCGCTCTCTGGCCAGTTAAAACCTTTCTCTGGCCTGGGCATTGGTGGGGAAATAGTCTGATCGTCGTTATGAATGACAGCGAGGCCCGTCCCTGTGGTGGTTTTGCGACCGCTTACGGTGTGCTGCGCTTGCCGATTTTCAAGCTCGATGTTGGGAGCACTTACGATCTGGATACGGATCTCGGAGAAAACCTGGCACCACTCAAACAAGTCTCTGAACGTTTGCATTTTTGGGACCTCGGGAGGACTCCACACTTAGAAAAATGTACCCAATCGTTTGCCGCTGGCTACCAAGCCAATAGTGATCGAAAGATTAAACGTGTAATACTACTGCAAACCAGCTTTCTCGAGCGCTGGGCAACCGTCGTTGGTAAGAAAAATTTCTTTGCCAACATGAGTCGCTCGGTAGCAGACGTAGATCATCATGACGAAGACAGTCTGGCCAATCGCAAAAATCCAGCTGGCTCAATGCTGCGCTCTCTGATATTTCGCAGTCTCAATCCGATCCAATGGCGACAAACGACAGCTTTGATCCGTCAGGCAGAACGAGACAAAACTCTTTACTGGCAGGGAAAGAGCAAATTTAAGATGCCTGCAAACCTCGTGCAAATCAGCGAATGGAACCTCGGCGGAGGAAAAAGCTCTCGCTACTTACGGAAATCTTGGTCCGTCGATGTACAGGAATGGCTGCCCAATGATTTTAGCGTGACACTTCGAATAGATGTCAGTCATCTCGGGGCCAATGATGGCCCGCTTTCCCAAGTCTGGAAGGGCGGTTTTACCTTTAATTTTTTGGATCTAGGAGTCTTTATCCCCGCAGAGATTGCGCCGGGTAAAAGTTGGCACTTCGAGCACTCTTATCGTGCGAATCTTGAAGAATTGAAAAAATTACATCTCTATGCTCCACCCTATCAAAACTGGCAAACAAAATTTTCTTTTAGTGCTTTTCCGCAGCAACCACTTAGAAGCAAAACACTCGCCACTCAAGAGTCCGTGGGTACCTGGTCTGGGATATTGCCTACCAAAGGACTTTCTGTCGATTGGTCTCCACGTGAAGACGAAACTGCTCCATTTTTGACGTTACACAAGCCATTCCCAATGAGTACTGACTGGCAGATCGAGCCCGCTGCTCTACCGCCGTTCCTCGCCAGTCAACCTGACATTGATCTCAGCACCGTCAGCAATGATATTCGCACGGGTCTCGACTGGAAGCCAGGAGACCTGGTAGTGGAACTACAGTTTAACGAAGCGATTGATCTTGATGCGGAAACCCTTACCGCCAATCTGGAAGATCGTGACTTTGCCGTAGCTGACAGAACGGAAAATCTGGAGCTCAAAGGTCTCCATCATCTAAACCTGACCACTTTGCTCCTTAATTTCGAGCAAGCAGAATATCAAACCGATGAACGTTTCTATCTGTCAGTAAATGGTGTTACAGACGTGTGGGGAAATCCGTACGCAAACGAAAAGAGAACGGTAATTACTAGATGATACAAAAAGTACAGACTACTTACCACATACCACCTACTACAAGTTTTTTACCGCTCCAAATGACACACGGATTCTTCGTTAAAGAAGTTCTGTGAGATTTCATTTACTTCTTTGCTGCGCACGAAACGCATGTCACTGGTCAGTTCATAAATGTCGCCAGGACATGGAACGTGCACGCCGTGATCGTCATTGATATTGTCTTGTGCTTTGAGTAATTCGGCAAAAGTGTCTTGCTGCTTTTCTTCTCCGTGTACGAGGAAGACATCGCGGAGTTGACCGGCATTCTTGGCAAAATTGAGCAAGCCTGTTTGGTCCGCATGACCCGAGAAAGCATTGTAGATCTGCACTGGTGCTTCGACATAATGTGGCTCACCGAAAATATTGACCGGCGTTTCGCCTTCGACGAGTTTGCGCCCCAGGGTATTTTTGGCCTGGAAGCCGACGATCAGTACGAGATTTTTGTCATCTTGGATGTTATTGGCGAGATGGTGTCGAATTCGTCCAAATTCACACATCCCACTGGCAGAAATAATGATACAAGCCCCTGGGAATTGATTGAGGGCTTTCGAATCATCGACGCTTTCGGTAAATTGCACCCCATTTTCGCTCACAAAAGGATTCACGCCTTCGCGGATCAGATCTTGCAGTTCTTCATCATAACACTCCGGATGGACTTGGAAGACTTCACTGGCTGCTTTGGCGAGTGGAGAATCTACGAAGACTGGAATATGCGGGATTTTACCTTCCTTAGTTAGTTTAAGGATCATGTAGAGCATTTCTTGCGTTCGCCCCATGGCAAAGGCCGGGATAATGATCTTCCCGTTTCGGTCATAGGCCTCTCGAATGCTCTGCGCGAATTTATCTTCCACATCTTCAATCTCATCATGGAGGCGATCTCCGTAGGTAGATTCGGTGATGAGGAAGTCTAGATCACGCAGTTGAACTGGATCTTTGAGTACTGGTAGATCTTTTCGCCCGAGATCTCCGGTAAATCCAAGTCGCAGGTCTTGGCCGGTTTCATTGTCATGAATCTCGATCTCTTCGACCGCTGAACCGAGGATATGACCCGCGTCGCGGAACGTCACGTGCATTCCATCACAAACACGAAATTTGTAATCATAATTTACCGATCGAAAGAAACTGATCGATTTCTCAGCGTCTTGGATGCTGTAAAGTGGCTCTGCATCTGGATCTTTCCCTTTCTTTTTGATCCATTCGGCATCTCGTTCCTGGATGTAGGCCGAGTCTCGCAACATCACCGCACATAGGTCACGCGTTGCGTGGGTACAGTAGATCGGTCCCGTGAAACCTTTCTTAACGAGCAAAGGAATCGCACCACTATGATCGATATGAGCATGCGAAAGCACGAGTGCATCAATCTCTGAAGCCTCAAAAGGAAAGATAGCATTCCACTTAGCAGCGAGCTTTCGTCGCCCCTGAAAAAGTCCGCAGTCGAGCAGGATTTTTTTGCCGTTAATGTGAATCAGATGCTTAGAGCCGGTAACGTTGCGGGCAGCGCCCGAGAATTCGATTTTCATGTGTATTTGTTTTTCTGAGTATTATAGCAGAAACGACAGAAAACTTCAATTAACATCTCAAAAGTGCTATAATGATCTAATGAATACTGAAAGTATTAAAACTGCTGAAATAGCTGAATGGCGAATTGGAGCTACTAAATTTGCTGGATTTATAAGTAGAACCACACCGGAAGAACGAGAATTAATGCAAGTCCCTGGTTCAGATGGACTTTATGATAAACAAAGAAACTTGGGAGATCTACAAGCCTTATTTCTGGGAGAAAAAGCTATGTCTGTCGTTCCGTTTCCGATAACTGAAAACATGGTCGAAATTTTTAGTGATCTTGATGTCATCTGTCTTAACCCAATCGGTTTTGCGTCTGAAAGAGGTAGAAACAGTAACGTTGTTTATAGAAAAGATTTGGTAAGAAAGACTATGCAGGAGAATGCTGATCTATTTGATCTTTCTATGAGTGAAGATCAGACTATTTCCTCCGTGGCTGCGAACCCTGAGGAGCAAAATTGGGAAAGTCGCATGAAATTCGGAATTTTGCTCGGATACCCACGCGGCGCCTGTGAGAGATTTGCCGCCTTAAACAAACAAAAATCCAAACTATCAGAAGATAATGTCGAGCTAATTAAAGAAGGTACGGTCGGGAAGATAGCCCTCATCCAAACTGTCTATTATGAGGCTTATGGAATTGTCTGGGCAGATTTCCCGAACAAGCCAGAAAGTGAGGCTTATCAACAAAATCTCAAGGTAGCTTTCGAAACGTCTGGCATTCTAGATGTCGAATTATAAAAAGCTCAAAAAATGTCCCCGGATTACATTCCGGGGCCTTCTAAGGTGTTTAAATATTTTCGAAGATCCCAGCACAAAGGCTGGGAACTTTTTGCTTTATATTGTTCTCCC
>JAHDBZ010000003.1:35821-46520 GCA_020630245.1 Candidatus Altimarinota bacterium
GCATCCATCATAATGATCAGGTCTTCATGATGATCGCGGATATGTGCAATGATATTTTCAACGGCTTTGATACCGACGGAGCCCAAGGCTTCAAAATATGCCATCTGGATCTTCACGCCGCAGACATATTCCTGACACTCATGCACCCGATCCAGACAAAATTTCTCGTACAAATCCGCCCGTTCCTGCAGACTGCTCACCGCTATCTGCTCACTGCTCACTGAGCTGATTCTCTTCAGACTCGGATCCAGCCCCAGCATCAAACACGAATCTTTCTTTTTGATAATGGCCGCCAGTCGATCAGAGAAGTGCATCAGGGTAAGTTTAAAGTAGGAAGACTGAAGTGAGAAGTTATTTTATATGCCATTTATTTTCTTCCCAGTGCAGGGTCTTAATTCCTACCTCCTGAACATTGAGCAGTGGCAACTGGGCTTCCGTGGCAATGGTTTTGAGTTGTTTGGGCACACGTCTCTCGCTGCTAAGCCACACGATCAGATGCTGTGGCGGTGGTAGGAGTGAAACATCTACGTTATCCGACACTAACCACACATCCGAAGGAAGATTTATAGGCCGAGCCAACAGCTGATTTTGATCAAAGTCAGTGCCAAACCAGAAAAACCGCTGGCCCTGAGATTTGGCTAATCGAAAACCTGATACCCAGGGCATGCCGGTGTCTAGTTGTTGGTCATCAAAGAGATAGCCAAAGGTCTGGTGTTGATCGTACAAGTCTCTGTCTCCCAACCAGTGAGCTGATATTTCTGAACGTATCGCCGCGAAATCAGGCCCAATCACCAGTCGCGGTTGCTGTAGCCACCACTCGCGCCCCAGAAATAAAGCCAGACCTAACAAAACCAATAACACTCCGTATTTTTTCATATCCAGAAATTAATCATGATAAAAAATCCTGTCTAGCGACCGACTTCATGTAAACTTCACTTAAACCGCTTCAGACACCGGTGGAGACGGCTCTGATGGTAAATCTTGATTTATCGGTTCGCCTTCCTCGAGACGAGCTTTTTTAGCTTTTAGAGTTTCAAAGGCCTGGATCCAGACGGCAGTCATAAAGACTGTCGTAATCGAAGTAATGTAGGCTGCCAGTGCAAAGAGGGCCAGCCCGAGAATAATCGAGAAGACCGTCGCTACAGAATTGTTGAAAAAAGTCATCGTCATCGCGATCCCGATCGGTACCCCGAGAATTACTAATATATTTACGATGACACGGAAATTGATCAGAAACAGGATAGAAAGGATTCCCAAGGTCGGCATGAGATTGAGGAACACCAACGCCGAACTTTTTTTGAGCGCTTGTCCTAAAGGCATATCATCTACCACGAGATAGTACGGTGCAAAACTAAAGAGCGTATTGATCACCAGCGCAATAATCGAATAAATCCCAATCACCACCGCAAATATCACCAGCAAAGAGCTGTTGAAGAAGCGGAAAACTGTCGCTGTAAACAACGCAATCGAGAGAATCGACACCAATCCCAACACGGCGTTGAGCTCAAACATACGAAAGTAAAAGCCAAAGGCTTTGAGCATTTTTTGTTTGGTTGAGAGATATTTATCCGGCGTCTTGAGTTTGTGGTCAACCGCTAGGATCAGCGTACTATCGATCCACGACGGAATGATAAACATAAATATGAGCGTAATTATGATCAGTGCCATCCCAGTGCCCCACAGGCCATTGCTGGAGAGAAATCCCCCGACCTGACCAATCGTCTCCATGCTGAAGCCGTTCTCGATCCACTCAAACTTACTCGCATACATAAAACCCTGCCAGACGATCTTGAGCGCGAAGATAAACACCGCCATAAACGTCGGGATAAAGATCAGCCACTTGAGCTTGGGGGTTTCCAAGGTCAAGTTCCAGGCTTCGCGAACGATCTTTGCATAATTCATGCTCGTTTGGATCTAGTCCATAACGGGTAAATTTTAGTGATTTTTGGTGAAATGCAAGGGTTTAACTATATCAATAAAACAAAAAAGAACCCCGCAATTGCGAGGCTCCTTCTTAGTTCTTAGTTCTGAGCACTAAATTCTAAACTATTCTCCTTTTCGTTCAGCAACGACTTTTTCAGCCACGTTATTTGGAACTTTAGCGTAAGCACCGAATTCCATCGCGTAACTCGCTCGACCTTGCGTCATAGAGCGGAGCTCTGTCGCGTAACCGAACATTTCTGCTAGTGGGATCTTGGCTTTGACAAACTTGGCCATACCACGTTCTCCCATTTCTTGTACCATTCCACGTTTAGATGATACGTTCCCCATCACGTCTCCCATGTAGTCTTCTGGAGTCGTGATTTCGACATCCATCATCGGCTCAAGAAGTACTGGGCTGGCTTTTTTCCCACCTTCCTCGAAGGCTTTGATCGCGGCGATTTTGAACGCTAGCTCAGAAGAATCCACGTCATGGTAAGATCCGTCGTACAGCTCAACTTCGACATCTACCACTGGGTAACCAGCGATGATACCGCGAGTAATGGCTTCTTTGAGACCTTTTTGTACCCCTGGAATGTATTCGTTTGGAATAGAAGCTCCTTTGATAGAGTTCTTGAAGACCAGACCCGTACCTGGTTCTCCAGGTCGCATTTTGATCGAAACATCTCCGAATTGTCCGCGCCCCCCAGATTGTTTTTTGTGAGTGTATTGCGCTTCGACTTCTTTTTGGATGGTTTCTCGGTACGCCACTTGTGGCTGACCGATGTTAGCCTCTACCTTGAACTCTCGTTTCATACGATCCACGAGGATATCGAGATGAAGCTCTCCCATCCCTGAGATAATAGTTTGATTGGTTTCTTCGTCCGTGTGAACCTTGAACGTTGGATCTTCTTCGGCCAGCTTTTGTAGAGCCAGTGCCATTTTTTCTTGATCGGCTTTAGTTTTTGGCTCTACCGAGATCGCGATTACTGGATCAGGGAATTCCATTGATTCGAGTACGATTGGTTTTTTATCATGACAGAGCGTGTCCCCAGTACGAGCCTGCTTGATCCCAACGGCGGCACCGATGTGACCGGCTGGAATTTGATCGATTTCTTCTCGCGAGTTGGCATGCATCTGAAGGAGACGTCCGATACGTTCTTTTTGTCCAGAAGCTGGATTGTAAACAGTGTCTCCTGATTTAAGCACTCCTGAGTAAACACGGATGAAAGTAATTCGTCCTACGTAAGGATCGGTAGCGATCTTGAATGAAATAGCCGCCAATGGTTCTTCGTTTTTGGCTTCAAAAGTAATTTCTTTGGTTTCATCATCTGGATCGACCCCTTGAGCAGCTGGAACGTCCAGTGGTGTAGGTAGATAATCAACCACCGCATCAAGTAGTGGCTGTACTCCTTTATTTTTGAGGGCGGTACCGGTAAGTACTGGGACAAATTCGGCGGCGATAGTCGCGCGTCGGATACCGTCTTTGAGTTCTTGCTCGGTGATTTCTTCACCACCAAGGTATTTTTCCATGAGCACTTCATCAGCCCCGGCTACAGCTTCGACCATTTTTTCACGCCATTCGCGCGCTAGATCGAGTTCATCGTTTGGAATTTCTTCGACTCGTACGTCTTTCCCAAGATCATCGTGATAAGTCGTGGCTTTCATCGTCACGAGATCAATAATCCCATGGAATCCTCCTTCGATCCCAATTGGAAGTTGGATTGGGTAAGCATTTTTAGTCAATCGAGCGACAATAGAGTCGTAAGAACGC
Organism: Candidatus Altimarinota bacterium; assembly: GCA_020630245.1. Classification (GTDB taxonomy): domain Bacteria; phylum Patescibacteriota; class Gracilibacteria; order UBA4473; family UBA4473; genus JAHDBZ01. Next base: position 39,516 of record JAHDBZ010000003.1, read on the forward strand.
CAGAAAGAAGCTCCCGTTCGGTCTAGTTTGTTGATGAAACACATCCGTGGTACATCGTATTTATCAGCTTGTCGCCATACTGTTTCTGATTGTGGTTCTACTCCGGCTACACCGTCGAAGACACATACGGCTCCATCGAGGACACGCATCGAACGCTCTACCTCCACCGTGAAATCCACGTGACCTGGCGTATCGATGATATTGAGCTGACAGTCTTTCCAAAAAGCCGTGGTTGCGGCAGAGGTAATCGTAATACCTCGTTCTTGTTCTTGTTCCATCCAATCCATAGTGGCATCACCATCATGGACTTCACCAATCTTGTGTGATTTACCGGTGTAGAAAAGGATTCGTTCAGTAGTCGTGGTTTTACCGGCATCGATATGCGCGATAATCCCGAAGTTTCGGACTTTGTCGAGAGCGTAATGAGCAACAGACATTTTGTGTTAGTTAGGGGCTAAAAATTAGTATGTAGGATTTTGTTCGCGAGTAGTGTAGGCAATTGCCAAGACCACGCAAATTCGCGCGCGATAGTAGGGAGTGTCTTTTAATTGTCAAAGGGAGATTATGAACCAATACCGGGTATAGACTGGTTGCGTTAAACCTCAATACCCGGTATTTGTGTTCACGATGAAAATAAAAACCCAGTTCTATTTCGAAACCGCAGAGGGCCAGTGGGCCAATCTCCCGCAGGCCTATGCCGTGATCGAGGCCAGTGAAGCGCACATTGTCGAACAATGCCTGGAGGCCGAAGGGCTGGATGACCTGCCACCAATTATCGAGCGAGTGGTATCTCATGAAGCCAAAGACCTGTTGGCTGAACTCGAAAAAGGCGACACAAAGTATACCGGCAACTTTGGCTTTGCGATGTCAGAGCTGGGGTGGTGGGAGAATTTGAAGTTAAAACTGAAGATTTAAAAAGATGAAACACAATCCCAAAATGCAAATAATGACTGTAACGCCATGCTTCAAAGGCCTGTCTAAGAAAGGTATGGTTACATTTGCTGCTACAGAACGTAGTTTTCCACTTGTTGTGCCTAATTCACAAATAGAGGCCACTCTAAATGGACCGCGGCCCCCAGAAATAAAACAGTGCTTACAAGATGCTGGGGCTGCCGCTCTAAAAGTAGTCAAAAAATCTAACCCCAACTTGCAGGGGCTTCGTGTCAGCGGCTATGACATCAAACCAGCACCGAATTCCGCGGACGCTGAGCCGGCAGATTAAGACTTGCCGTGTTTATCGGGATTACATTTTCGTCTCCCACCAACTCACACGCCCACTCGTACCAGCTATGCACTGGTCCGGGAGATTGATAGTGGTGATGTCCAGGTTCCATTCCCTCTGGGGATGCCAACTGGTTCAATACAAATACTGCTAGATCCGTGCTCAGTGTTTTTCGCCCAAACTGATCATCAACTACTGTTAACTGCTCGCTGCTCGCTGCTCGCTGCTTTACCTTTTCCGGAAACCCTTTCCCGTTCGGACCGTACAACCAGGTCGTTCGGATGTTGTACCAGTCCCCTTGGTAAGATTCTAACAGTTCTTCTGCGGTCGCTTTGGTCTCGCCATAGTAATTAAGCGGTTCTCTTTCTTGGTCGACAGGAATCGGTCGAAGGTCCGTATCAAACACGTAATCCGTCGAAAAATGGACGATCGGACACCCCGATTTGAGCAGGTTTCGCAGGACTTCAACATTGAGATCCCAGCACTTTTTGCGCTCGGTTTCAGCTTGGTCAACCGCTGTGTAGGCGGCACAGTGAAGTATCAGATCAGGTTTTTTGGTGGCTATGAAGTGATTTACAGTCTCAAAATCTAATAAATCTAGTACATCAGAGGTGGGCGCTACAAAATCTAAACCACGCTCGGTCATCAGATCGACAAACGCTCGCCCCAGAAGTCCGGTGCCACCAGTAAGAAAGATTTTCATTTCCTCAGTGACAATACCTAAAAACTGTGCTAAATCTAATCTGCTCTTTTTGGAGGAAATACGTCCTGCGCTTGTCGGAGGATGAGAAAAGTCCGAGCCACACGAACACAGTGCTTACGACTAACGGTCGCTCCGGGTACTGGTAACAGTATCTGAGGGAAAGTGGCACAGAAACTATACGGCGCTCCGCCTCGGCGGGGAAACCGGTGAAAAGTCCTGCGTGGCAGGATCATGCATTCGCAAGAATGTGTGACGCTAAACCCAAGCAGTGGAGATGTCGGGGGCCAAGACCACCGAGTGATAATGTTCTCACGATGAAGTGAGTCTTGTCCGGCAGCTGAAACCTCATTGCAAAATGAGGGATAAGATAAATTTTTCCTGAAAAACAGAACTCGGCTTAGCCAGAAAGAGTTATTTAGTAAGCGGATAACAGAGAGCAGAAAGCAGTTTATAATTGCTCACTGCTCACCGCTCACTGCTCACCCATAAAAATGCAAAACAGATTCCTCGAAGACCTCAAATCACGGATCGACATCGTCGACCTGATCAAACGCTACGCGGAGGTAAAAAAATCTGGAAAAAACTACATGTGCCGGAGTCCATTTCGTAATGAACGCACGCCAAGCTTCTCGATCAGTCCGGACAAACAAATGTGGTATGACTTTGGGAGTAGCGAGGGCGGTGATGCGATCTCTTTTGTAGAAAAGATCGAAAATCTCAGTTTTGGCGAAGCTATTGAATTTTTGGCCGATATCGCTGGCGTAGAGATCCCCAAATCTTTCGGGGAAAACAAAGGCCCGAGCAAACAACAAAAGCAAGATATTTTCACCCTGCACCAAGCCGCTTGTGATTATTTTGCGACACAGCTGCAAAAAAACACCAAAGCCCTCGATTATCTCAAAAATCGTGGCATCGAAGCTGATATCATCGAACGCTGGGGTCTTGGGTACGGCGGAGACAGCAAAGACGGCCTGACTAAGCACCTACTAAATCAAGGGTATAAAGAATCCTTAATAGCCGAATCTGGCGTTGCTTTTGAGCGAAACTTTGGGGACAAAACTATGATGGATCGTTTCTGGGGCCGGATCATGATCCCGATCCGTGAACCACGCGAGAGCAAGATCATTGCTTTTTCCGGACGCGACATCCTTGATCGTGAGAAAGTCGGCAAATACGTAAACTCGCCCGAAAACCCGGTCTATCACAAATCATCTACGCTCTTTGGCTTGGACAAAGCCAAAAAGTCGATCAAAGACAACGACGCTGTCATCCTCGTCGAAGGAAACTTCGATGTCATCATGGCTCACGAAGCCGGTCTGCACAATGTCATCGCGACCTGTGGCACAGCATTAACTGAGGACCATCTACGACTCTTGAAGCGTTTTACCAGAAATTTTTACCTGGCTTTTGACAACGACATCGCAGGCAAAAAAGCCACGCTCAAAAGTGTCGAAATGTGTCTGCGCATGGCGCTTAATCCTTTCGTTATCTTCCTCTCAGACGTGAAGGATTTCGGTGAATACCTCGAGAACAAAGACAATCACCCCAAGCTCCGAAAACTGGCCAAAGAAGCCCCCAGTGCGCTACAATTTTTCTTCGAGAGCTTCTCCGCGAAGCGACTCGACGGCTCGCTCGAGGGTGAGAAGAAATTCCTCGATAACTTTTTTTATTTCCTCCGACTAGTCGATCGCCCGATCGAGGTCGACGAATATCTCGGCAAGGTCAGTGAGCGCCTGAAGCGCAGTAAATCGGTGATCGAAGCCGAGTTTAATAAGTTCAGTGTTTCTACGCGCGACTACCAAAAGCCAAAATATGTCGAAGACGCCAAGGTGCAATTTACCCGTGAGCAGAATTTCGTCGGTTTCCTAGCAGCCTATCGTGATCCCTTCGATAAAACCCTCGAAGGACAAGGCGAAAAAGTCCTCGAACTCATACAGGACGAGAGGGTAAAAGCTCTTATGGAGAAAGTCATTGCCCGCTCAGAACTCAGCGAAGACGAATCTAAACAGGTCCTGGCCTGGCAGATGTGGCAGGAGAATCTCCGCGAACAAGACACCCCCTCATTCGACGTCCTCAAACAAGACTTCGAAGTCTACGTCATGATCCTCGGAAAAGAGAAGGCGAAGCGAGAACGGTTGGAGGCGGCAAGGAATCTGGAGATTTAGAAAATATTGCTTTTTTGTAAAAATAAATTATTTTACACTAAATGGAAAAATTATTTAAAAATTCTGCTAAGGTTTTGATCTTGTCCGTATTAGCTAGCTGTGCTGAACCGCAAATCAAAAATTCTCCTTCTGAAACACTCAAGCAGTCGATTGAGACAACAAATAGCGAAGTCTCAACATTAATTGCTGAAAGACTCTGCCCACTTAGCGCCAAATATGTGGCTGCCAATGAAAAAAATGTCTTATCTTGGGAACGAATGGAAATTCCAGGGACTGGAGAAAAATTTGGAGAAGCCCTAAAACCTCATATCGACAGCTTAATTGCTGGCTTTTATGAAAGAAAAGCTCACATTGAATCTTTAGAGTGTCAGGCCGTATTACAAAATCAGTAGAAATAGAACTCTCTAGCTTGCCCAGAGTCGCATCTGAAACTAAAAGCAAACCGATTCCGGACAAGCCGGAAAGTTGATATTTACAGTGTTTCGTGCTAAAATAACGCGATGGATTTTGAGCAATCTGAAGACGAAAGACTCAGTCACGCTGAACACTGGCTCGATTTGAATCGAGAACGAGATTTTGCAACTGTAAGTCAAGAGTTCTATGATCTTTATGAAGCCTCCGATCAAGGGATCACTTTCCGAGAATGGTTTCGAAACTATTTCAATCAAAATTTTTCCCTTACCGGAGAACGTGAAATTAAGCCCGCTGACATAGATTCTTTGGGATTGACGAACTTCGGTTCAAAATTTGTCGACGAAATCGCTGGTGTTGAAATACGAAGGCCAATCCTTTTCTTCTATCAAAAAAAACAATATCTTCGATTTCTAAAAAAAATATATGGCAACGATCAGCATAATTCGGCGGCCATGTGCCTAAAGTGGCACCGAGCCAATAGTGATGCTTTAGATCGGACGGGAGTTTTATTGGCCAGTCTTGATCATGACCAAGCAAGATCCGATCGTAACATCGCCCATGAAGTCACCCACTCGATAGATCCACATCTATATGAAAGACAAGGCTATGACGATTTAATTTCAGAGGCTTTTGCATTTTTTGCGGATAACATTGATCAACCGGAAACCTACGCACTACTCCTGTCTCGTTATCACGAAAGATTCTCCCGGGATATCCCAGAAGATAAAAAATTGACCAAAACTGAATACAATGCTCTGGTAGAACGTCTAGTAAATACTCTGGTTGAAGATGTATCAATGTTTGGGAAAATTAATGCCGCCCGCAATCTAGTCCAGAGTCAAACCGTTGATGATTTTTTTCGTTGTGCGAATGTTTAAGGAACCTCCGGTAATTCAGTGTCTGCCGATAAAGCCTCTATATCAGCTTGAGTCTGCATTGTGCTTGCCCATAGCTTATCAAGAACAATCGTAGCAGCCTTCACATGTATATCTGTAAAATACAGATATTCTTCTTCATAACGTTCGTGAAAATTATTATCCATCAAAGACTTATCGAGCAGCCTAACCTCTTCTGAATTTAAAGGTTTCTGATCGCGAAATTTCTGGACAATAACCAATAAACTCTCATCAGACACCCAGGCTTCCAGGTCATTAGCGATCGTATTGCGGTAGCGCTGAATAGTTTCTGGGTCATAACCTGTCTCTTCTGGCGTTACGATGATCGTCGCCACTTTTTGATCTGTCTTATCTACAAAAGAACCTATTTGTTCCGCTGGGAGAAAACTCGGCTGAGGTTGTAGAGGTTTTTCAGTGATTGATTGCTCTGTGGGATTCATGAGGTCAGACTCAGACTTGCCAGCACATTGCTGTGCTCCAAACAATAAAGCCGTTCCCACACTTGCGGCAATCAATTTATTTCTGCTTCTTTCTAAATTCATAATGTTATTATAATTATTTATTTTTATTTGTCAATATTCCTTACAAGCCTTTCTCTATAACACTTTCCCTTGCCATAATATCACAAAACCGCTACACTCAAGCTCCCCCCTCACACAAAATATCATGGTAGATACCCTTGGATTATCGTTTTCGGTTCCGGAAGATTATGCACCAGCTCGTACCCCCGATGCCTATTTTTCAGGTGCTGCTATCAAAGCGCGAATGGCTCAAATGTGCCCAGGATTAAGTGATCAAGCCCTTGAAAATTTTGCAGCTTTTGGTGAATCTCCAGACGAAAGAGCTGCCGCAAACGCTGATTTTGATACTCCTCGACTGGCAATAGAAGTTTCTGAACCAAAAGGATTATTAAAGCGTTTTTTCCGAAAAAACAACATTTAGTCATCCAGAAAATTAAATGCATCCGGTAGCGGTCAAGCCGCTAAGTTTATTGTGTGTGTATTTGGATTGTGATAAAACCAAACCATCATGATCCTGATGGAAAACCGGAAAGCGCGCTTTAACTACGAGATTGTTCAAAATCTCGAAGCTGGGCTTGTACTCGAAGGTTGGGAGGTAAAATCCATCCGCGCCAAGGCCGCAAATCTGAAGCCAGCCTATGTAACCATCCATAACGGCCAGGCCGTGCTGAAAAATTTTCGCGTGTCTCCGTGGAAATTTGGCCAAGTCGGCCTCCAGGACCCTATGCGCGAAAAGCCGCTCCTACTGCACAAAAAAGAACTCCTCAAACTCGAAGCACAGATGGCCGAAAAAAAAGTAGCCGTCGTGCCGCTAAAGATCTATCTCTCCAAAGGAAAGATCAAATGTGAGCTGGGTGTCGGAAAAGGTCGCCAAAAACACGAAAAGCGCCAAGTCCTCAAAGAACGCACTATGAAACGCGAGGCACAGAAGGCGATGAAGGGGTTGTAAACTCGTAAAATATTTGCCAGTCATGAAATTTTTTCTATATTCGATCAGCTAATTTTACAATCCCGGGTAGCTCAGTGGTAGAGCAGTTGGCTGTTAACCAATTGGTCACTGGTTCGAATCCAGTCCCGGGAGCCA
>JAHDBZ010000039.1 GCA_020630245.1 Candidatus Altimarinota bacterium
TCAGGATCATCATGCCCAGCAGTAGAGCTCCAAAAAGACAAGCCCAGGCCTGTTTGAGGCCAAAGAGGATAAATTCGTGGATGAATTTAGACATGATTCTAATTTAAGCAGTATAGCTTTAGATAGAAGTAAATTCAGTTAATTTTTCTTTTACATATGCCAAGGTTTCATCACTTTCCTCCCCTACTACTCCATCTGTTGCAAAAATGGTTAGACGTCGCTTGGCAGCTTCGACCTTTTTTAACCATTCTGGGTCAAGGTTGTTTGTTGCCGGACAGACTGGTGTTTGCTTATTTAAGTAAATTAAACTTACGGGAAGAGTCTTCTCAAAAGCCGTACTTATCCAGACTGCCTGAGGAAACATTTTACAGTACACAGATTTATTCGCTCCAAGTTTACAGATCTTCTCTCCAGGACTTTCCCCTTCTCCCATACATCCAGAGACTTTTTTAGCTGTTATTGCGACTCCCTCCGCTAACCACGCATCTTCTGATTTAACTGAAAGTAGATGGTCTTTCTCTCCCGGAAAAAGCACCGAACCCGCCATACAACAAGCTGAGCATCCTGGATTACGAGTTGAATAATTAGATTTACATCCATCAAAAGAACCATCCCCCAGAATATCATGCACTTCAGATATGACTCTCTGTGGATCTTTTTTTACTTCATTCATAAAAACAAAATAATGACAATTATCAATAAGTCAACCCGCCCGCTTTATCCTTCAATTAAAGATCCTTAGCATCCGCTTCAACTTTTGCCTTCATCGCGGCTTTATAATCATCTAGTTTCTGCGCTAAGTCACTGTCAGTTGCCCCTACGATCTGAGCGGCGAGTAGACCTGCATTTTTAGCCCCATTAATCGCCACGGTTGCTACCGGTACGCCTCCAGGCATTTGTACTATGGAAAGCAATGAATCGATGCCTTCGATTGAGTTGTGTGATTTAACTGGTACACCAATCACTGGCAAAGACGTATAGGCTGCCGTCATTCCCGGAAGATGCGCTGCACCCCCAGCACCCGCAATAATCGCTTGCAGGCCACGTTCTCGAGCGGTATTGGCATACTCAGCCATCCGATCCGGCGTACGATGCGCAGAAACAATCTCGAGCTCAAAATCAACACCGAGTTCCGTCAAAATATCTGCGGCGGCTTGCATGACCGGCAGATCTGATTTACTTCCCATGATAATTCCGACTTGAGGCATGATTTAGGGGCTTAAAGGCTTAGAATTTTAGTACCTTAGTTTTATCGCGGAATAGCCCAGAAGTCAAACACAAGTCCCCCTGGCAAGGGGGATTCAGGGGGTTCCTTCAAACTTCTTACTTCTCACTTCATTCTTCCCTCGCTCCCACCGTCACTTCGTCAGCCAAAACTTCCGCTTTGGCGCGCGCTTCATCGCGCGTCGTTGCCAATACCGTCATGTGTCCCATCTTGCGACCCGGTCGCACTTCGGCTTTTTCGTACCAGTGCATATAGCTTTGTGGCATGTCGTGGAGGACGTTTTCGTTGATAATTTGTGGAAAACCCTGGGCTGTCCCGATCAGGTTTACCATTACGCTCGGTTCGGTAACTTCCACCGTCGGCAAATCCAATCCCATAACCGCCCGGACGTGCATCTCAAACTGTGAAGTCGTCGTACCTTCGATCGTCAAATGCCCGGAATTATGAACTCGCGGGGCGGCTTCATTGATCAGCACTTTGCCATCTTTGGTAATGAAATATTCAACCGCCAGGATACCGACAAGGTCTAATTTTGTGGCTAAATCTTGCGCAATTTGAACACATTTTTTATTCATATTTTCATCAATCACAGACGGACACAAGACATATTTGACTAGATTCAACTCTGGGTCAAACTCCATATCGACTGGTGGAAAGACTACCACTTCACCCTGTGCATTACGCGCCACGATCACGCCGACTTCCAGCTCGATATCGACTAAATCTTCGAGCACTGAAGGTCCTGGGAAAGCTTTGTCCAAATCTGCAGCAGATTTTAAAACCTGTACACCCTTTCCATCATAGCCGCCCGTCCGTGCTTTCTGCACGATTGGAAACTCTGTGATAGCCTCAGGAGAAGAAACTAAGCGAAAATCAGACGTCGGCAGATCATGTTGCTGATAAAACGTCTTCTGTAATCCCTTGTCCTGGATCGTGCGCAGCACTCGCGATGATGGATTAACCGTTTTCCCCATAGCTTCGAGGGTTTCTAAGGCCTCCACATTCACATGCTCTATTTCGATCGTGACCACGTCTACGGTCTGCCCGAACTTCACCACCGTGTCATAATCCGTAAAGTCTCCCACGGTTAAGTGTTCGGTAAACTGAGCCACGCTGCACTCGGGGTTGGGGTCGAGGAAGTGGATCTCCACATCTAAATTCTCCGAAGCTTGCAGGATCATGAGTCCGAGCTGTCCCCCACCGAGAATTCCGAGTTTTTTGGCCATCATAGATAATGTAATAAGTTTTGTCGGAAGCTCAATTTCTTGACTTTATTGTAAATTTAAATTAATTTAGCCTCATGAGAGCATCTTATGAACATGGTTTAGATCAGTTTAAAGTTGATGGAGAAAGTGCCCGTCACTTCTTAGAATTACTTAAAACTGGTGGAAGTGGTGATCGTGATCAAGACGCAGAAAAAATAGAAAGGTTTTTAGATGAATTTGATACATATAGAGATCCAGAACAATTTGATTGTGATATCGACACATTAGAAAATATAGCCCTCAATACTGCCCTACAAGCTAAAATATTGGTAGCCAGGCAGCATTCAACAAAAAGTTTTAGAAGAATCCTTAGATATCAGCTATCGAACACCGAAAAAAGAGAGATCTCTGTTGCTGAGTTAGAAACTGCTCTAGAAAAATTCCACGAAATTCAAATCGAGCTAGAGAAAGCCATCCAGGATCGCCACAAAGAAATGATAGGAACAAAAGATCGCGTACTAGAACAATATGAAGTAAGGGAACTAAATATAATGAGAAAACGAGCTAATAAGCAATTTATAAATTACCTAGAACAGCTAATTGCTCCGCAGTGAATCCGAACTCGTCTCCCGAATCTTAGCTAGATCCAGATCTTGCACCAAAGCCCCAATCCCCTGCTTCAAGGTCACCGTTGGCTGATAGCCCAATTCTTCTTGGATAAGAGAAATGTCGGCGTGTTGGCCTTTCACATAGCCTTCTTTGACTGGATTTGGGATGTAGATCGGTTCGATATCTTTGCCGAGCGCGGCGTTGAGAGTTTTGAAGATGTCATTAAATGACGTCGATTCGCCACGACCAATGTTGTAGACCTTGTTGCCAAAACCGGCTGGGGTCTCAATCGCCAGTTCCATCGCCTGCACAATGTCAGCCACATTGGTAAAGTCCCGAAACTGCTCCCCATCCCCATAGATCACCGGTGGCAGATCGCGGGCAATGTCCCAGAGGAACTGTGAGATCATATTGGCATAGCGTCCTTTTGATTCTTCGTTGGGGCCGTACACCGACATGAAACGAAAGCCAACTATATCTAGCTCAGGGTAGACCTGGTGATAACAACGCGCACAGTGCTCGTAGCAGAACTTAGTCACCGCGTAGTGATTTGGCGGCGTCACATCTTGATCTTCCAGCAATGGAATCGGGTTATTCCCATACAGAGACGAAGTCGAAGCGTAGATAAACTTATTAGCCCCGGACTGGCGAGCAAATTCGATCGAACGGACAAAGCTCTCGACAGAGTTCACGTACCCATCGGCAAAACCATCATCCATAAACATCGGCGCCGAGCTCGTTCCTGCCAGATGAATAACGGCGTCAAAGGTGTCACCGCATTGCTGGAGATCTTCTAAATTACATGCATCACCTTGTACAAATTTTGTGTTCGAATTTAGATTCTTCGGACTTCCGAGAAACAAGTTATCCAAAGCTACGACGTCATAGACGTCTGACTTCAGGTTACAAAAATTAGAACCAATAAACCCTGCTCCACCGGTTACCAATACGCGTTTCTTCATTCGTGCAGATGATAATTAATCAGGCACCAGTGTAAACTCCAAAGTCCCCTTGATAAAGGGGATTTAGGGGATTTTCAACCCCCAAAGCAGCAATCCAGGCAGCGCAAGGAAAAACTAACACTCTCGCGTTCTCGCAATCTAGTATCTACGCCCTAGCTCTTCTTCGTAGACTTCTTCACAGCCTTGCTGGCTGTTTTTCGAGCCGAGTTAGCTTTCTTGGTCACCGTCTTTTTAGCCGTCGTCGCTTTCTTTGTGACTTTTTTCTTAGCGGTAGTGGCTTTTTTGGTGGCCGTTTTTTTGGCGGCCGTCGCTTTCTTGGTTACGGTTTTTTTGGCGGCCGTTACTTTTTTCGTCGCCTTCTTTTTAGCGGTTGTGGCTTTCTTTGTTGCGGTTTTTTTGAGATCATCAGCCGCTGACTTTGCTTCTTTCGCCACTTTTTCGAGATTCTTCTGCATTTCAGCTTTGGCCTCATCACTCATGTCTTTGGCTTGATCTTTGACTTCGTCGAGCTGTCCCATGAGTGCCTTGAACTCTTCTGAATTTTCGGCCCAGTCTTTCATATTTTCGAGGATATCTTTGTCGATCTTTAATCCTTCTTCAAAGAGAGTCTTAAGTGGGTTGTCTGATTTCTTGAGATCCTTGCGAAGCGTCTTACCAGTTTTTTGGGCGAAGAGCATGGCGGTTACCGCTCCTAGCTGAAAAGTAGCGAGCGCTCCGAGTAGTTTGAAAAGTCCTTTCATGGATAAAATTTAAAATTCACCGCGATTTTCGGGAAAAAAGCACCATAATCAAGGCTTTTTACTTGAAAAAAGTACAAAAATCCTATAATTACTTGGCTTTTAATCGACGCTGAATTTTTTCAGTCGCTAATTTTATGATTAGCAAATTAGCAAACTAGCACATTTATACATGCCCAAATTTTACAAAGCCCCTGCCGGAACCGTTGACTTCCTTCCTGACTACCACGACTACTTCACCTTTGTGAAAAAAGTCATTCGTCATCGTTTTCGCCAGTCTGGCTTTCGCCGGATCTCTCCACCGATGTTTGAGGAAGCCGGAGCCTTTCGACGCTCTATCGGTGAGACGAATGAAATTGCCGCTCGCGAACTCTACAGCTTCAAAGATCGCCAAGATCGCGAATACACCCTCCGTCCAGAGATTACGACGGGGGTCGTGAGGGCCTTTATCGAACACGAGATGGACCAACAGCCGCTCCCAGTAGAGCTTTATTATATCGAGCCGTGTTTTCGGTTTGAACGACCCAACAGCCGTACCCGCCGCCAGTTCTGGCAGTTTGGCGCTGAAATCCTAGGAGAAAGTGATCCATCGATTGATGCTCAGATCATGTACCTGGGACATCGAATCCTCAGTGATCTTCAGCTACGCGACATCATTGAACTCAAGATCAATACCATTGGGACGGTTGAAGACCGTAAGAAGTTCTTTGAAGCCCTCGCTAATTTTTACGCTGGAAAAGAACGCAGTCTCAGTCCTGAATCCCAAGAAAAACTCGCGCAGAAAAAATACCTCGAACTCCTCGATCCAAAAACCGAAGACGAAGAGATCCTTGTCCAAATGGCACCGAAGATCGCTGACTTCCTCAGCCCAGAATCCAAAGCTTTCTTCGAGCAAGTACAGGAGTACCTCAGCAGCTTCAATATCGAGTTCACCGTTGATCCAAGTCTCACTCGTCCCCTCGACTACTACACACAGACCGTATTTGAGTTCCGTGAAAAAGGCACCCGCAATAAGGTACTCGTCGGAGGACGTTACGACGACCTGATCGAAAAGATGGGAAATCATAAACCTTTCGGTGCCTGTGGATTCTCGGCTGGAGTCGACCGCGTGATCAACCTCATGAAACTCCGCGGGATCGAAGTTCCGAAAAAAGACACCCTCCAGATCTTCCTCGCCGCTACCGGCCCAATCGCCAAAAAAGAAGCGCTGCCGATCCTGGTCAAGCTCCGCGAACATGGCTACCACGCCGTCGGAGTCCTGGGACGAACCTCAATGCAAGAACAACTCAAGCGCGCCCAAGCCTTCAATGTACCCTACACGCTCCTCATGGGAGATCTCGAGGTAAAAAAGAAACAACTGATCGTCCGTGACATGGCCACTGGAAAACAAGAATGGATCGATCAGGATGACGTCTTAAAACACATGGACAAACTGATTGGCACCCCTCAAGGCCTCGACACGACGGTTGATTTCTTGGGGCACGAATAAAACTAGACTCTAGTATCTAGTCACTAGTTAAGACGGAGAAAGTCCGTCTTTTCTTTTGTCGATCCTTAACTTAAAATTCATCAGACATGCTCCCCAAATCGATTCAGACCGCTATTGATGCTCTCTCTGATCTCCCTGGTATTGGGAGTCGTAGTGCGGAGCGGCTAGTTTTTTCGTTGCTTCGCAATCAAACCGGCCTCAGTGATCGGCTCGCTGATTCGCTTGGGAAACTGTCGGAAAGCGTCCGTGAATGCCAGGCGTGCCACAATTACTGCGAATCCGAACTTTGCCCGATCTGCCAGTCGAGCCGCGAACACAAACGCATCTGTGTCGTCGAGTCCCCGATCGATGTTTTGGCCATTGAGAAGACGCACGAATTTAAAGGGCGTTACCACGTACTGCACGGCGTTATTTCCCCGATGAACAAGGTCAGCCCTGATGATCTCCGTATCGCTTCCCTACTTCAACGCCTGCAGGCCAGTTCAGAAACCGAAGAGGTTATCCTTGCGATGTCTGGTAATGTCGAAGGCGAAGCCACCGCCCTCTATCTCACCGACCAAATCCATCGACTGACCAATATCAAAGTCTCCCGCCTAGCACGCGGGATCCCCAGTGGTGGTGATCTAGACTATCTCGATGTTGGCACACTCAGCCGCGCGTTAATCGATCGTGGGGAGGTTTAAGCGACAGCCGTTTCCTTCTGTTTAGATCTCCGAGCAGACACCAAGTGTATTGTGTCTGGATTTATGCCCCGCGCCTCTAAACTGCTTCGCACTTTTTTGCGAGCTCTTATAGCCATATTGGAAGCCGTTTGACGGGTGGTTTTCCAGCTTTTACCAATTTTCGCCAATGATTCTTCGTTCAAATTATCAAAGCCATAATGCCTCGCCAACACTTCTAATTCCCGCGGAGATAACTCAAACAAATGCCGTCGCAAAAATTCAATAGCCTCCTGACGCATGCATAATATCTCTGGATTTGGACTTTGATCTATTAAAATATTCTCTAAATCAGCATCTCTCATACTTTGTATTTTTTCTTTTTCTGCGGCATATCTGAATGCTCGTGCAACAATAACAGGTGTGAACGGTTTTTTACCCAGCCTTGCACGGCACTGATTAACAGTTTCTGTCAAAACATCCAGATCCTGACATAATCCACTTGCTGGATTACAAACATCTGTCGCTATTTCGATGTAATTTAAATTGAGATTGTTTTCGTGCTTTCCCACTCGCAAATTGCCAACAGCTCGCTGCAAAAACCATCTGGACTGCTGCTCAAAAAAAGAAATAAAAGACGTACCAGAAGATGCATCAAATCGTGGAACTAGCTTTGAAGAAAAATGAATATATAACTCTTGCTTTAGGTCTTCCAACGTCACAGACCGATCCCCTATTACATCTAATTGACTAAAAAAATACGCTGCCAATCTATCCATCTTGGGTTTAAATTCAGTAAACAGCCTCTTGAAATCCTCCGGCGCACCTGATTGAGCTTTAGCAACAAACACTTCTATCGAAGATTCTCTATTTGAAGTTAATTCGTTTCTCAAATATGTTTCAGTCATACAAAATTATTAAAATTTTTTGAAAAAAAGTCAATAACTACTTTTTAGAAATCTTTAACTGCCTATCTCGCACCAAAACGCCCATATCTACAAGATGATTCACGACTCGCAGCACCAATCCACTCGTGGGTAACGGCTCTCGATACTGCT
>JAHDBZ010000040.1 GCA_020630245.1 Candidatus Altimarinota bacterium
CTCACCTTTTCTCTGAGTGGGACTTTGGCCGCTAGCAACTTCTCACGTATGTGGCTTTATGACGATAATGAGCGCATTAGCGATGAGATTATCCCGAGTAGTAACAATAACACGATTGAATTTGTCCCAGTCCTCACACTCAGTGAAGCAAAAAACGTATACCTGAAGCTAGACACGCCTTCTGATGCTATACCGGGCGGATCAGCCCGTTGGAGCATTCTTTCGGTCGATACGACGGAATCTGATGCCAGTGTGGTCGAAACAAATTTTCCGATCCCTGGACAACTGATGGAAATGCATCCTGAATAAGAAAAATAATTGCGTCAATTGGGTAGCCAAAAACACCAGATGTTTTTGGGGTTCTGCCCATGTATAGACTAATATAGAGACACAAAAACAAACACCCACCCTCCTCTATGTCTACAGACGCCAAAAAAGTGTTGATGCTTGGCTGGGAATTCCCTCCAGTTTTCTCGGGTGGCTTAGGTGTGGTTACGCAGAACTTGGCACAAGCACTTCAGTCTGAAAATGTAGATCTCACCTTGGTTTTACCACAGTTTATCACGGAGCAAATTATCGAAGCTCGTTTTGATCCCGGTGTAAAGCTGATGACTTTTGCCGATAGCGAGTGCGACCTAAAAGCCCTGAATCAACACAAAAAAACTTGGCGGGTCAAAACACTGATCCATTCACCGTATCTCAACCCGGCTGAATACGAAACCCAACGAGAAAAATTTTTGTCTCAACGGTATAAGCGTCGTCTCAAATCAGACAAGTCCCCTTCTCAAATGAAAAAAGGCCCGGTCTACGGGGAAAATCTCTTTGCCGAAATTGATCGCTTCGCTGCCGAAGTCCTGGCACTTAGTGAAGGCGAGCACTTTGACGTGGTACACGCCCATGATTGGATTACCGCCGAAGCGGCCCTACAGCTAAAGTTACAACGCGGACTCCCCTATATCCTGCACGTACATGCGACCGAAGTCGATCGCACCGGCAATCACCAGCCCGACAGCGAAGTCTTCCGACGAGAACGCTTCGCCATGAAGATGGCCGACAAGATCATTGCGGTCAGTCGCTACACAAAAGATATTCTTGTAAGCACGTATGAAATCGACGGAAATAAAATCGAAGTGGTCTACAACGCCTACGAAGCTCGTAACCAAAAATCTGAAGCCGAAAAAAATGCCGTCTGGCAAAAAGACAAAAGCCAGTTCTGGGTGCTCTTCATCGGTCGAGTCACACTACAAAAAGGACCAGAATATTTTGTAGAAACCGCCAAACTGGTCGTAGAGAACAATCCCAAACAAAACATTCACTTCTTTATTGCTGGTACCGGAGATATGCTCCCCCAGATTCAAGACATGATCTACCGCTATGGACTCAATGATCGCGTGCACTGTTTGGGCTTTCTCAATGCGATCGAACGAGATTCACTCTATATGCTCACAGATGCCTGTATCATACCGTCGGTGTCTGAGCCTTTTGGGCTGACAGCCGTGGAGGTCATCGAACACCACACACCACTCATCATCTCTAAAAACTGTGGCGCCAATGAACTCCTGGGACACAAGTTTCCTGTTGACTTCTGGGATGCTCCCAAAATGGCTGAATACGTCTTGGCTCTCGAAAGATACCCTCACCTACGTCGCACGATCCGCCATAAAGCCATTGAACAGGGTCAACCAATCTCCTGGCAAAAACAAGCGGAAGAAGTTGTGGAGATCTATAATAAATTTTAGAAAAAAAATTATGAATAAAAAAATTACTCATCTAAAATACTGAGGAATACTACTTCTTATATTTCCAGCTACTCATCTACTTCGCTAAAAAATGGCCAAATCAATCTGCTTTTACTTCCAGGTTCATCAGCCCTTCCGGCTGAAACCTCTCTCGTTACTAGGCCATCAAGCTGTTACCGACTTTTTTGATCATGAACACGAACACGAAAGCAACGAAGCCATCTTTAATAAAGTGAGTCAAAAGTGCTATCTCCCAACAACAGAAGTGCTCTTGCGGATGTGTAAACAGCACCCAAATTTTCGCTGTAGCTTTTCTCTCTCTGGAGTATTCCTCGAACAGTGTGAACTCTACCCAAAGTACGGCACACCAGTACTCAAAAACTTTAAAGCACTGGTCAAAACCGGACAAGTAGAGATTTTGGCTGAGACGTATCACCATTCTCTCACCTTTCTCTACTCCAAACTCGAATACGCACACCAGATACAACTGCATCGCGACCTAATCTGGAAACATTTCCAAATTCGCCCGCAAGTCTTCCGCAACACGGAATTAATTTACAACAATGATTTGGCCGCCTTTATATCAAACATGGGGTACCGCGGCATGATTGCTGAGGGCTGGCATACGGCCATGGAGGAGGACAACCCTAATCTCATTCACTTTGCAAATCTCGAGACGCTGCCGCACGACGACCAGCTCATCGCACACAAATACGCCATCAAAGGCAAAGGGCGAAAATCACACACCAACGAACAACACTTCCCAGTCTTAACCAAAAATTATCAACTCTCCGATGACATTGCCTTCCGGTTTGGAAACAAAGACTGGCCGGGCTATCCACTTCAGACCGAAACCTTTGCTCACTGGGTAGAAAATGCCCCTGGCGACACCGTCAATCTCTTCATGGATTTTGAAACTTTTGGCGAGCACCAATGGGCCGATACGGGGATCTTTGATTTCCTCGAACATTTGCCAAACGCCTGCCAAGCGCACGACATTACTTTTCGTACCCCGAGCCAGACGATAGAAGATTTCACGCCGCAAACGCAATACCACACGGAGCACTATGTGTCCTGGGCCGATGAACACCGCGATATCTCCGCCTGGGTAGAAAACGACATGCAGCGTTCAGCACTCGCTGAGCTCCAAGACATCGAGGCACGCCTACATCAATATCGCTCCCATAAACACGATGTTATCGACAAGCTCTGGGATGACTTCCGTAAGCTGTCGACCTCCGATCATCTCTACTACATGTCGACGAAATATTTCGCTGACGGAGATGTACACACCTATTTCTCTCCGTATCCGCATCCTTATGATGCCTATATCAATTTCATGAACGCGCTCGAACACCTCAACGCACAGTTTGAGCATTGGCATGAGCACAAAGGGAAATCTCCAAAACAAAAACGCATTCATCGTTCTTTTCGTCTGACTAAAGCTCGATTAGCAAACTAGCAAACTTACTTACTACTCTATGCCTCAATCCCTCGTAGTTACGAACGGAAATCTCCTCGCCAGCTTTGACGAACGGCTCATGCTGCGAGATTTTTTCTATCCCAATGTCGGCCAGGAGAACCATTCCGAATTTAGTAAAAAACACCGCGTAGGCTTTCACGTCGGTGATAATTTTCATTGGCTAGACGATTCTAGTTGGCAATTTGAAATCGATTATCACCCCAACACCCTGGTGGGAAATTCTACCGCGACTAATAATGAGTTAGGCCTCAAAGTTCAGTTCGAAGATTTTGTGTATACAACGCATGACATTTTGTTTCGTAAGCTTACGATTACCAACAACTCTGATCACACACGCGATGTAAAGTGTTTCTTTTCACATGATTTTTATCTGTACGGAGACAAAAAAGAGGACACGGCCCAATACGAACCAAATCTAAATGGTGTTCTCCACTATCGACGACAACGTTACTTCCTCGTGAATGGACAGTGGGCTGATACAGGACTTGGCATGACTGAGTTTACAACGGGCAAAGCGAATTACGATGACAAAGAAGGCACCTGGAGAGATGCCGAAGATGGACACCTGCACGAACACGCCATTGAACAAGGATCCGTTGACTCAACAGTAGGCTTTTACAGACATTTTGATCCAAGAGAGACCCTAACTCTCTACGTTTGGATCGCGGCTGGCACAAACTACTCCGACATCGAGAGAAATTACAACCGTGTCAAAAAACTCGGCCCCGAACGTATCATGGCTCATACCTATGGCTACTGGGAACAATGGAGCCAAAAATCTGGATTCAAAACCGCCGGCTTGCCAAAAGAAGCACAAAGACTCTGGAATCAGAGTCTCCTTATTGTTCGTTCTCAAACCGACAATCGAGGAGCCATCATTGCTTCGACAGACTCTGACATTATGCAGTTTAACAAAGATACCTATGCCTATTCCTGGCCACGAGATGGGGCCTTAATCTGTAATGCGCTTGCTCGTGCTGGTTATTATGAAGTGGTAAAACGCTATCTGATGTTTTGTCGCCGGACGATAACGCCAAATGGCTACGTGCTCCACAAATACAACCCCGATGGTTCACTGGGCTCCTCTTGGCATCCCAAATGGAAAAATGGCAAACCACAACTCCCGATCCAACAGGACGAATCTGCTCTACTTTTAGTCTCACTCTGGGAGCTCTATGACCAATCAAAATCAATTGAGATCGCCCAACAACTCTTTAACCCGATGGTACTGAAAATTGGACGTTGGCTCGCCAGCTTTGTCGACGAACGCACCGGACTTCCCCACCCTACCTACGGCCTATGGGAAGAACAACGCAGTGTTTTCTCATACACCGCTAGCACTGTTTATGGTGGACTCATGGCTGCCGCAAAATTGTCA
Source organism: Candidatus Altimarinota bacterium (assembly GCA_020630245.1). Lineage (GTDB taxonomy): Bacteria > Patescibacteriota > Gracilibacteria > UBA4473 > UBA4473 > JAHDBZ01. The sequence continues at coordinate 4,601 of JAHDBZ010000040.1, forward strand.
CACGCTACCGGCCATCACGAAGATGAAGACTTTTTTAAAGACGCAGCCCAAAAACTCCAAAAAGCCATCGTCAAATATCTTTATTCAGAAACCGACCAACGGTTTTGTAAAAGTGTGTTTTATGAGCAGGACACGCTCAAACATGATGCAACTGTCGACGCCAGCCTGACTTTTGTTTGGGAGATGGGAGTCCTACCCCCAGACGATCCTAAAGTCATAAACACTATGAACGCTATCCGCGATCAGCTCACTGTACGAACAGATGTAGGCGGTCTGGCTCGCTACACGGGAGACTTTTACCATCGGATTTGGGACCGCGAGCACGAATACTCTGAAGCCGTTCCAGGCAACCCCTGGATCATCACCACGCTCTGGCTCGCCAACTGGGAAATCGAACGTGCTACGACGCTCAAAGATCTCAAAGCGCCCAAAGAAAAAATACTGTGGACGATCTCCAAGGCTAATTCCGCCGGTATTCTGCCCGAGCAGTTGGACCCATTTACAAACCAACCCATTTCGGTGGCGCCACTTACCTGGAGTCATGCGACCTATGTGGATACGGTGATGCGGTTTTCTGAAAAATATCGAGCCCTTTCACAAAAATAGTACTAAGATGCACACTGCATGAATATTGTGTCCCTCGATGTCGGCGGAACCAAAATATTTGCGGGGCGCTATAACCAAAATTTAGAGCTACTCGCATCAGAGAAGCGTAAAACTCAGACGAAGGCTGGCCAGGAAACGGTTCTGGAGAATCTATTACAAGCTATCGAGGCGGTACGTGATGAAGCCACTGTGGCAATTGGAATTGCCTGGGCTGGATTTGTAAATCCTCAAACTGGAGTGATTAACAAAGCGCCAAATATTAGTGTGCTCAATGAGTTTGCGCTCACAGATTTCATTACGGCGCAAACTGGACTCCCCTGCTGGCTCGAAAATGATGCTCGCTGTTTTGCCTTTGGGGAATGGCAGGCGCTTGAGCCTCGACCAAAAGTTTGTCTGGGAATCATTTTGGGCACCGGTGTCGGCTCTGGACTAATTATAAATGGCCAGATTTTCCACGGTGCGCATCAAGCTGCCGGTGAAATCGGTCATATGCATATTGATGCCCAAGAAGTTGAATCGATTGTGGCCGGGCCGGGCCTGCAGGCACGATTTGGCGTTGAGCGTCTCAGCGAATTACCAGCTCTCAAGCCACAGCAGCTCAATCCTGTACTCGACGCTATAACCGATTGGCTGACGAGCATTATGTTGGCCTATGATCCAGATCAGATTGTTTTTGGCGGCGGTGCGGCCCAGTATTTTTGGCGACAGTACGAGTTTCAAATCATAGAATCATTGAATAAAAAAATTGAACAATACCCGCAAACCACAAACCTTAAATTTTCAGATCAGGTCAATGCCGGCGGTAAAGGCATGGCCGCTTTAACCTGGCAATACTATGAAAAAAAATAAAACCGCTCTCGTTTTATCCGGCGGTGGATCCCTCGGGATCGCTCACATTGGCGTGATTGAGAATCTCGAGTTACAGCACGACTTTGATTTTGTGTGCGGGGTGTCGGCTGGGGCCATTGTCGGAGCCGGTGTCGCTCTGGGGAAAAGTGCCGAAGAAATCTGGGACATTTTTAATGACACCAACCTCTTTGACATCGCCCTAGATGCTTCACCCAAAAATTCAGGGCTGATCAAGGGACGTAAGATCTACAAATTGCTCGATGAGGTTTTTGAGTCAAAGCGATTTTCAGACCTAAAGACACCACTTTATATAGGCGCGACAAATTTTGCCACTGGCGAACGAGTGATTATCCAGGAAGGAAAGATTGCTGACGCGGTCCGAGCTTCGATCGGAATCCCGCTGGTCTTTGAGCCCCATTGGCATCCAGACCTCAAACAACCACTCGTCGATGGTTTTCTCTCTCAAAATCTTCCTCTCGACATTGCCATTAACTCTTATAAGGGGAAACAGATCATTAGTGTTGATGTCGCAACCGTTCCACCTTTAACACCTGATTTTGGCTCCAAGAAGTTCTTTGGTAAAAACCGCACACGCTTTCACATGCTCCAGCGCACGCTGCGTATTATGTATCAAAACCAACAGCGACTCATCCCTGATGACCTAAGAGTAATCCGATATGAGCCCGACCTTCGAGAATTCTCGTCTATGTCTGTCGGGCACAAAAATTTCCAACGAATTCTGGAAATTGGGAAGAATTGTCGGCCTTTAGGAAAATAGCATCAAAAAAAATTTTTGACTTACAGGTGTTATAGTCTCTAAAATCAATGCACAATTATTTACCCACTAATTTTTTCGCAATGAAAAACCGCAATCTTGCTTTATTTTTAGGTCTAACCGCCATACCGGTGATGGGCCTTGCTGGTGGAGGGAGCTATAACTCTGCTCTCTACGATGCCATGCGTGGTGGTCATAGTACTAGTTATGGTGCTGGTTATACACAACCAGTCACTACTACAACGACTGCGACTACAACTGTGACAAGCACTCCAAGTACTTCTCACACCTACACACACACGACTCCGGTCGTGGTAACTACATCTCCATATGATGTAAACTTTAGCACCGAATCTACGACAGTCACTACTGGTGCTAATGTAACAACCGTTAGTACTGGTGAAACCTACAATCAGGGTTCTCAGTTCTACCAATACATCGAAGGAACCAACACTGGTTCTACGATCGTTCGAACCGAAACGCTTCGTGTTGCTGATACGACCGTTAACCTTGGACAAGTACAATTTGTTACAACCGTTCCAACTAGCTATCGTTACGTGATCTATTGGTCACAACTCACAGAAGCTCAACGTCTAATTCTTCTCGAATACTTCGGTGTTGAATATGAAGGCGGTGCGATCGTACAACTCGCCGACGGAAGCTTCGTAATGCTTACCGAAGAACAAGCCACTGAAGTCGCTACTGACGACCCAACCGCTCCAGAAGGAGCTGGCACGGAAGCTGGTGGATCTACAGATGAAACAACAGAAGAAACTTCTGCCGCTGATGAACTTGCCGAAGAACTTGCAGAAGCGACTCCAGAAGAAGCGGCTGCTGCGGCCGAAGAAGCGGCTGCTGCTGCTGAAGAAGCGGCGGCTACCGCTGCTGAGGAAGCGGCGGCGGCTGAAGAAGCACTCGCTGCTGATGATCTTGCTGCGGCTGAAGAAGCCGCTGCTGCTGCTGAAGAAGCCGCTACGACTGCTGAAGAAGCTGCCGCTACTGCCGAAG
>JAHDBZ010000041.1 GCA_020630245.1 Candidatus Altimarinota bacterium
TGACTGGGCTTAAGTCGTAACAAGGTATCCGTACGGGAATGTGCGGATGGAATACCGCCTCGTCCAGAGGCTAGGAAGTACAGTAGAACATTTTGTAACCTTTAAAGTATTTAGTACATGCTTTAAATCCTACTAGAAAGCTATGGAGCTTATGTTGATCCTCCAATAGTGTAAATCCTTCCGGTCGTGTTGCCGTTCGAAATGTAAGGGAGCTGATCCCCAAAAAAGTCATGCTTGCATGGCTTTTTTTGGTAGTCAGCGTACGCAGCATTACAAATGCGAAAGCCTTGAAGATCCTTTGTGGTTTGATCAAACAACCAAAAAATACTACGGTGTTGTCAATGATTGAAACGAGCGAATCTTTTGCGACCCTAAGCGAATGGGGGGTCTTAAAGTATCGTGTCGAATTGCTTTCCAACGACTTAGCCGCTAAATCTAAAAGAGAAATTTACTCTTTGTCCGAATTTTTACGACAACCGGAACTCTCTACTCAAGACCTAGCCGCAAAATTGAATCTCGATAAGCCGGCTAGCGAAATGTATAGCCCTCATCGAATCAACAGCCTTTGCCATTCAGCGCTAGAAATATCCCGCCATCCAGGGGCTACTGAGGAAGACTCCGTTCTTTTAGCCATTGCCTTTTGGCAATATACTAATTTGGGAAAAACCCGAAAGGCCTCTGAGCTCATTAGCAAAGCAATTTTCCGCGTTCTTAAAAGCCTTTGTGGTGATGCTCCCGTCAAAATAGATCGCGTACTGCAGGGCGGACAAATTGCTAACTGTTTTGACAGTAGTACTCTTACCCTAAATTTAGCCGAGCAATTTGGAATAAAGGGTGAAATTAAACGGTATCCAATTCCAAAATCAAAAAATCTTCATTATTTTTTCCAGGCAGAAAGTGGACGGATTATCGACATCAATCTCGGCTCCCTTCGAAGTGGTTTTTTCTTTGATGAAGCAGACCATTTTGCTAATCAAGAAACCAAAAGAAACCGAAAAACATAATCGATTAGTGCCATCTACTAGATCTTGGGAATCTACTGCTTCCGTCTCTTCCTCCACCGACGAAATAGCCAAATAGCAATCAAAATCGGGATCCAAATCGGGGCAAATACTACCAGCCAAATGGCTCGATCAGCGATGTTTTGTAATGCCACGATCAAATCATTGACGGACTGTCGCCAACTGCGTTCAGCGCTCCAGTATGGGTTAGCCACGTCTCCAATCTGCGGCTCTGGCTGCACGGAAAAGTTGATCACGGAATAAGCCACTTGATTGTCACGAGTCTTCTGTGTGCGCTCCAGACGTTCAATTTGTTGTTGTACCGAGCTTAGCTCACGATCTACCGCCAATAAGTCTGAAAGACTGTCTGAACGACGTGACATAAGATCCCTCAGGCTGTCTCGACGAGCTTTGAAATTGGCGATTTGAGCCTCTGTGTCTTGGTACTGACTGGTGATGTCTTGTTCGTTATAGCTTTCTGATTTTTTGAGTCCTAACTCTGATAATTTTTGCAGGGCTTCTTCGAAACGCTCTGAAGGAACTCTCACCGTGAAACTGTACGCCAACACCCCCGATCGCACTTCCCATGAATTTAGGTTTGAAATGTAGGCATCAAGCGATTTAATGGTGCTTTCAACCGTTTCTCTAATGGCTTCTGGGGTAGGCACTTCTATGCTTAAGTTCCCACTTTTAATAATTTTTCGATCCGTAAGGCTTGGGTCAAAATCCTCCGCTCCGGCCACGGGTGGTGCAATCGATTTCATAGCCATTCGACGCACAGAAGACCCCATTGATTCTTCCGCTACAGCCATATCCATACTCATTGAGTTACGAGCTCTTTGGTCATAGACATTCTGAGCTATCTCTGGTGTCTCAAAATTCATCGCGGGCCAAAAGAACCAACCGGCGGCAATTAACAGTCCTGCTAAAAATAAATTTTCATGAACCCAAGTTTTTCCTGCTGCCAATTTTGATTTTATTTTTTTGAACATGCAAAAATCTTAGATCAGGACAACTCTTACCGCAACTTCTTCTGCAAGGCCTCAACTTCATCCCGCAGTACCGCAGCCCGTTCGAAATCTAAGTTCTGTGAAGCAATGTCCATCTCCGCTTCGAGCTCCTTGATCATGGCTTTGATATCCTTGGTCTTATCCAGGCGTTTGAAATCACGCGTATTGCCCGAGAGATCTTTGGAAATATCGACAATGGCTTTTTTGATCGTGGTTGGCGTAATGCCGTGTTTTTCGTTATAGGCTTCTTGAATCTCTCGACGACGGTTCGTTTCGTCTATAGCCGCTTCCATGGCTGGCGTTTCTTTGTCGGCGTACATATGTACGACTCCATTAGAATTTCGAGCCGCTCTCCCTATGATCTGGAGGAGTGAATCACGCGAACGCAGGAACCCTTGCTTATCCGCATCCAGGATGCAGATCAGTTCTACCTCTGGTAGATCGAGTCCCTCTCGCAGGAGATTAATCCCCACAATCACCTCGATCTTCCCACGACGCAGTTCGGTCAGGATCTCAATTCGTTCGAGGGTGTCGATGTCGGAATGGAGGTATTTGGCTTTTATTCCCTGCTCAATAAGGTACTCTGAGAGGTCTTCTGCTGCCTTCTTGGTGACCGTGGTAATCAATACTCGTGCCTCGCGTTTAAGAGTTGTTTTGACGTCTTCAAGGATGCGATCGATTTGGTGCTTCGTTGGTCGAACTTCGATGTGTGGATCGAGGAGTCCCGTCGGACGGATAATCTGTTCGACGAACTCTGTTTCACGATCACACTGTGCGTATTCGTATTTCCCTGGGGTGGCAGACACGTAAACCGCCTGTTTGATGCGAGATTCAAACTCGTCAAATTTGAGAGGTCGATTGTCCATGGCCGATGGCAAGCGGAAGCCGTGTGAAATCAAGCTTTCCTTTCGTGAGAGATTTCCGTTAAACATCCCCCCGATCTGCGGAATCGTAATATGTGATTCATCCACAAAACACATGAAATCGTCTGGAAAATAATCGAGCAATGTTGACGGCGGGCTCCCTGGAGGTGAGTCATTGAGATAGCGAACGTAGTTTTCGATCCCCGAGACGTAACCCATCTCTCGCAGCATTTCCATATCATATTTGGTGCGCTGTTTGAGGCGATGTGCGGCTAGATTATTGCCAGTTTTGGCGAGTTCTCCGAGTCTTTCTTCTAGGTCTTTTTCGATGCCTACAACGGCACGGTCAATCACGTCGGCCGTGGTTACTTGGTGCTTAGCCGGAAAAATGACACATTCTTGCAATTCCGCCACGGTGGCGCCGGTGAAGCCATCTACTTCAGTAATTTTGTCTAAATCTTCGCCCCAAAATTCGAGCTGAAACGCGGTATCGCTATTGGGTGGAAACACTGTAATAATATCACCGAGCACCTCAAAAGTCCCCCGTTCGAAATCAGTTTTGACTCGTTGGTACTGGATATTTACCAATTCTCGCATTAGATCAGTGCGCGGGTAGGTTTTGTTTATTTCGAGTTTGATCGCTAGATCTTCGTAGGTCGATACGTCTCCGAGGCCATAGATACAAGACACCGAGCTCACGATGATCACATCACGACGGGTGAGCAGGTTCACGGTCGCCGCATGTCGAAATTTGGCGATTTCTTCGTTAATCGTCGCTTCTTTTTCGATATAGGTATCGGTCCGAGCCATGTAGGCCTCCGGTTGATAGTAGTCGTAGTATGACACGAAATAGCTCACCGCGTTTTCCGGAAAAAATTGCTGAAATTCGGCACAAAGCTGGGCGGCCAGGGTTTTATTATGCGCAAGGATCAGCGTTGGCCGCTGCGTTTCTTGAATAATATTGGCCATGGTAAACGTCTTTCCCGTCCCAGTCGCTCCGAGCAATGTCTGATGACGCAGGCCGTTATTGAGCCCCTTCGTCAAAAACTCAATCGCCCGCGGTTGATCCCCGGTCGGTTTAAATTTGGAATTGAGTTTGAAAGGTCGTGCGTCCATAGGAAAGTATGCACGATAGCATCGCAAAAAAAGCCTGTCTTGGCAAGTTAAAAGAGTGCGGACGACTTAATTTCCGTACTTATCCAAAAACTCTTCGGCCTTGCTTTTTCCTTCTTCGAAAAGCTTTTCGCCGCGTTTGCGCACTCGTTTACGAGTCTTGCTCCCTTTGTCTGGGGCAAACAACAAAGAGGCCACCGAGCCGACAGCCCCACCAATGATCAGGCCGGTTACCAGGCCAAGGCCTTTTTTTGATTTTTTTTCTTTCTCCCCCATAGTTATGAAACGTTATCAAAGCTGAGTCTAAGTTTTGCTTGATGTGAAGCCTCTAAGGCTATCACTACTCGACCAAATTCTAATTCGATTTCTTCTTCCGTCAAAGTTCGATCTGGCGCTCGAAATGAAAGGTGAAAAGCCAGGTTTTTAAGTCCTACACCGATCTTGTGATCGTCTTTGTATTCATCGAAAAGATTGATGTGATGTAGTAATGGGCTCGCCGCTCGTGCTTCGGCAATCATTTCCGCCGCATAAACCCGCTCTGGAACGATAAAGGCCGCATCTCGATGTACTACCGGGAAGGTAGAGGGCGCCTGGTGTTTGGGCTCATGTGCTCGTTGGGCGACAAGTAATGGCGCGAGGTTGAGCTCGGCAACTACAACGCTAGCTCCTTTGGTCGGCAGTTGTTGCGGGTGCAATACACCTAGACTGCCAATAACTTGTTCCTCGATGACAAGGGTTAGCGCTTTACTCGGATGCAAATGATCTGGGACGCTGCTTTTGGGGTCAAAGCGATAATTGAGTCCCAGCTGTCGTAGTAATGTCTCGAGATCTCTCTTGAGCACAAAGAAATCATCATTTTCTTTGGTTTCTAAGCTCGCTCGCAAGATAAGCAAGCGCTCGATTTCCGTCGGCAAGACTTCTTTTTTTTGTGGGTGATAAACTTTCCCAAGTTCGAAAAACTGTACCTGACGATGCTGACGCAACTCTGATTCGAGCTTGTCCATCATCTGCGGCCACAGATCGCGACGCAGAAAGCGATATTCTTCTGAAAGTGGATTGGAAATCTCAACGTAATCGGTGGTGTCGGTTTTTTCTGCTCGACTGGCAACCAAGAACGAATGCAAATACGTCTCTAGATATCCCAAAGCGGCTAATGCCTGGCGACACTGCCATTGCAGTCGACGCGTGTAATTGGGCGCTGGTGGTTCTACAGAAAAGCTTGGCAAAATGGTCGGTACGCGATCCAGTCCGTAAATTCTCACCACTTCTTCGATGATGTCCTCGGCGATACTGACGTCTTTTGTGTTGCGCCAACTAGGCACCTTAATCTCAAAATTTTCATTCACAAAGTTTACGCCAAATCCAAGATGCTTAAGGATTTTGGTCGCGGCCTTAGCTTCAATGTCTAGTCCCGTGTGTGAACGCAAGCGTTCAAGAGAAAGGGTTAAATTTTTAGGCGCAAAAGGCGACGGATATTGATCGACAAGCGCCGAGGAAACTGTCGCTTTTGGGCACAGGCCTAACGCTCTCTCCGTCGCGGCCATTAGTGCCTTGCGACATTTCTCTGGATCGAGCGACTTTTCGTAACGCATCGAGCTGTCGCTCCGTAGACCAAGTCTTTGCGAAGTCTTGCGGATTTGGACTGGGTCCCAGTTAGCGACTTCAAAGACTACGTTTTTGGTGTCGGTGGTAACCGAAGAGTCCAGGCCTCCCATGATTCCCGCGACTGACAGTGCTTTCTGCTCATCGGCCACGACCATGTCCTCAGGTGACAGTTCATACGTTTCACCATCTAGCGCGACAAGGGTCTCACCGGCTTTGGCCTGACGAACGATGATCTTGCCTTCGATCTTGTCCGCGTCGAAAACATGCATCGGTTGACCGTATTCCATCATGATCCAGTTAGTGATGTCGACAAGATTTGAAATCGCTCGTATATCGAGGTTTTCAAGCCGCATTTGCACCTCTAATGGAGAGTCTTCCACGGTGACGTTATCCACGCGCAGTCCGCAAAAACGACGACAGCCTTTGGTCTGAATGTCGACGACCAAGCCTCCATCTTTTTGTGGCAGCGCCAAAACTGGCTCTGGCAGCGTCAACTTGGCATCGAAAATAGCCGACAGTTCGCGCGCAAATCCACGATGTCCGACCAAATCTGGTCGATGGGTCAGGCTTTTATTATCAATGTCGAAAAGCGTGTCTCCCAGGGCAGAAATAACGTCTGGCAAAGATTGCCCGATTAATTTTTCATCGGTAAAACGGAGTAAACCTTCTTGCTTGAGTCCAAGCTCAAGATTGTCTGCGATCATGCCCTCTGACTTTTGTCCGCGGATCTCGCTAACTTTGATATCTATTCCTGAGGCCAGCTGAGCGCCATCCGTCGCTACTGGCAGGATCTCTCCAATTGCAACTTGGTGTACTTGCCCAAAGATAATCTGCTTCTGGCCAGCTTTCCCGAGATTAAATTGGGCCACGCTTAACTTGTCTGATTCTGGATGCGGCGCAATCGATAGCAACTTTCCCAAGATTACTCGCTCAAAAGCACTGCGTCGCTCGATGATTTCTTCGAGCTCGGCGGTGTGCAACGTAAGTTTTTCACCCACAGTGGTGGCTTCTACCTTTGGTAGATCCACAAATTCTTGGAGCCACTGCCATGATAATTTCATGTTATGGTTATTGGTGAATGGTTATTGGTGAATGGTTCTTTCATTCACCATTTACTATAAACCATTTGCTAAATTATAGTTGATTAATGGGCGTACCGAGCTTCGCTCCGAGCGCTGCTGGAAGCGGCCAGATCTGACCTTTTTCTTCATTTTCCGCACTCAGACCGAGTTCGGCTTGCGCGCAGATCATACCATGAGACATCTCTCCGCGGATAGCTCTTTCTCCGATAACAAACCCACCGCTAAGATCAGTGCCGACCGTGGCTACTGGCACGATCATATCAACGGCGATGTTTGAGCCCCCGCACAAGATCTGTTCAATCTTCCCGTGTCCTAGATCACACTGGGTGACTTTTACCTTGGTAACCTTTGGATCCGAATGATCCTGGATATCGATTATTTTTCCGACCACGATCCGCTCATCGACGCCCGCTAGGACGGCTTTGTCATTGTCATTGAGTCCAAGATCGACTGGAGCCTTAGCCGCTGCGCAAGCACAGTGCCCGCCACAACCACCTCCCGTCGCAGGACGGGATCTTCCTTTTTCTTTTCCAAAAATTGATTTTATAAAGTTTAGCATAGTATTTCGTTTAATTTACCGCGTGAGAGTAGCGGTTTTGTGGTGGTTTTCAAGTGATTTAGACACCACAAAAAACCCACCAGATTGGTAGGTGGGAGGCCGCGTGTTCGCGCG
>JAHDBZ010000042.1 GCA_020630245.1 Candidatus Altimarinota bacterium
GAGGCAGGTCTATACTGACAATCTGAAAATGTTTACTCGCACTACACAACTACTTCTCCTGCTTCTGCCTTCCTCGCAGCGGTAGTTTTGTATTTGTAGTAAATTAATTTCAGATATGGCCGCTGCTAACCCAGCGGTTTTTTTGTGTTTTTTAATTTTTTACACCATGAGTAACTTAGAAGTTACCGATTACGGCCCCCAAAATGGGGGATCTCCCAACATTTTTATTCTTAACGCACATGGAGCCTGTGACCTGCAGAATCCGCTCGGAAATTCTAAACTCAGTGACCGCTGGAAGGAGGCATTTTTACAAAATGTGGCAGTTGTAGGTCATGGGATCAATGCTGATTTTGTCCTTGAGTCATATTTAAGGATTGAGCAAGACAGAGGTATAAATGAATATGTAGAGAGTCTGGCAAAAAGAATAACCCAGGTCTTCCCGGATTTTTGGGTAAAAACCGCTCAGATCAAGCACAACAGAGGCGCTTTGGACGGAAATCGTGTCGGAGAAGCCGCGGTCATTCAATCAATTCCGCATACGGATCGAGAACTCTATCAAGATTTATTGAATCACAATGACAAGACTCAGGCTGAGATACAAGCAATAATGCAGGGGCTTGAGCCGAAATCTTTATTGATATTGCCTCACAGCATGAACGGCAGCCCTGAGCGTAACAATCCGCTGAATCACAGAAAAATACCGGAATATATATTGGGCTCGATTAGCAATAATGGACCGAAGCGGCATGACTGCGTGATTAACTCTAATAGTGATGGGGAAATCCCTGGTCGAAAGTTCTATGGGGACCTCGATTTGTCACAAAAGTTTGTCACGGAATTGAAAAAGTTTGGTAGGCAGGTGGTGGCAAATAGGCCGTACAATTTTTCGGTACCAGACGTTTCTGCTGAAGGCTTGATGGTCCAGCACCCGCGTTCGTTACTGTTTGAGATTTTGAAGCCACATCTACTAGAGAATCCTAAGTATGCCTATTCTGATGTATCGGCAAAAAGGGTAGATGACTACGCTCGAGCCACCGTTAGAGCGATTGACCAGTATTTCTCTGAAAAAATTTAGCGGTAACAACTGTCACACAGGATTGTTTCTACGCGCTCCGGGCCATAGGTCGTCTGGAGCGCGGTGTGGCACTCAGCGCAATGCCTTTCAAAGAGTCGTCGCCGATTGCGCAGATCATCTCGGAGACGGTGGCGCTCCATAGGACAGAGCGTCGGGATGGGGAGGTTGTGAGTTTTGTAAAAATTATACTCTGACTGCAGGATGCGGTAGTTCTTGTTGGTCGATTGACAATTGAGAATCTGATCACAGATCGTTAGGTCAGCGTCTTTAATCGAATCAGGCGTAGCGTGACTGGGGCCGTCGTATTTTTCTTCGGGAATAGGAGCCCATTTAAATCCCTGATCGAGGGCTTCTGATCGTAGTAATGGATAATACTCTTGGGCAACGGTTTCGTTATATCCGAAAGGGGACAGTTCTTTTGGGAAATAGTGACTATATTCACCAGTTTCACCCATATGATCGATGATTTTATCTCTGAGCTGGAAGTATTCTGTTTCGCTGTATTGTTTATTGAGGATGCAATACTGGGCGTTGCGCAGTCCTATGCAACCAAACAAGTCATAAGAATGATTCAGGCAGCATTTACTGTAATAGATCCGGCCACAGCGATGCCAGACTTGCTCTGAGAAATAAACGTTTTCGGCCTTACCGCCGATTTCCATTACTTGGTAACAACTATCAACTCCATTCCGTGAGCCAAAGGTATCCATGTCATGGGTATTTTTTACATTACGAGACTCGGTGACGTAGCGACAGTTTTGGCTATCGACCAGGAAGTAACAGTCCTGACAGTTTTGGCAGTTGTAGAGATAATCACCGGTTGAACTTTGATTCTCAAAACCATTGCAGTGTGGATGCGGTTGAGTTTCAAAAAATTCTTGAGCCACTTGCCTTTGGTTTTGTATTCCGGACGTAGTTTCTAATCCCAGAGTCATTAATTTTGCAAAGTATTCTTCCTGGTTCAGTGGTTGGTTGTAAAAGTAAAATTCTTTGTCCTGTAAATTAATAGAGCCAAAGCAATGTCGACAGTTTTTGCAGTTTTTGAGGAAATAGCTGTGGTGACAATCTGTACAGTTTTCGCTGTATTTGAGATTGGTGCAATCCAGGCAAGAGACGCAGCCGTAGCAGTCCTGGCACCTTTCTAGGTAATCACAATCCAGGCAGCGTTGAGAGTCGGTAATATGCCAGCAATAGGCACAATCCTCGGTGTAATCGGCCTCAAAGATCATGTAGGCATTTTTGTTTTGTCCGGCTTGGTTTACGTAGGGAGAGTTAACGTTGTCAAAAGCCGAACGGGCTACTTGTGGCACCGCTAGTAAGAGTTCGCCAAATTGCTCAAAAAAAGGTCGACTGAAATCAAAATCACGTCCGTAATCCATCGGATTCCATTGATCAGAAATCCAATAATCATAGTCATAAACGGTATATGGTGATTCTGGTGCGAAGACAGATAGGACACGTTCGCCCGTACCATCACAATTTCTCCAGTAGAGATGACTTTCATTGCGCCAGGCCAATCGCTGGCGTTGTCTCTCAGTAGGACAAATATCGGGTATGGGAAATCCGGCTTGCTCGTAAAAACGCTGGTCGGACTCCGTAACGGTAAACTTTTGTCCCGACAGCGCGCAGATTTTCTCCATGTGACAAAATATACCTTTAAAGGTTTTTTAATCATAAATCAACATTTTGGTTTTCGTTTCGCCAAAGAAAAGAAGTTCAGTATCATGGTGCGCGATGACACGAATCCTAACCGGCATGCAATCGAGTGGTAATTCTCATATCGGGAATTGGTTTGGGATGATGAAGCAGGCTAAAGAGCTGCAAGGCAGTGGTAACGAGTGTCTTTATTTTGTGGCAGATCTGCATAGCTTCACCAGTAAACAGGATCCTGAGCTTTTTGCGGCCAATCAGGCCGCTGGTGTGCTGGACTGGCTTGCCTTGGTTATTGATCCTCAAAAATCAATCTTCTACCGCCAATCAGATATCCGCGCTCACACGGAACTGCTGTGGTATTTCTCCTGTCTTACGCCTATGGGACTGATGGAACGCGCTCATTCATTCAAAGATAAAACGGCGAAAGGACTAGAGGCTAACGTTGGTCTCTTTACCTATCCGATACTCATGGCGACTGATATCCTACTTTATGATGCTGAAGTCGTACCGGTCGGAAAAGATCAAAAACAACACGTAGAAATGGCCCGCGACATCGCGCAGAAATTTAATCATCACTTTGGCGAGACTTTTGTGTTGCCAGAAGCACAGATAAAGGAGGCCGTTCAAACGATTCCTGGTCTCGACGGGGCCAAAATGTCTAAATCCTATGGAAACACGATAGAAGTCTTTGCTGACGAAAAGACCATGAAAAAGAAAATCATGTCGATTAAGACTGAATCAGTGGATCTCGGAGATCCGATCGATCCAGACACCTGTAATGTCATGGCCCTGCATCGTTTATTTGAGAATCCAAACCTTAAAAACCTCGAAGATCAGTACCGTAATGGAGATATTGGTTTCGGAGATAGCAAGAAACAACTCTTTGAACTCGTCTGGGATTACTTCGCAGATGCTCGCGCCAAAAGGGCTGAATTAGCTTCAAAGCCTGATCTAGTAGAAGATATCCTTCGGTCTGGAGCACAGAAAGCAAACGCTATCGCAGAAGCGAAGCTGGAACTGGTTCGTAGCCGGTTTGGGCTGAGTGGAAAACACTTAGTTTAGTGGATTAGAAGCTTGGGGTTTTAGTGTTTTAAGTTTTATATAAAAACTACACGTCGTAGAGTCGACAACGTCACCCTCTTGCCAAGAAAGCCTTTTTTGATTACAATCGCCCGATTTATTGATATTTTGTTGGATGCATAATCAATCACAATTCGCTTTCGGAAAACTAAAACGCAGACGACCGCTGTGGGTAGATATGATGATCTTTGTTGGGATCGTTTTTATGGTCTGGGGAGCGACGCACATCTTTATGAACCGGAGTGCTTTCTCTCAGATTGCGGAGTTTAAATACGAAACGCTTAAGGCGAGCCTCTTTACCGAAGAAGCGGCCGCTATTGAAGCCGTACAACCAAAGCTTGAGAAACTACAACCGGTGAAGCGTAATCGAGTTTCACTGACAACGAAAAATCTCAAACCAAAGAATCAAGCCAAAGAAGTTTTCTCTCGAATGGCAATCTATCCATCTGATAATCGCCTCTATATTCCACGAATCAAGAAGAATGTGCCACTAATCTCAGTGCCAGGTCATCAAAACTGGAATCAGCTGGAACAGTTTATTCAAGCCGGCCTGCAAGACGGAGTAGTAGTTCATCCAGTGTCTCATGCCCCCGGGAACTACGGAAACTTCTTCCTGACCGGACATTCGTCGTATTATGACTGGGATCCAGGGAGATTTAAGGACGTCTTTGCCTTGCTACACGAAGTGGAAGTAGGGGATACAGTTGAGGTTTACTGGGAAGGTAAAAAATACGAATACCTGATTAGACTTTCAGAAATCGTACCACCGACAGCCGTAGAGGTTCTCAACCAGCCAAAAGATCGCTCGATCATGACGCTAATGACTTGTACACCAGTTGGGACCAATAAAAATCGTCTGATTCTGACGGCGGAACTGCAGAATTAGTAATCAAAACCTTTAGACAATTTCGATGAGGGCCGATTTAAGGTCCTCGAATCTTTTCCAACACCGAATCGTTGCTTCATCATACAAAAAACCGGCCAACCATGACCCTTTCCACTCCACAAAATAAAAGTCTCCAGCCGCCAGCAACTTTTCTACTTGTGGAATCGGTAGCCATTCATCACTATCTTCAGACTCCAGAAAGCTTATCGCAAAATTTTGAGGATCGAGAAAGTCAAAGTCATCATGCCCCAGCGCTGCCAGTACTTCACTACGGAGTTGATCGCTGATGGTGTTGTCTAGGCGCTCACCAGCGTAAACCGATAAGTTTTGCTGTACCCAGGTCTCAGCGGCGGGTTGAGTGTCGAGCACTACTGGACCAGCGATGCGCTCCCAAAGTGGTTCTTCATCTTTTGGTTGTGTCCAATGATAGATAGCCGCTTCATATTTTTTGGGCTCGGTTGGAAGCTCATAAACGACGCCTTTGTAATTATCATTTCGTGAAACGAATTCTGAGATACATTTAGGCGATTCTTCTGTCTTATGGGTATTTCCACAGCCGCAACCGTCATGGTGATCGTGCATTTTAGAACAACAGTAATCGAACGCTCTGGCTTGTCCAGAGTCGAATAAAAAACCGATGTGATTCCAGACAGGCTGGAAAGTTCGGTGTGAAATGGTGGGCGATGAGGGATTCGAACCCGCGACCTCCTCGGTGTAAACGAGATGCTCTAGCCAACTGAGCTAATCGCCCGAAATTTGTAAGCTGTCGAAACAGCCGGCAGATATTAAGCGAAATATTTGGGGATGCAAATTTTTATTACCGGCTTATGATTCATTGCGTATGACAGAATTCAAAATAGCTCTCGATTGGCTTAACGCACTAGCCTCAGAAAAGAAATTCTTTCGAGAAAAGCAGGCGCCAAGTCTAGACACAACTCACCAGTTACTTTCGGCGTTGGGACGGCCCGATCATAGCTTCGATTATCGAGTTATCATCGGAGGAACCGCTGGGAAGGGGAGTACAGCTCGCTACACAGAGCAAACGCTTCTAGACCAAGGGAAGTCGGTCGCATTAATCTCCTCTCCGCATCTGCAGGTCGTTAATGAGCGCATTCGTATCGATGGTCAATTGATTACCCAGAAATCTTTCTGTGAAGCGATTTTGTATATCAAAGACCTCTGCGCGGTTCATGATCTCAGTCCTACGTACTATGAAGCCATTGTGGTGGCCGGCATTTACCTTGCTGCCCAGTATAATGTCGATGTTTTGATCTGTGAGGTTGGCATCGGGGGAGCATTGGATGCCGTGAATGCTGTGCAAGGTCTCCGGATTGCGGCGGTTACCTTTATCGGGGAGGATCACTTGGAAATGTTTGAGCATAGCATAGAGAATTTAGCCGCCGCCAAGGCTGGCATCTTTACCGAAGACAGCCTCTTAAATCTTACTTATGAACAAAAATATAGTTCTATTTTTGAAAAAACTTCAACCAATAAAATAACTTATTTAAAAGGACTTAAGTCAAAAATGAACAAAAAAATTGCTCGTAATATTTGTGAAAAAATACTAGAGAATGATGACTTTCAGATGCAAAGCCCAAGACTGCCTGCGCGCTGGGAGAAAGTAGGGGACAATTTAATCCTGGATGGGGCACATTCTGGTCCTCGATTTGAGTACATTTTGCCCAAGATCCAGAAATTTAAACCCCAAACGGCCATCCTGGCCATGAGCCAAAATCATGATCCAGAAACGTTTTCTGCTATACTCCCATACTTTGAAAACGTCATCTGGACTGAATTTTCGGGGTCAATCTCAGCTACGGAACTACAAACACTACACAAGGTCGGAAGTGTTGAGACTGATTACAACAAGGCCGTTGCTGTGGCGAAAGGGAAAACTTTAGTCACGGGCAGCTTGTACCTGTGTGGTTATGTACGAGAACGGTTCTATTCAGGAGAGTTAATGGTCGAGCAGCAAACGGAGTGGCCGATTGATATTTCTAATCCTAATATTTAATAAGATT
>JAHDBZ010000043.1:0-2826 GCA_020630245.1 Candidatus Altimarinota bacterium
AAAGAAGGACTCGATAACCTCATCGGTTTCTGTGACTACAACCGCGTCCAACTCACCGACAGCCTAGCCGCTACTCTTCCAATTGACGTCAGCGCTATGTTTGCCGCACATGGCTGGGAGGTAATCGAAGTTGACGGTCATGATCATGAAGCGCTGTGGACGAGCCTTCAAGCTGCTATCAACGCTGACAAACCAGTAATGATCGTAGGACAAACGATCATGGGCTACGGCGTCCCAATGATGGAACCGGCTGGACGAGATGACAAAGCCTCTTGGCACGGAAAAGCCCCGAAACCGGCAGAAATCGAAGCACAACTAGCCCTACCAGAATTAACACTCAGTAGTGAAGAATCACAAATGCTCGAAACATGGCGCCAAGAAGTTGGCTTTAATCCTAAACCTACGCCATTCACAAAACCATTAACCGTTCATCCTTCACTCTCAACTGGAAATCCTACCCTCTACGCTACCGACACGGTCACGGACTGTCGTTCTGCCTATGGGAATGCCCTACTAGATCTAGCAAAGCACAATAAAAACGTCCTCGCTGGAACCGCTGATCTCGGAGGATCAGTCAAAACCAACGGCGTCAAAGCGGAACTTCCAGCCCAACATATCGAGTTTGGGATCTGTGAACAAAACATGGTCAGCGTCGCTGGACCTCTTTCCCTTGATGGATTCGTACCTTTTGTCTCTACCTTTGGTGCCTTTATGAGCTCTCGCGCCAAAGATCAGGCCCGGGTAAACGACATCAATGAAACCAACGTAAAAATGGTCTCCACTCACTGTGGGCTGAGCGTGGGAGAAGATGGCCCAACTCATCAAGCCATTGATGACATGGGTTCTTTTCTCGGGATGTTCAACACGCACATCTGTGAACCGGCAGACCCAAACCAGTGTGACCGCATCATCCGTTACGCGGCTAGTCACTACGGTAACTTTTACGTCCGCATGGGTCGACACAAATTACCAATCCTCACCAAGCCAGATGGCACGGCCCTATTCGATGAAAATTACGAGTACTCCTACGGACGCACCGACATACTTCGTGAAGGAAATGCCATCACTGTGGTCGCCAGTGGGCCAATGGTTATCGAAGCACTCAATGCGGTCAAAGAATCTGGCGTCGACGCCGAAATCCTCATCGCTTCAAGTCCAAAACACTTCGACGAAGGTCTGAAGAAATCTCTCGAAAAAACTGGCAAAGTCATCGTGGTCGAAGACCATAACCGCCGCAGCGGTTACGCCAGCCAAGTAGCGCTCTATGCTGCCGAACATGGCATCGGTCTCGATCACTTTCAGTCAATTGCCGTCGAAGAATACCAGCTCTCGGGCAAACCAGCCGAGCTGTACGAAAGTGCTGGCATTGGGGCGAAGGCTATACAATCGGCTCTAGAAAAAATATAGAATGAACAAAAAAATTGTTCTCAAGAAATTTGTTTTCATACTCTGTGCACTCATGACTCTGATATTCGTGAGTGTCTACCTACTTACCTATCGATTCGCACCACAAAAGGTTGGGGTTTCACCTACACTGCAGTGTGAGGTTGGTGGCGGAACTTGGCAGATGCATAGCAGTGGCTGCAAGGATGACTGTGGCGCCCGCAACTACTGCACCGATGCCTTTACTGAAGGCTGTGGTTGTGGTCAAGGAAAATGCTGGAATGGATTTTTTTGCCAGGCGGAGCAAAAAAAGTATAAATAAAACATGGAAAACAATGATGTAAAAATAGATGGAGGTCTCTTGGTAGATGTAACGATTAACGACAAATACTTCGATGCACTATCTGCACTGAGTAACACAGAACAACAAACTGTGGGAAAGGCTATGGCCATACTGGCTAAATTATCTTCCCTTACCAGTATCCCAGAAGTCACAGAAATGGACAGGAAAGTACTCGCTGAAGCCTCTCTGATAAGCCAAAGAGTAGCTGCGTTGGGTGGCTACGCACTCTTTACGCCACAAGAAATACAGATGTTACGACACGTACCCATGGGCTTGGATATTCAAGCGGCCGCTCAAATTGTCGACAGAAGTTTTCAAGGAAGAATTACTGGCGGACTTCTTTTGGGAGCAAAATCACAAAAACAGTAACTTACATCACAAGCTTTGCGTGACAAGACTCTCTAAATCTTGATAATCAAAGGTGATATTTTTTTAGCCCCCAAAATCATGAAAAAACTTTTCACTTTGCTGGCGCTCTTAGTTATTCCAGCTATGAGCCATGCTGGCTTCGCTGACTTGGCAACCAGTCATGCCAATTTCCAGGCCATCGAATACGTCAAATCCAAAGGCGTCGTTAGTGGCTACCCAGACAACACCTTCCGCGCCGATCGAAAGATCAACCGAGCCGAGCTCGCCAAGATCCTCGTAGCGGCAAACTACAGTCAATCACAGATCGATAGCTGTGACAAAGCCGCAAATGCTTTCCCAGATGTTCCCAGTGATGCTTGGTTTGCGCCATTTGTCTGTGTGGCCAAACAAAACGGCATCATCGGCGGTTACCCTGATGGAACCTTCCGTCCAGCCCAAAACGTAAATTTCGTCGAAGCCGCAAAGATGATCAGTCTCAGCTTCAAACAAAATGACGGAGGCGAAGGCGCTTGGTACGCTCCGTTCGTAAACACACTTAGCAACCGAGCAGCGATCCCAACCACTATCAGCCAACTAGAAAAACAAATCACCCGTGGTGAGATGTCTGAAATGGTCTACCGTTTACACGGAAAAGTAACCAGCAAAGCCTCCCTAAAATTTGCTAATGGCACCTTGACCCAAGGCGCCCCAGTTGAAAATCCAATTGCCAAAATTAGTGACGAACACGCTGC
>JAHDBZ010000043.1:2926-6643 GCA_020630245.1 Candidatus Altimarinota bacterium
CTTTTTCGTTTGGGATGAGCGCTGGAAATTTTAATAACTCCCAGTTGAGATCCATGGTTTTCCCAAATCCAATCCCTGGATCTAAGATAATTTTATTAGGATCAATCCCGGCTGAAATTAATGCTTCTTTTTTACGTAATAATTCATCTTGCACTCGACTAATTGAACTAATTTTTTGTTCATGAACTTCATCAATCGTATTTCCTGGAAAATGATTCACGATCGCCCAGCCATCGCGCGCCGAAACTAAGTCAATCATGCGCGGGTCTTGAAACCCTGACACGTCATTTATGATCTGTCCACCAAGGTTCAAGAAGCGTTCAGCAACTTCTAGCTTCCGCGTATCAAGTGAGAAGTTTTGGATTTTTAAATTTGAATTTTGAATTTCTGAAAAAAAACTTTCTAAACGCTGCCACTCCTCTTGCCACTCCAATTCTCTCGCTCCAGGCCGCGTCGACTCCCCGCCTACGTCTACAAAATCAGCACCATCCGCAAATAATTTCCCAGCTTGCTCCAACGCCAATTCTAAAGAATCAAATTGTCCTCCGTCCGAAAAACTGTCTGGCGTTACATTCAAAATTCCAAAGATCTTTACTGGCATGCTAAATCAAAAATAATTTTAAAAATAATGAATGATGTTTAGGGTCTCGTGGGTTCCCTAAACGAACGAATTCTAATGTTAAAGGGGGTCTCTGGGGGAAAGCATTTCCCCCGGACTGTTTTCCTCCATCCGAAAAACTATCAGGCGTCACATTGAGAATTCCAAAAATTTTAACTGTATCTTTCACGTCAAAAAATTAAACTTCCATTAGCAAATTAGCAAATTAACCCGTTACAAAATTAATCCTGTTGATCTCCTCGGCTACACAGCCACGGCTATCCTGGCCTTTGCCTACATCCCGCAAGCCATTCAGGCCTGGCGGACGAAACTAGTGCGCGATATTTCACTCAAGACTTTTGTAACCCTCAGCACGGCATCGATCCTCTGGATTATCTACGGTTATCTCAAGCAAGACTGGCCAATAATGATCGTCAATGTCATGCTCATTGCAGTTCAAACCTCGATCGTTATCTGCAAACTTAAATACAGTAAAAACTAAGTTCTAAGCTCTAAGTTCTACCTACTACTCATGAAAGCTCCCATCATCGTCCTCGAAGGTTTAGACGCCTGCGGTAAATCCACCCAAACCGAACTCCTGATTGAAAACCTAAAATCAGCGGGGCTCAAAACCGCTTGGAAACGTTTCCCTGGTTACGAAACCACCACCGCTGGCAAACGCATCGCGGCGTACCTGCGTGGAGAACTTGGAGATTTTCACGACATTGACCCCCGCCTCATTGCCAGCCTCTACGCGGCCGATCGTCTGGCACAGATCGAAGAGATCGAGACCATGCGCGATGAAAACGAAGTCGTAATTTTTGACCGTGGCGTCACCTCAAACCTGATCTACACACCCGGACGCGCCGACAAAGAAAAGGACCGTCAAGAACTCATCGATTACGTCGAAGAGCTCGAGTACGACATCTTCGGCTTTCCCCGCGAAAGTTTGGTAATCTTCCTCGATGCAAGCTTCGAAGCCCGTAAAAAAATCCACGCCGCCAAGGGCCGCACCACGGACCTCCACGAATCAGACGAAACCTACCTTCGCAAAGTAAAAGACGTCGCTCTCGAACGCTGTACTAGTGATTTCCGCTGGCAAAAGATCAATGTCGATCTCGGTGGCGAGCTACGCAAACGTGAAGAAATCGGCCAAGAAATTCTAAATTTGGTGCTGGAGAAATTGCAAAAAAGTAAATAGTAAATGGTTAATGGTGAATGGTTAATGGTGAATGGTGAATGGTTAGTAGTAGGGTTGAAAAATTAAATTCAAGTGAAGTTCCAGGCTTTACGCTTCACAACTAGCAGCCTACGATAATTCAACAATGAATTATAAAGATCTTCGTATCTGGCAAAGCAGTTTCAATCTATCAATCGAAATCTTAAAAATAACAAAAAAATTCCCTAAAGATGAGCGATTTAATTTAGTTTCTCAGCTAAATAGAGCCGCTATTTCAATTCCAAGCAATATTGCCGAAGGTCATGGTCGCGGATCTCAAAGAGATTTCCATAGATTTTGCAGCATTGCAAAGGGGTCTGCCAACGAAGTAGAAACTCAAGTTCTCATAGCCAATCAAATGGGTTATATTAATGCTGCAGAAAGCACTCATCTAATACATCAAATTGAATCGGTATTAAGACAGTTAATTGCCTTTCAAAAAACTCTAAAATAACTATCAACCATTCACCATGAACCATCAACCTCATATAATCTCCGGCCGCGACATCGCTACTCGCCTCCTCGAGGAAGAGCTTATTCCTAAAGTAAACAAATTGAACAAAAAAAATGTTCAACCAAAATTGGTGGTCATTCTCGTTGGAGACCACGCCGCTAGTGCAAGCTACGTCCGACAGAAAGAGAAATTCGCTGACAAAGCGGGCATCCTCGCCGAGACCTGGCGCTACGACGCAGATGTCAGCGAAGCCAAGATCCTCGAAGAGATCGAATGCATTAATGCCGATGATTCTATTCATGGGGTGATCGTTCAGCTGCCCCTCCCCGACCATATTTCAGTCGAAAAAGTCCTCAACACCATCGATCCGAACAAAGATGTGGACGGATTCACCCCGACCAACGTTGGTCGATTATTTCTCGGAGAACCTTGCCTGCAGTGCTGTACTCCCAAAGGCATTATCCGCATGATTGAAGAATCTGGTGAAGACCTCATGGGCAAAAACGTAGTGGTTATCGGCCGATCAAACATCGTTGGTAAACCCGTAAGCATTCTCGCGCTCAATAAACGCGCTACAGTCACGACCTGTCATTCTCGGACAAAAGATATAGATAAGATGCTGGAGGACGCAGACATCATTATCGTAGCCGTTGGGATCCCAAAATTCCTCAAAGCCGAATCTGTACCAGAAGGTGCAGTCGTTATCGATGTGGGTATTCATCGCACCGAAGAAGGTAAGCTCTGCGGAGACGTTGATTTTGAAGCGGTATCTGAAAAAGCCAAAGCCATCTCGCCAGTTCCGGGCGGGGTAGGGCCCATGACGGTTTTCTGTTTGATTGAAAACACCATTGAAGCAGCAGAACAGTTAAGTTAATAAAAAAAACACCTCTTTGTTGTCACCCTGAGCGCAGCCGAAGGGCCCCCCATTTCAGTATTTCGAATTACTTTTGCAACCATTGACACATTTATAACAACCAATTATTAATAATTTAATGAACGAACACTTTGAACTAGAAATTGGAAAGAACTCTGGGCGTCCCGCTCTTTATCTACACGGTCTTGGAAGTCCCGACCCAATGATCCCGCAAATGGAAGCCGCACTGAGAGATGCTGACTACAATTTGTCATACCAATGGCGCAATGATGAAGCAATCTTGAGGGAGACTGAACCCTCACAACTTTTCCAATCCGGCACAGTAGAAGCTATTCAAAAACTAGCCGAGCGCTATAATGATAAAGTTTTAGTGTTTGGGAACAGTCTTGGGAGCTATATAGCCGTCTTAGCAGCACTAAGCGCAAAAGAGAACATCCGCGGGATTATAGGAACTGATGCTTTTCTAGATCCTCAGTACGGGTTTGAAGAAATTGAAAAACTAAATAATGCCGGTTGGGATGATGCCCCTAAATACGAATGCCCACTTATAAATAATCGAACCATGGAAATCC
>JAHDBZ010000004.1:0-2957 GCA_020630245.1 Candidatus Altimarinota bacterium
ATCCGACCATTGTAGCACATCTCTTGATGAATTTCAACCCTGTATATAGCTTTTAGAGCAAAGACCGAGACTTGTTTTTGGGGCCGAAATCTGGTAAAATGATCCGATATCATGAATCAAGACATCCACCGCGTCATCGAACAAGTGAAACAGTACAAGATCAAAGCCTTGGAAATGGGGGCGTCTGATATTTTTCTATCTGCTGGCTCTAAACCAGCTCTAAGACTGCACGGAAAAACTATTTTTCTGGAGGATGAACCGGTGCTCAGCTCGGTATTTTTAGAAAAATACTTGGTCGGAAAAATGGGAGAAGAGCAGAGAGAAGCATTTGGGAATCAACTAGAACTAGATTTTGCGATCGACTCTGATGTAGGGGCGCGTTTTAGAGTAAATACGTTTTGGCAAATGGGCGGTATCTCTATCGTATTCCGACATATTCCAGAAAACGTACCACACTTCGATGATCTAAATCTACCGGAGCAAATCAAAAAAGTCACCCATCACAAAAACGGACTCATACTCGTGACTGGTGCCATGGGTTCTGGGAAATCGACGACACTTGCGGCTATCATTGACCTGATTAATAAGGAACAACACAAACACATCGTAACCATCGAGGATCCGATCGAATTTGTCCATCGACCAGCCAAATCTCTCATTGAACAGCGAGAGATCGATATCCACACCAAAGATTTCGGTCGCTCTCTCCGTTCTTGTCTGCGACAAGCCGCCGATGTAATCCTCGTGGGAGAGCTACGAGACCTCGAAACCATTTCAGCCGCGGTGACGGCGGCAGAGACCGGCGCTCTAGTTTTTGGAACCCTTCATACCAACGGAGCTACAAATTCTGTAAACCGTCTCATCGACGTCTTTCCAGCCGAGCAACAAAACCAAATCCGCACTCAACTGTCAGAAGTCCTCAAGTGCGTCATCTGGCAATCACTACTCCCACTCAAACATGAAGAGCGTCGCGTAGCCGCTTTTGAAATTCTCTTTCAAAACTATGCGGTCAGCAATCTCATCCGAGAAGGCAAGACCTACCAGCTCGAATCCGTCATCGAAATGGGGAAAAATGAAGGGATGGTGTCGATGAAACAAACTCTCGACTGGCTACTAGAGAAAGATCTAATCACCGTCGAAACCGCCAAAAAGACCCTCCCAAATCAAGCCGACACTTTCAAAGCACCGCTTTAAAACTATTGCTCTTGTGTCGTTCCGATCACCATCTGAATATCGAGTAGATCTTCGTCACTGATAACTGAATCGAGTTCTTGGGATTCAAACCCAAGAAATTTTTCTAAAAACTGAGTCGTTCCTGATACTGGATTGAGACTCATAACGGTATAAAAACTCTGAAACACCGGGCGGCTATCGTTGAAATTTCCGGTTTCGATCACATGGAATCCAAAACGACGCAGCCGCGTCCCCATATCTCCCGCTAGTCCTTCAATCTTTGAACCATTGAGTACCGATATCTGGGCATTTTCTTTCAGAATTTCAGGGACTTGCAATGTCAGACGGATAAATTCACGCGTGTCTTTCCAGCTTTCTGGCAAAAGCACATATTGTCCACCGTAAAATTCACGAGCCGGTGCATAGAGAAAGCCACCTTTTTGCAGAGGATCGTCATTGAGTACGGCCGAAACTACGTGTTTGTACTCGAGCGCCGTACCAATCTTGGCCATAGCAATAGCCTCCGTCAATGAAACATCGGTATTGATATTGTCTTTATAGATCGAATACAGACTGCCGAGCTTGTCTAAGTCAGTCAGGAGATTAAGCTCTTGCGCTCTTGCTTTCATTGCCATCAATACATCCTGCTGACGTTGCGCACGACTATAATCCGAGGTCGTCTTACGACTCCGAGCGTATTTGAGGGCCGTAGCACCATTGAGAACTTGGTTTCCTTTCCGTATCACAAAAGTCTGATACCCATAATTATCATCTGGGTAATTGGGATCTACTATGTCCTGAGGAACGAAAACCTTAATACCATCTAGGGCGTCAATGGCTTCTTCAAAAATAGCAAAGTTAATCACGGCTCCGTAGTGGACCTCAATGCCAGTGAAGTCTTCGATGGCCTTTTTAGCAATATCGAGCCCTTTTTTGTCGCCGTGCTTATGCCGAGCCGCGGCGTAGATTTCATTTACCTTTCGTTCTCCTACCCCAGAGGCCATGTAGAGATCACGAGGCAGGCTGAGCAAACTTACCGATGGTTCATTTGGGTCAACCGATACCAGCATAATCGAATCAGAGAGATTTCCGCCTTCTTCGTTTTTCCCCGCCACGCCAAGCAATAGCACATTCACATGGCCGTTCTTGTCCATGTCTACTGGCAGATTATTAACCACCCGGACGACGGTCTTTTTTAGTCCACCGTTATTAATCCAGGCCGTACCGGCCCAAGCCGCCCCACCAAATACTAAAAACAAAAAAATGGCCAGCGTTTTTTTGGGATGAAAATGCGCCGTCCAAAACCGAACAAGCGGGTTTTTTGACTTGGTTTTACTGATGCGCTTCACTTTGAAATCCATCCTGTCGATTTTAGGAGAAAATACCCTCGGGTCAAAAGAGTCAGGTGGTTTTATCGTAGGCTACAAGGCTTGTTAAATACTTGCTTTTATTTCAAATATTTTATAATAAAAAAACATGAAAAACGAAGTGCGCATCGACGTAGAAGAAGTCAAAAGACTGTCCGGCGATTTGGCACAGACCATGCTCGAAAAAAAGAGACGATTGCAGGTAGATAAAACGCAGGAAAGCATTACTTATAAAAGCAACTCAAGCTCCATATGTTTTTCCACAAGGCTACAAACTTTGACCGTCTTTGGCAGAGACCCAGGACTACCACAGGCTCACATCTTGTTTCCAAGCGCCTATCACAGTGAAATCGCTTTTTTTAACTATCAAATGAAAGACCCAGAAAGCTTCTTTCGAGGGAAAATAAAGCAGATTAG
>JAHDBZ010000004.1:3057-5293 GCA_020630245.1 Candidatus Altimarinota bacterium
AGCTCGGCCGGCGTCTTGTCAGATGTGCCGAAAGTCTCGACCAACACTGATGTCGGTTCTGCCACCCCGATGGCATACGAGAGTTGTACTTCACACTTAGTAGCCAGGCCGTTAGCCACAATATTTTTGGCAATGTGCCGAGCCATGTAAGCACCAGAACGATCTACTTTGGATGGATCTTTTCCAGAAAAAGCCCCACCACCATGGCGCCCCATACCACCATATGTATCAACGATGATCTTCCGTCCGGTCAGGCCACAATCTCCCTGTGGTCCGCCGATGACGAAGTTTCCAGTCGGGTTAATATGAAAAACGGTATCTTCATCAATCCAGTCTTTGAGAACAGGTGTGATAACGACTTCCATTAAGTCTGCTTTCAGTTGTGCCTGGTCAATATCGGGAGCATGCTGCGCCGACAGTACGACGGCTGAAACGCGCACCGGTTTACCATCTTCATAATCGACTGACACCTGCGCTTTCCCATCGGGTCGGAGATAAGCAAAAGTTCCGTCCTGGCGAACCGTTGTCAGTCGTCGCGTGAGTCGATGTGCTAGCGAAATCGGTAGTGGCATTAGTTCTGGAGTCTCGTTGACCGCAAAACCAAACATCATCCCTTGGTCTCCAGCCCCATCGGCATCTACACCTTGCGCAATATCGGGAGATTGTTCATCGATGGCCGTGAGTACGGCACACGAACGCCCGTCAAAACACATATCGCCATGATCGTAACCAATCTCAATGATCTTATCACGGGCAATCTGCTGAATATCAATGTAGTCAGCGTGGCTGGTGATCTCTCCGGAAACCACCACCAAACCAGTGTTTACAAGCACCTCGCAAGCCACTCGAGACTCTGGATCTTCAGCCAGGAACGCATCCAGCACGGCATCTGAGATCTGATCGGCCACTTTATCTGGGTGACCTGACGTTACTGATTCCGAGGTAAAAGTCGTTTTCATGAAATATTTTTATCAATTACGTAACCACCAATAACAGCCATTAACATCAAAGAGAAAGTAAATATTCGCCCCCAACTAACACCGTTACCTAAAAACAAATCGCCAATGGCAAATACTAATACCTGAATCATTATTGCTATCATGCCTACAAAGGCAGGAGTTAAACCATATTCAGCACCAATACTAAAACTTTTGGCATAAAAAACATTCGCAAAATAAATTAAAACCAGAAAAACTATCGGAGCTATCCACATAGTGTCTGAAACTTGAATACCAAATTTTTCAAGAACTTTAGATGTATGTGGACTTAACACCGCGTAACTCCATATTAAAACGTAAGCAAAAATAAACCAGGTGCCGAGAATTAATAAATTTTTCATACAAGAAGTATTTTAAGTCCCTCAGTTCGATCGAATATTTGTCATCTCTCTTGAGTGGAGCACCTTGCGAGTTAAAGCAGGTTGCTGACGGGTCTGCGAGTCAAGTCTCTCGCCGTCTCTCGATGAATTGAAGTACGCCGATCCTAAAAGGAAATTTTCATAACGCAAGTAAATCGGTACGCTACGAATAAATGAGAAAATCCCCACTCTATATAAATTGGTCTACTTTTCCGCGAGATTTTCCGGTTACGTTTGGGCTAGCGGTGGTTAACGTAGTCATTTTTTTCGCAGCCAAACTGGGGCTGATTGGCCCACTGGTGAGCTTTCCTGATAATCTCAATATCGGGACTTTTGGTGCGCACTTTTTTCACCATCAGCTGTATCATCTAGCTTCAAATCTGCTTATTCTCTTGCTCGTCGGGCGCCTATTAGAGCCACAACTCAAGCGCTGGGCCTTGCCGATCACGGTCCTGATCTGGCTAGGAACGGTTGGTCTACTATGGCTGTTGAATGATGTCCCAGTATTAGGATTTTCTGGAATCGCGATGGGACTGCTAACCTTTGCCATGATCCTCTACCGCCGCAATCGCCAGCTTTATTCGATCCTATGGCCAATGGTGTTGGTAAATGTGCTATTCGGTCTCATGCCGGGGGTCTCCTGGTGGGGACATCTTGGTGGTGCGATCGCCGGCGTAGCGGTGTTTGGTATTTGGAAGCTACTCAAACGATGAGACGAAAGCATTTATTGGCTCTGCTCATCACAGTCGGGGTCGGAATCTGGCTGGGGAGACAATCCTGGATACAGGCCCCAATCATGCAAACACTGATGCCAGAGCCGGTATTTAAAAGTTTTGCCATTAATGGCGATCTCGATGATTTTTTCGTAAACGAACCGCT
>JAHDBZ010000004.1:5393-8810 GCA_020630245.1 Candidatus Altimarinota bacterium
TGGATACTCCTGAAGAAATTAATCGAGTGGGGAAAGGCATTAGTGAGTTTTTACAAGACTATGGTGTTAACCTCAATTTTGCCCCGGTCTACGATCGAGGGGTAAATCAAAGCGTTATTAACACCCGTGCTTTTAGCACTGACCCAGGGGATGTTATCGTCCGAGCGAACCAACTGGCCAATATATTTAAGGCTGACAACATCATCCCCACAGCGAAACATTTCCCAGGTCACGGACTGGTGACAGAGGATACGCATGTGGAATCGGCCACGATCACGGGGCCGCTTCGAGAGCTATCGCAATTTGAGGCGGCCATCCGCAACAAGATTCCGGTTATCATGGTCGGACATTTAGCGGTGGAAAGTGATTATGTAAACACGCAAGGACTCCCCGCAACGGTTTCTAAAGACGTTATGCAAACCCTGCTGCGCGAAGAGATGCAATTTGATGGCATTATTATTACCGATGCTATGAATATGGCAGCCGTCACCAAAATACCCAATGCCGAAATCAGAGCCCTGCAAGCCGGTGCCGACATCATCCTCATGCCCGCTAATTCGAGAGCACTTAACCAAGAAATTTTAACTCTCATCGAAACCGACCCTGACTTTGCCAATTTGATTGAAGACAAGGTGAAGCGAGTACTTCGGCTCAAAGCTGTTTGGGCCTTGTCTGAGAGTTGGTAATTACCACGACCTTCCGCCGCCACCCCCATGACCACCCCCAGACCGTCCACCTCGAGAGCTGAACCCACTACGCCGGCTACTCGACATGGTTCGTCGCGGACGATAATAATTTGCCGAAGGTTTAAAGTCATCAGACAAACTTGAGCGAGGAATAGTTCCCTTGGCCTTACCAGTGTTTTCCAGATCTCGAGACATCTGTGCAGGAGTCGTCCCCTCCAGCCAAACCGGCAAACTTACAACTCCCTCAAAAAGAGACACCCACTTATCAGTTAATCCAAATGTAATAGCGTATGGCAGGTGTGTTTCAAAAATATTTTGTGCCTCACTCCAGTTAATTCGATCCTTCTCTGCCGTCTCCAAAAACTCAAGATAACCGTTGATCTGATTACGTACGACTGCTCCCTCCGCTGTCCATGGGGCAATACTGGCAATCAAGCGCGGCACAAACAGAGCGGAGGCCGCCAACAATGCAATCGGTAATCCGAGTGGAAATTGCAGCGTGAACACTGCAATCGCAACGAATTGAATGAGCATCATCAAAAAAATAAGACCAAAAATAAATTTCACAGGGCCAATTTGTTTACCAAAACCTGTGGAAACTTTTTTCGGGAAGGGCCTTCTCTTAGACATGAAATAATCATCATGCTTGAAAAACCTCTTAGACTCTCGCTCAAAATCGCCCATCCCAAACGGCCCAAAAATAGAGTCTGACTGAACGATTGTTTTGTTGGGATAGAGGGTAAAAGTGTCATTTGCTCCCAAAAAAATTTTCTCAAAAACATATTTTTTAATTTGGGTGTCAGCTTTATTGCGATCCAATTTTATAAATTGATAGCCTCGAATATCATGCTCAGGCTGATCTAAAACTTTCATTTTCATAGCACCATCGACACACAGCGAAGTAATAATCGCCGCTAGATCCTGCATATTAATATTGAAATCATACAGATACCCAACTTCAGGCAGAGAAACATTTTCTGGTGGTTCATATAATGGCACCAGCGGTTCTCGTTGTGAATGTCGTCGCCACAGGGCCCTAACGATTTTTGATAACGGATACAGGAGTAAGCCATACAGAAAGAATTTTATGATTTTCAGCCAATCAACCTCATAATGACGATCGGGGATCGGCACGAGCCCGCGATCAAAACCTGCCACAATTGTCAGATCCTGTGACCCAGCGAGCACCTTGGCTGAGGCTAAAACGGCTGAGTCTCCGATTAGCTCTGTCTCACAGTCTTGAGCGACTGAACCGACCACGCCGGTAAAACATTTTACTTTTAAAACTTCTGATGATTTTGGCAGCACAACACGGATCGAAACTTGCTGCTTGAGAGTCTCCCAGCCGTCCCCTGAAACATTCCAATACAATTCATCATGTTCATCGAACCGGTTGAGTACTCCCGCAACTCGATAACGAATATTATAAATCTCTTTTTCTGCTACTGTGACGTTGGGATCGCCAATTTTTAGAGAGATCAGACTCCCATCTCTTTTTTGTTCAAATGGACGCGGAATATCATCCTCGTCAGTCACCGAGATATCCGTGATCGGGGTCTTAAAAGTTTTCCCAACTGTTTCGTCTTCATAGACAAAAGGGAGATCTCGAAAAATACCACGCTTGTTACGATTATCCGAAAAATCCGCCGTAATCGTCTCCTGAAAAAATACTGATCCATCAGTCTGAATATCGGCTACCACAGAAAAATCTTCAATCACCCACGCCTGTGCGGTTGCAAACCACAGAAAAGCAGCCAATAAAATGCCAAGCTTGCGCATGACTTTAAAATTCTACTTTAACGTTTTCTTTTTCCACTTCCTCCGCCTCAAAGAATTCTTTGTTGGTAAAGCCAAATATGCCGGCTACGAGATTACCAGGGAAAAGTTGAATTTTAGTATTAAAATCTTTTACCGTCCCGTTGTAGTAACGTCGGGCAGAATTGATATGTTCTTCGACCTCAGAGAGATTTTCTTGTAATTCTAGGAAGGAAGTATCGGCCTTCAGGTCTGGATAGTTTTCCGCCAGAGCAAAGAGTGATTTTAGGGCCCCGGTGAGCAAACCTTCTGCCTGGGATTGATCTTTCATGGTGCCAGCCCCCATGGCCTGGCTTCGCAATTTCACGATCTCTTCAAGCGTCCCTTTTTCATGTTTCATATATCCCTTCACGGTTTCCATGAGATTTGGGATTAGGTCATAACGACGTTTGAGCTGCGTATCAATATCTGCAAATGCCGCCTCGACTTTGTTGCGGAGTGTTATTACTCCATTGTAAAAACCCATTAACCAACCACCGATCAAAGCAATGGCTCCAAGAATAACTGCTAATGCTGTCATATTTTTATTTTTTAAAAAATTAAGATCATTATAGCAGACAGAGGCGTTTAAATCTACCAAACCACAAATAAAAGCCTGTGATACTCACTACAACAAAAGCTGGTATCTGTTCCACAATTTGATAATTTTTAGAGTATGAAGAAACACACCGTGCCGTTCGTCGCTTTTGGATTATTGCTGTTGTCACTAGTTGGATTCTGGTGGTCGAGTGCCGCCAAGCCACAAACTTCGAACCAAAGTCCAGCACCAGTAGAAAATACTTTCTCACAAGCGTTTCTAACCGATGGCCTAAACACGAATACTGATTTGTCATCCATCCCTGTGAGCCAAGTACTCGGTGGCGGTCCGCCCAAAGATGGTATTCCGGCTCTAACCAATCCTGCCTACATCGATGTG
>JAHDBZ010000004.1:8910-36370 GCA_020630245.1 Candidatus Altimarinota bacterium
CGGTCCGCCCAAAGATGGTATTCCGGCTCTAACCAATCCTGCCTACATCGATGTGGTACAAGCCAGCACCCTCTACACCGATCAGTCACAAGGAGTCTTGCTGTCGATTGGCGATGATCAACGTTGGTTTAGCTACGATGTCTTGTACTGGCACGAAATTATTAACGATACCATTGGTGGTACGCCCGTAGCCGTGACTTTTTGCCCGTTGTGCGGCTCGGCCATTGCCTTTGATCGACGCGTGGGAGAGGAAATCCTCGAATTTGGGGTCAGCGGAAAGCTCTGGCAGAGTAATCTGCTGATGTACGATCGACAGACCGAAAGCCTCTGGAGTCAGATCGAAGGCACGGCCAAAGTCGGTGACTTTACCGATAAATCTCTCGCTGTAATTAATTCTGACATCACTACCTGGGAAGATGTCCGAGATATTGCCGGACTAAAAATCCTCAGTCATGACACCGGTTACGAACGCAATTATGGCCAGAACCCTTACGGCACCTACGAGGCCGATGAAGATTTATTTTTCCCAGTGGATAATCTCGATACTCGCCTCCACCCCAAGACCATTATGCTAGCTGGCCAATTTGCCAAAGTACCTTTTGCCGTGGAGCGTTTAGCCCTGGTTGAGAAAGGTTCTATAGAATTAGAAGTGGCCAAACGCACCCTCACTTTCACTACAAATAACGGCAAAATTTCAGTAGTCACCGACAGTGGAGAACCCGTGCCAACTTTTAATACGATGTGGTTTAGTTGGGCTAATCACTGGCTGACCAAGGACGCTGTTATTTGGGCTCCTGGAGAAAAAGGATCTGTCACTGAGACACAGCAAGCATCTACCAATGAAAATAAAGCCGCTACAACGATCGTCGAATACTTTAGCTATGGTTGTTCGTATTGTGATCGCGTTCATGACGAATTATCAGCCGTTCTCAAGGCGCGCCCTGACACAAAAATCTCGCTCAAACATTTTATCGTCTACAGTCAGTATCTCCCGATCCACAGTGGTCAAATTTGTGCCGCCGAGCAGGGCAAAGGGTATGAATTTCATCACGAATTTTTTGAAACACATTACCCAAGCGCCGACCCAGACGTAGTCACGACTATTGCGCAAAAGCTCCAGTTAGACCAAGCACTACTATCGGCGTGTCTCGACAGCTCTCGCCCTGGGCAGCGCATCCAGAATGATATGATCGAAGCCTCACGTCTGGGCGTGCGTGGCACACCCACATTGCTGATACAGCCGTCTAACGGGCGCCTGCAGGCACTCAATGTCCGACAGCGTGATAAGATTATTGAGGTGATTGATACTCTGAAGCAGTAAAAACTGGTGGTTAATCTTCGCAACAATCATGACAATTGAGCGTTGGCTTTTCTGGTTTATGTACAAACATAGCAAGTAAGAAAGCGCTCACAATCAAGATGATCGGCTCTCCGATGCCTTCAATGTGAAGGCCTCCTCTCTCTCCGACCCAAAAGGCCAACGCCCAAACCCCTAACATGAGTAGACCACTAGTCCAACGCTGCCAGCTTTTTTTCCAAAATTGTGACAACATGAAGATCAAAATAAGATCAATGGCGAAATGACTCAAAAATCCAAACGCGCCAACCATATTTAACACCGAAGACCAATCGAAATCATGCAGTATTTCATAGCGAATCTGACTTTCTGGGAAAAAGTGAAACACAAAAGCCCCCGATGCTAAAATATGAGGCCAGATAGCTGTGTGGTGGCAGTGATCATGACTACACGGGACGAGTTTTTTCATGGCTGGCCGATGCCAGATCCAAGCAAAAAGAATCAAAGCAATGAGCCCTGCTAAAACCTCTGTAGAGAGCAAGAAATCCAGATCAAGACCCACTTCATGTGCATGTTCATCATGCCCATGTTCTTCGTGCTCATGTTCTCCTTCTTTGAGCAGCATCGCACCGTGCCCCGCGAGGTGGATTACGAGCCAGGCAAAAATGGGTACGGAAATAATTTCCAGGTAATAACGAAATTTTCTGAGTTGATCGGTCATTTTAAAAAAATTAATTTAGATACATTGATTACATTTACCGTTGAGAGAAAAGTGATGATCTTCTACTTTAAGACCTTTTGCGGCTAGCTTTTCTTCCAGTGCATGAATATAAGTTTCTAGGACTGGATCATCGACACACTTTATCGTGTCACAACCCTGACAACGAAAATGATGATGGTGATGTGTTTTGATCTCGTAATACGTCACTTTCGGATCAAGCAGTAACGCTTCCACCATTTCATCGGTAACCAATTTATCGAGCATACGATAGAGAGTCGTCTTGTTAGGTGTTAGATTTTGATCTACTAACAATACTTGCATTTCCGGCACCGACAGTGGTTTATCTGCCTTTTCCAGTAATGTGGTTACCGCTTTGAGGAGAGGAGTTTTTCTCATAAAAACAACTTAGTTGCAAAAACTTTATACAAATAAGCAACTTAGTTGCAAGTAAAAAAAACTAAAAAATGAGGCACCCAGAAAAACAAAGTGAGCGAAGTTTGGCCGGAGGATGGCAGGACTGCCTGGCCTTTATCCGAATATTTCGCTCCAAGGAATTACAAGTGGCAAAACTAAGACCCAAATTACAAAAAACAAAGCCATAGATTTAGGAAAATCTTGTCCACTCATCAAAGCTGGCATAGCAACTACTAACAACCATGTGCTTTTGTAAACAAGCTGAAACAGCAAAACTAAAACCATCTTTTCTGGGAAGAACAGGCCTAAGACTGAAAGCAAAAAAATCGCAAACCAGAGAGCTCCCACTAACTGAATCGTTTCACTAAATTGTACTGTGTTCTCAAACACAACCGTTTGAGCAATTTTTGGAAAAAATAAAGATGTAATACTTATCCATCCAGCCACAAAAATATTGGCGATGTAAACTAAAGTCAAAAAAGGTATCATAAACAAACTATATCATAATTTATAAAATTACTGGCAGGCGCAGTAGGAATCGAACCCACACCGACGGTTTTGGAGACCGTAGTTCTACCATTAAACTATGCGCCTTTGGATGTTAAGTATTCTCGACCTTTACCGGTTTTAAAGAACAACTCTCTTTTACTCGCTTCCTCTCTTGTTTCAAATACTTCGCTGCAAATTAATTTCAATGGTCTACGAAGTTTTGTTGATTTTACAAGCCCTAACTCGTGCTGCCTAAACCTTTTATCTAAATCAGCAGTCATTCCGATATACCTTTTCTGGTCTTTGAGACTTTTTAACACATAAACATAACACATGATGAGACCGTAGTTGTTTACCCCGCCTCAGGCGGGCAAGCATTAAAATATGCGCCTTCAAGAGCCCGGGAATGCTACAATTGTCATCAAAAAATGCAACTACCCAAATTAGTTTTAATTTATACTATTGAGGCGACATGCTTCGAGATCATTTTCATAAATACCTGAAAGGTGAAAAATCACACATGAAGAACCTGCCCATGCCGGCGTTCTACGCCGTGTATTTTATGACGCTCAGCGTTTTGACACAGGGATTATTCGATGTGTGGATCAAAATTCTCAGTTTTTCTCCGTTAATCTCAAATATGCCCTGGCGCATTAATTTCCTGTTTTTGACTGCTATTTCTGTGCTCATGGGATACCAAACGCTAGCCGGGATTAAGCGACGCGAACTCGACGTAACGCGAAACTCCGTACAGATCGGGATCCTGGTCGAAATAGCCCTTGTCGTAGGCGATGTTATCTTTATCAACGCCTACGGAGACATAATTCCCGAAGCATTCATAATCCGTCTGCCATTCATTATCTTTACTTCGATCAATATCCTCATTCTGTTCTATCTAACCTGGAAGCTAAATTTGCTGAAAGATAAGCACGGCAACTGGCAAATATTTTAATCAGAAGTGTGGAAACCTACTTGTTGCCAAACCAACCTTTCTTTTTTACTGGTTTTTTAGCTGTGCTTTTAAACGGTTTTCGTATTAGTTTTTCGTAGGATTTAGAATCAGATTTTTTATTCTTTTTGCGAGCCGCCGTACTGCCTTTTCCTTTTTTGTGCGTAGGTTTTGATTTCCGTTGTGGTCCACTGTCTTTCTTGGCATGTTGAGCTCGCTCGACTCGAACTGGGGCAAATTTTCCCTGAGCCTTCATCGCATGAAATGAATCAAGAATCACCTCTGCCTCTGCTAGTGGAACCGTGATAAACGAATAATCATCCATGATATCGATTTGACCAACGTGTCGCCCTGAGACTCCGAAATCTTTATCGATCATATTGAGAATCTTTCCAGGGTTGGCTCCCTGCTTGTGCCCAGTAGTGATAAAAAGTCGCGCTGTACCAGCTCGATTGGTCAATCGTTCTCGTTCCCGAGCATTTTTGCCAGGTTTATTTCGCTTGGCATTGGTCAGACTCGCGTAGGTAGATTCATCCAGATGACTCGCGAAACTGTACTTGAGAAGGGCCGCAATGACTTCCTGTGGTTTCTCACCCTTGAACATCGTTGCCGCCAAGGTGCCAAATTTTTGCAAGGAATCTGGATCGGCCATAATTTCATTTAGATCTTTGAGAATTTTATTTTTCTTTAGCTCTACCATAGCGCCTCCGTCTGGAATACTTTGTTTCTGAATACTAGCCTTAGCATTGTGTTCGAAGCGACGCAACTTGGCGTATTCTGTGGGCGTGATCAGCGTAATAGCTTTTCCTTCTCGACCAGCCCGGCCCGTTCGACCGATCCGGTGTACGTAGGATTCGGCGTTCTCTGGCAGACTGTAGTTGATCACATGGGTCAGATCATTGATGTCGATTCCTCGTGCAGCTACATCAGTGGCTATGAGGATTTCAGTACGCTTATTTTTGAAATTTTTTAAGATGCGTTCTCGACGATCCTGTGGCACATCTCCGTGCATGGTTTCTACTTTATAACCACGATCCCCAAGTTTTTTATTGAGTTCATCACAGGCAATCTTGGTTCGGCAAAAAACAATCCCATAAAAATCTTCTTCCATATCGACGATCCGGCAAAGGGCTTCAAATTTGTCATAACGAGATACTTCAAAGTAAATTTGATCAATAGAGTTTTTGGCGATTTGATCTTTTTGCGATTTGATATTCACCGGATCTTTCATGTACTTTTTGGCGAGGTTCGCGATCCGTTTCGGCATAGTCGCTGAAAAAAGCAAAACTTGCCTCTCTGGTTGCGCATACCCCAGTATAGTTTCAATGTCTTCAATAAATCCCATATTGAGCATCTCATCAGCTTCATCGAGCACAAAGTACTTTACTTGGTCGAGTTTAAGCGTGCCTTTTTTGAGGTGATCCATAATACGACCGGGGGTTCCTACTACAATATCAACACCGGCTTTGAGATGTTTGTGTTGCATACCCCAAGACTGTCCACCGTAGATAGGCACGATAGAAAAATTCTTTGGCCCCTTTAATGAACTCAGCTCCTCCGAGACTTGCAAAGCCAGTTCACGCGTCGGCGCCAAAACAATCGCTTGTGGAGATTTTTGCAATCCGGGCACAAGTTTGTCTGTAAAGACCAATCCGAAGGTAGCCGTCTTCCCGGTTCCGGTTTGTGCCTGCGCAATCACGTCAGTATCTGACTGTAGTAGCAGGGGGATAGTTTTAGCCTGAATTTCTGTTGGTTCTTCAAATCCCTTGGCAGTAATGGCTTCTAGTGCAGATTTAGAAAGTCCGAGAGCGGTAAATGTTGTTGTCATAGAAGCGCCACCATAAGTAAAAACCTCTTATGTACAAGCAACAATAGGATCGTTAAAAAATCCAAAAATAATTAGATCAATCTATACTCCATCATTACACGTAAAATCTCAGCCACGCTCCAAGCCTGGCTCCGTGTTCCGCCTGGTTCGTATGGATTGTCCCCAGAAAACACTTCTGGTAATGATCGATGTTCGCTGTCGAGCACAAACTGTAGCAGTGGATCCAAGCAGCTCAGAGCTTCTGCCTTGATAGCGTCTTCGTACTTTCCTTTGCTTCGGCGTGTTATAAACAAGGCGTCAATATAAGGCCCAAGCAGCCACGGCCAGACAGTTCCCTGGTGATAGGCCCAGTCTTTGATATGCATAGGCGCGGTTGTGTCGTAGTCTCCGTGGTAGTGAGAATCTCGTGGTGAAAGCGTCCTCAACCCTCCTGGGGTGAGCAGATCATGAGTCACCGAAGCGAGCACTTTACGCTGACGCGTAGCACTGAGCAGGTCTCCTGCCTGGCTAATGGCCAGAACTTGGTTAGGACGGAGTGCTCCCGCATGTGGATCACCGTCAACGACATCGAGTAAGCATTCTTCTGAGGCATTCCAAAATCGTCGGTTAAAAGTTAAGCGAAAATCTTTTAAGTATTTTTCCCTGTCTGGATCAGGTTCTACCGATTGCACAAACTGCAGCGCTCCATACCACAAAGCATTAATCTCTACGGCTTTGCCAAATCGCGGCGTCACCGGTGTCTGACCGTTTCCAGAGGGATCAGCATCCATCCAAGTTGCCTGACGAGGCGAATCAAGCAAGCCATCGGCTGCCAAACCAATCCAATGTTCAATACCAGAGTGCTCGTAGGTAGTGCCTTGCTGGTAGGCGGTGACAATATTTTGTACCGTTGGCCACATCGTGGTGACAAAATCTGTGTCACCGGTAACGTCTTGGTATTTTTTGAGAGCGAGTACGAACCAGAGTGAAGCATCTACGGTATTGTAGAGTGTCTTTTCCGGTAGGATTCGATTTGGTATTAGTCCATTTTTTTCCTTGGCCGCAAAGGTCACAACCACACTTTTGGCCTCCTCCCAACGACCAGTACTCAGCAATAATCCTGGCAAAGAAATAAACGTATCTCTACCCCAAGCTTCAAAAAACCAATCTCGACTGGCGGCCCAGATCTCGGTACCAGTCTCAGTTTTGTGAATAAATTCTCCCGCCGCTTGCGTCAACAATAACACCGCTCGCTGACGCTCTGCAGCCGTCAAAACTACGGCTGGTTTGAGTCGGGTGTTTTGATTGGCTGTCATTATTGTTCTTTACTGGCCATCGCTCGAGCGACCATCGTGGCTAACTGCTCACGCGTAATAGAAGTATCAAATGGAATCGATAGATCGAGCACATAACCTCGATTGACTGCAAGATCTACATACCCCTGATACCAGACTTCTGTCGCTACGGCTTCTCCTGGGAAAAGGGTTTCTCCAAGAATTTTGTAGGCTTCGGCGAAATT
The DNA here is from genome assembly GCA_020630245.1 of Candidatus Altimarinota bacterium. GTDB lineage: Bacteria > Patescibacteriota > Gracilibacteria > UBA4473 > UBA4473 > JAHDBZ01. The sequence goes on from JAHDBZ010000004.1 coordinate 16,107, forward strand.
TACCTGGTTAGCAGGCTTAAACGTTCCATCGGGGTATCCCCCAACAATACCATTTGCCTGCGCAAAACACACAAAGGCAGCAAACCACTCCTGGCGTACATCTGGGAAACAATCAAATCCTCGGGGGTTAGATTCTACAGTTCCCACAATAATTTTGGTGAACTCTGCACGGTTTACTGGATTTTCCGGACGATAAGTCCCGTCATCATAGCCCTGCACTATCCCACGTCGATTAATGTCTAAAATCGAACGAAAATCATGCGTGGCATTAACGTCTGAAAAAGGATATGGTTCCAACTCTTGCGTATCTGGATTTCGCACATAGATTGGTGTATCAACCGTATAGCGGACTAATTCTCGCGTTTCATTTTCCTCCGTTGTCGTTTGCGATTGCTCCGACTCAGGATCAACGGTAGTAACTAAATCAATCGTGGCTGTTTTTGTGGTCGTGTTTTCGCCTGTCGTAGCATCTGTAGAGGCAACAACAGCCGTTGTACTATCAGTCGTGCTCGTTGTACTTGTGGCAGTATTTGTTTGAGAAGCGGCTTCCGATTCCTGCGCAGCAGCCGCTTCGGCAGCAGCCTGTTCTTCCTCTAGTCGATTGGCCTCTTCTTCTGCAGCAAGGCGAGCCGCTTCCTCCTCAGCCGCTATCCGGGCGGCCTCTTCTTCTGCAGCAATACGAGCTGCTTCCTCTTCTGCTGCAAGTCGAGCTGCTTCTTCCTGTGCTTTTGTGATGAGTATTAAATCAGCCGCTACTCTTTCTTCGAGACTTGTAGATAATACATTTACCTGTCTCACTGATTCTTCTTCGAGCGTGTTAAACGCTTCTACGTCTCCGGCTTGATACTTTTCTAATGCTTCATAAAAGAGACTCGAAATCGAAAACAACTGCGCTTGGGCAGAAGCCCCCGAAAAGTCTGTTACAACTTCCTCCAGATACGCCGCAACTTCAATTACCGAATTATCAATACTTTCTCGGACTAACAACAACTCATTTTCATCTCCCGCCTTAAAAGCATTCAGATAATCACTGAAGAAGTTAACACGCCGGTTCCAAATTACCTCAAATCCACCACCAATTTCATCATCGTAAATCTCCGAAATACTATTTGCCATATCAGCCGCATTAGATTGTAGTGCCGGTAGAGACTGTGCCTGACCTCCCACTTGGTCCATTCCCTGTGCAAAACTCTGGAATGTTAAATCTATGTAGGTTGTCATCAATTGATCAAGATCGACTCGCTGCGCTTGCACAGAAAATGGAAAAGCCAGTAAACCTAAAACATAAAGGCCTACGAACCATTTAAAAACGTGTTTTGGTGTTTGCATTTTGGTATTTTTACAAAGCACAGGTTAACCAAAAAACCAGTGGTAAGCAAATCTAGAACGGCAATCTCCGAGATTTTTTGATGCGCCCTAACTGACACTCAATTGCAAATGATTTTTTGCCAAATTTCGTATCAAAGTAACCGCGCAATTGACCACCTCGATGTCCATTTATCATTAGTTTTCTGAGTCCATCGGTGGCCTGAAATTGTGCCGTAAAGAGCGTCATAAAATCCTCAAAATTTAGTACCACCTTGGCTCGCACGGTAGCACCAAGCTTGATTTCAAAGCGGAGATTCCTTGCCAAAAACTGATTTTGCAGCGAAATCTCTAGCAGGCGTAACGCCTGATCTAGGGTGATGACTACCGTGTCGTCAACAACCGCAAATTCTGTTCCCTGTTCCAGCAACCAAGAAATAGCCTCGTCACTGAGCAAGCCCATAGTATGAAGCTTGAGTAAATGCTTGTAGAGTTTTTCTGGTACGACTTCGGCAGCTTCGGCTAGCGGTGCTTTCGTCTCTACTGGACGGAGTTCTTCTATCGATTCTTCTACAAACACTTGATTATCTGTTTGTTCAATATCTTCACCCTCGTCTTCTCGGTTTTCGCTATCATGTCGCATAATCTGATCGACCTCGGTGAGGACTTCTGCCCCGGGCTGCAGGTAATCAGAGAAATTTTCACTTGTTTCAGTCGTATTTTCGACGTTGATTGGTTCGGTATCTGGCACTTCCTCCTCTGCATCTTCTTCCACTGTTTCTGCCGCCACACTAACTTCTTCCGTCGTCTCATCTTCCGCTTCTAATAGGCCATCTTCAGCTTCGGTATCAATGGCTTCGATTCCAATTGGTTCGATCATGTCGACATCTAGCGCGGCTTCGGTAGTTGAGGCGGCGGCTTCTAATGATTCATCCTGAACCTCATTGGTTTCACCCTTTGTTTCTGCTTCAGAATCTTCGGATTCTGCGTCTTCGATCTCTGCCGGAATAACTTCTGTCATTTTCTCTTCCAATACAGACTCTGCATCAACGGTTTCGCTCTCTTCTGTCTCGAGCTCTGTAGTTTCAAGATCAAACGCTTCGGTTTCTGGCTCTATCTCGGCAACAATTTCGTTCTCCAAAGGCACCGTCTCAATGTCTTCCTCAAGATCCTCCGCAGTTGCCAACAAGCGATCCGATATATTTTCCGAAACATCTCCCGCTTCGACCCATTCTCCATCTGCGTCCATTACTTCAAGCAACTGTGCTTCGAAATCTTCCTCTGAAATATCTTGGTCGAGCGCTAAACGGTCATCCAGACTAAAGTAATGCAGATACATACTTTTGATGGTGATAAATCTTTCTCCGTCTGGATTTTTGGTTCTTTTAACTAAGTTATTAAATACATTGTCGAGTCCCGGCACCACATCGAAATCTGTTGGTTTGTAGGGATATCCAGTGGCAAAACTTTTGAGGATCTGAAAGAGTCGAGATTGGGGATCTTTGGATTCCAGGCCGCGCATGTCTTGGCGAATACGAAGCGTAAAATTTTTCCAGGTCGTTTCTCGAAATCCGGCCAACATGTTCACCAAGACCGGTACCGCGATCTTGAGGTCCGCCGGTGGAATACCGCCAAGGTTAAACTCTGGCAATTGCATCACTCGATTGAATCGCTCGACGCCTTTTGGGTTCATACCTTCCGGTTCTAGCCCAAAGCGTTTCATCCACGGCGTTTTCTCGGCCGGCGTTTCCATGTTTGTTTCCAGGTTCTCAGTCAGTTCTTGACTGCCTTCTTCGACGACTTCTGTTTGAGGGTCTGTTGTCTCTGAAGTTTCTTCTTCGACTTCTAAGGTATCGGCTGGGTTATTGGCCAACGCTAACTGTTGCATGCGCAACGCTTCGATATGGGCCATGGCCTCTTTTTCAACCAGATACCAATCATTGATATCGATAAATTGCATGTCTCCGATCCCTGTTTTGATCGCTTCGTAAAAAGCCGTGGGCGTACTCAACTGTGCCGAAGTAAAGTCTAAGTTTTTAGGGACTTGATATTTTTGCACTACCTCCTGAGCCGCATGACGACGAGACTTGTGCAACGCGACGGCCTGGGCTGCGTAAGAATTTAGCTCTGGTTCAAGTGATTTTAATTGATCTGGTCGTAGACCAAATTGAGACACAAGGGCTTTTGCTGAACTGGCTTTAATAGCCGCAGATGTAGGATTTTCCACGCCTTTATTTTTGGCAAAATGATGCACTGTGCCGAGTAAGTTTTGATCATTCATAGCCGCTCGTGCTTTGTCGAGTGCAGCGCCTTCCGACTGCTCATGACTGCGCCAAGCTTCTTTGGCTCGTGGGATAAAAAATCGATCCCGCAGTACGTCATAACGATTGTTGGGTATGATCCCTAGTGCTCCAGGATTAGATTGAGAAAATGCTAGCTTGGCGGCTGCTACGAAATCCGTTTGATTCTTAAAGTCTAAAGGATTGGGTAGACCCGCCGACTCCATAGCGCTCTGCACTTTGCCTTCGTTTTCTTTGAGCATGGTCTTAATCCGAGGATAAAAATGTGTACGCATATGCGCATCCCATTCACTATCGGTGAGTTTTCCCTTAATATTGTTGGGCAGATTTTCTTTGGCAATCCGATAAAAATCTTCGGCAGTCCGTGGCTTTTTATCTTTATGCGACAGTGAAACGGTGGCCATCGCGCTAGCGACTCGCTCTGAATCGGTCTTTTTCTCAAGGTCTCGTTTGGTCCAGACCATATCGACCTTGGCTCGTAGATCTTTAGCAATGAGTTGATTCCAGCGCTCATCAGGGATCAATTTTTGTTGGTTGAGATCGGTCGTCGTGGTTTTGATGAAATCAATCAATTCCGCCTTCGTGTTAAACTTTTTAGTTTCGGCCGTTTTGAGGGCTCCATCGAGCTGACTCCAAACCTTTTCAGTACCTTTTTCTAAATATTTTTCATACGCCGCCGTGGCTTTAGTTTTTAGTTTTTCTCCGACTTTATCGTCCCAGACTTCATCCGGCAAAAGGCCTTGATTTTGCACTTCTCGAGAGAGAGCTTTTACGTAGTCGACAAACTCCGATTCGGAAGCAAAGCGTTGCTCAGAAAAACGATCTAGCCCCGCATCCAAAATCGTCCACGCTCGTGCCTGACCGGTTTCAATTTTGGCTTCCCATGCCTGTTCGGCGGCACGCATGTTTCGTGCTCTCAGACGATCCCATTCACTGTCAGGCATATATTTTTTAGCCTGGCTATTTTTTTGATCCGGGAAAGCGGCTTGCATTTGCGACTGCACAAAGGCTTCGTACTCAGCTCGAGAGGCAAAGTTTTGATTATTGGCTTCTCTCAAGATTTGTGCATGGGCCTGCATCACTTGATTTTTATTGGACTCAAGTTGCCGTTTGTAGGCAGTCTCAACGCGAATAACATAGGGGCCGACCAAACGATTTTCTAAATATTTCTCGGCTACAAAATTGGTATCAAAATCCACGCCATAACGATCGCGCAAAAGGCGAAATATTTTCTGTGGATCTTTTTGTAGATCTAGTAGGTTCTGTTCATCGGCCAAACAATGATCCACCGACCGCTCGAGTCTATTGGGATCACTCAAAAATTTTTCGGCTGTTTCATATTTTTTGCGTTCGGCCCGTATATTTTCGGCCACTGTCTGCGCCTGTCCCAGTGCCTCACGATAATCGGTGTCTCCGTTTCTAATAGTATCTGCGAAAGTGGCGTTTGCCCCGGCAAAAGCGGAATCTGCAATGTCGACAAAAAAATCTAAGTGAATATCGGCCGTTGTTTCGTCGATCTCTTTAGCTCCTTTAGTGAGCGCGTTGAGCGTGGCTATTTGTTGGCTCGCTAAATCACGATACCCAAAATCATCTAAAGATTGGGCATCGGCTTCTTGTTTGGCAAATAGTTCATTGATCGCATCTTTCGCTCCATAGGAAGCCTCGGTAAAAAATGGCGTATCCCGTAGTTTATCTTGCGCGCCGGCCAGTTCTTCGCGTAGGCGCGGGTGTTCAACGGTAATTTCTTGGTACAGGGCATCATGCGCGCCTTGCGCGCTGTCGACATAAGCGCTGATATTGTCTTCTCGGTGCTCACCATCCAATCCTAAGTCTCTAGCATTCTGACGCACAAACTCAGAAAAAGGCTGCTCACGCGTATTTCTATTTTTTATAAATTTATAAAGCTGCCCGGCCCACTGATCGGCATTTGGCACGTTGAGTTTCCTCGCTACTTCTGAGCGTAACGCTTCGTCTTGACCGAGTCGTTCGACACCTCGTTCCATAAACTAAAAAATTATTACCACTATCTAACATTAAAGTATGCAAAAAACAAGCCCGGACCGTAGCCCGGGCTATAAAATTTAGCGCACTCCAGCTCGTCGGAGCCAGAGCTTCATACCGTAGATCTCACCGACCTGGGCACTGAGAATTTGTTGCGCGAGTTGTTTTACCCGTCGGTCTTTACCGTGCTCGAGAACCACGCGAGCCATATCTAAAGCGCCCTGATGATGTGGGATCATCCCCACCATAAAATCAACATCACTTTCACCCGTATAATCTATCATCATGTTTTGGTGCATCATATGATTGACCATCTTAGACTTACGAGTGGCGATTGGGTCTCGCAGGATATTTTCCCCGCGCTCGTAGGCAATTGTATTGATGAGGTCTTTCATAAGTTTGATCTCGCGCTTTTGGTCACGGATTACTTTGTTCGCAAAGCCACGTACATTTCCATTGCGACCATAACGAAGCTGTACCATCGCCATATCAACGGCTCCCTGATGATGTGGGATCATACCGGCCAAGAAGTCCAAATCTGGATCACCGCTAAAGTTAATATCCATAGCATCGTGCATCGTGTGATGGATGTGCATATATCGCTCTGTTGCTGGGTCCGGCGCAAAGTGATGCACTGTAAAATCATCACTATGCACATCAAAATTATGCATTTTCTCCATAGGAGGATTCTCAATGGCTTCCATGAGCTCCATCATTTCTGGAGCTGCTTCCATTTCTGGCACGGCGTGATGATCGTGATGACCATCCATGCTGGCTAGCGCTGGAATGGTAATAAATAAGAGGCTTAGCATTAATAATTTTTTCATAGTTTTACATTGGTTAAATAAATATTTTTTTACGTGAAGAACATAAGGAGACATCTGTCTCGAATACACAAAAATTTTAAAGCCGTAGGCGAATCGTATCGGTGAACCAGTTCTGGGCGGTCACAATCCTGTCAGGCGGTCCACGCGGCACCGTGGCAAAAACAGCTCCTATAGCTCGAACACCAAACTCTAAAATTCCAGCATCAAAAACAACGTCATTCTGAAATTCTGTTTCCACTAATTCGTCTACCAGGTCTGCTGGCTGATCCAAAATATCAACCGCTACCAAGCACCATTCACAACCATGCATCGCCTCCCCAGTATCATGACAATCTGGCATAGCCTGTACGTTTTGACCAAAAGCCAGCGTCAGACATCCAAGCCAGAACACCTTGAGAGCCAATAGACTAAACGTAACGCCTTTCATCATCGCCCAGATTAAAATGTTCTCGAGACAAAAACAAATAAATCTAAGCCGTAAATGCCTGTTGTCGCTCCACCTGATCGATCAGTGATTTTGAGCGACGAATAAAGGTAAATAACGGCATGGTCTTGGCTGGTTTTCGACGATGTTCTCGGGCAATTTTGGCAAAGAGGCTCGCATGACGATGCCAGATCTTCATTGCATGCCAAAACGAACGATCCGGATCGAGCATATTGGTCGGGAGGGACATCATGCCATTGGCTTCGATGACGATGAAGTCTCCATTTTGGAAAGCTTCAGTTGAGATGGCTTTGACATCCAAACGACCGAAGTTGTAGCCCGGCACATCATCAAAGAGTTCGTGTAGTCGTTCGTAAATTTTGTCAGTAATCAGGTGCGTGTCTTCGGTGAATTTTGACCCCAGGGTGTTGGAACCGATGAACGAAAGCACTCTTTTTTCTCCCTCGGGCAGTACCTCAGTCGTATCGATTTCCTTGAGGAAGCTGGGCCAGTATGAAGAGTAGCGTTCATTTGCCTCAGCTAGCTGTTGAATCGTCGACTGACCATCGCCGATCACGGTTGGGAACGTCTTTTGGTTAATTGAAGGGATTTGGATCTTTCCTCGGTAACGTGCGTAAAACAGCCCAAATTCGATATCTCCTGGCACAAAGTCCTGAATCAGATAATCCACGTCTAGCGCTGGCTTGACCTTGGCAATGTCCGCAGCAGATTTGAGCTTAAAAATACCCTTACCAACAAAACCGTTGTCTGGTTTCAGGATCACCGGATAACCGTGCTTGTCAGCGAAAGTCGTGATAATTTTTTCTTTTTCGGCAAATTCGAGAACCTGGGGGATGAAGCCCGTCGGCGCAAATTTGTGCTGACCAATAACATCTTGGAACTTAAATTTTGAAGCGAGCGCCGAACCCCCGTATTCAATGCCAAAGTTGGATTTCATCATCGTGCTTGGCCGCAAGCCATGACACAGACACTGTACAAACGCCCACCCGTAATAAAACACATCATAGGTGCGAGATTTCCAGTATTCGGGGCTGCGTTTGGCCATTGCAGATCGGATCCTAGTAATCTAGATAACTTAATCAAACAGGGCTGGTATTCCATGATACATCGATTCAAGCTAGAATACCCTTACTTCTAACTTCTCTCCTCTAACTTTTTACTTAATATGAAACGTCTCAACCCCGAACTCGTACTCCGTGTCTTTGCCGGTTTATTTTTTCTCATTCCTGGACTTTTTAAGGTCCTGTCTCCGGGAGATTTCAAAGAATTTTTAGATTTCTTCCCGAGCCACTTTGACGCGATTTCATCCTTACTTTTCTGGATGGTGACGCTATTGCAGATCGGGGGAGGAATATTACTACTCTGGGGCAAACAATTCCGCGCCTTTGTAGTGCCACTCGCTATGGTATCAATCGTAGCCCTACTCACCACCGTGCCCAATGACACTGGCTCAGCCCAACAATTTGTGGCCGTACTCACGCACATTATGACTTTCGGAATCTTTATGGCTCTCTTTATGATCGGACCGAAAAGCAAAGACATTCTCGATATGATTATCGGCCGAGACACCGAGCGCGGCTGGGACTTGGTTCAGACTTCGCTGAGTTTTTTCTGGATTGGGCTGGGGGCCGCGATCTGGTTCGCGCCGCAACTACTGAGTAAAGCCGCTGGCAACATGCCTTTTGATCTCGGGTTCTGGGGCTACGCCCTGGCCGGACTAATCTTCCTAAAAGTTGGATTCTTCCTCCTGACACGTTTTTTCACCGGCCACGCGGCCAAAGTGTCTATGGCGCTCTTTGCGGCCCTGATCGTCTTTCTGGCTCTGCCAGACATGGCCGATAGCAAGATCGGATTGATCAATCTACTTTTCCTCGTGCTTGGATTCGGCGCTTCCCTGGCTATCGACATGCGAACCTGCCCTTGTTGGAAAAAGCTTCTAAAGTAAGTACGTTACTTCTGACTCCTTACTTCAAACTTCTTACTTACCCTGTACCCTTATCTCCCCGACAGCCGCGAGATCCTATACGTCCCTGCAGATGACCTATTTATGCAGGCGGCAAAACTCGTAGCCGAGACTGAATCTCTCGACGCCGACCATCAGACCGGTGCTGTAATCGTTAAAGATGGCAACATTATCGGTGCCGGCGCCAATGGCTCGACCTGGCATGAAACCCACGGCTGTGAACGCAAACGGCAAAATGTCCCCACTGGCGAAGGCTATGAACTCTGCCAGGGCTGTCACCCCAAAAACCACGCCGAACAAACCGCCATTGCTAGTTGTGAAGACTCACCAAGCGGAGCCGATCTCTATCTCTGGGGACATTGGTGGTGCTGCCAGAGCTGCTGGGGCAAAATGATCGAAGCCGACATCGCCAATGTGTATTTGGCGGAAGGGGCTACCGAAAAATTTCAATAGCCTAAAAAAACAACCGTTCCCACACCCAGGACAGCGCCAGTATAGACACCAACGCCGCAAACATGGGAATGACGAATTTGTCCCATTTGAGTCGATGAACCAGCCACAACACCGGCATCCAGAGTGCTAGGATGATCAGCTGTCCGATCTCTACTCCGACATTGAAAAACAGCAGTGAAGGCAACAAACGTGTCGCATCAGGCGCGACCTCCGCAAAAACGCCCGCAAAACCGAGACCATGGAAGAGCCCAAAGACAAAAATCGTCAGCAGGCGGTTATTCTGTGATTCAAGCCAGGGAAATTTCTGTCGTAAAAAGACAGACGTAAACGCAATGTAAGCGATAGAAAGAGCAATCAAAGGTTCGACGATCCCTGCCGACAGCGTCAAGATATTGGTTCCTCCCAATAGGAGCGTCACTGTATGCGCGATCGTAAAAGTCGTCACCATCGCCAGCACCCGCTTCCACGGTGGTAGCAACAGAACTAAAACCATCACAAAGAGTACGTGATCAATTCCTTCGAGGATGTGCTCTACCCCCAGACGGACGTAATTCACCGCAAACTGCCACCAACTAAACTGGGCATCATCGAGTCGATAATCAAACTCCTGACTAAGGGAATTGAGCAGGGCTAGATCGTTGATCGTAAAGCTGCCAGGGTCAGTTTCACCAGCAAGCAGTTTCTGCACGACCGATTCCCAACCTGCGTCGGCTAGGTCTGGCGTGGCCTGGATAAACTCTAGGATCTCTGGCTCATTGGCTTCGGGATTATCAATGAGGAACTGTACGAGCTCCGTCGGCAGGTTAAAGCTCTCAAATTGCTCCTCTTCATTCCAGATTTGGTACTGGTTCGCCAATTCCTGGGTCTCGAGCCAGGCTTCGAATTCTGCCTCTGAAGCATCAGGGTTTTCGATAAGGTACTGGAGAATTTCTGGAGGGATGTCATGGGCTTCCACTGTGAGCGGTGAGCAGTAAACAGTGAGCAGTAATCCGAGAGCCAAAAAGAATTTTTTCATACTTCTTATTTCTTACTTCATACTTTTTTAACGCTTTGTCCCCCCGCTTCATCGAGGACCTCCCAACCCAGCTCACGGATCTGATCACGCAGCACATCTGACGCCGCCCAGTCTTTATTTTTTCGAGCCTCTGATCGTTGTTGCAATAGAGTTTCAACTTCGATTGGAATCGTCTCTAACTCAAGGTCTAGGACATCAAAGATATCGTTGAAATCTGTTTCCAGAAAGTTAACGATCTCACCAGCTTCTTCATCAGACAAAGAACCTGCGTCACGTTTTTTCATACCTTCACTAACAATCTCAAACACCACAGCGAGCGCATCCGAAACATTCATATCATCACAAAGCGCTGCTTGATATTTTTGGCTCAAATCCGCAATCCAATCCGTATCACTATCAACCGTTAACCATTCACCATTCACCATCAACCTTCTGGCTTCCTGAATACGTTCAATACTGCTCCGCGCTTGCACCAAACTATCTTCGGTAAAATTCAGTGCCGTTCGATAGTGTGCCGCTAGCAAAGCATAACGAATCTCGGTTCCTTTGTAGCCTTTGGTGAGTAAGTCGCGGATCGTGAAAAAATTCCCTTTGGATTTTGACATTTTTTTGCCATCGACCAGCAGGTGTTTGGCATGGAGCCAGTACGGGATCGTGTAATCACAGCTGCATTCATTTTGCGCGATTTCACATTCATGATGTGGGAAGATATTGTCCTCTCCCCCCGTATGAATATCAGTGTGTGGCAGCAGCCCCTGACTCATGGCCGAACACTCGATGTGCCAACCCGGAAAACCCATCCCCCACGGACTCTCCCATTGCATGAGATGTTCGGGAGCGGCTTGTTTCCAGAGCGCAAAGTCGAGCGGGGATTCTTTTTCATCGTTTACCTCAACCCGAGCCCCCGCCTGCAGATCATCGAGTTTGTTTCCGGAAAGTTTCCCATAATCGGTAAATTTCGCCGCTCGAAAATACACCGAACCATTGGCTGCGTAAGCAAATCCTTTTTCGATTAACTTTTGGGCTATGTCCATCTGCTCTTGGATGAAATCTGTCGCCTTGGGACGATGATCTGGTTCTGAGATTCGTAATTCTTTCTCATCCTCCAGAAAGTACTGCGTGAATTTTTCCGCTACCGCGAAAGCGTCAATCCCTTCGGCCTTGGCTTTTTTGGCGATCTTGTCTTCCCCATCCGCATCTGCAAAATCATCATTGGTCAGGTGGCCGACGTCGGTGATGTTTTGCACTTTGGTGACCTCATAACCAGCGTACCGAAGCACACGGGTTAGTAAGTCTGCCATCAGAAAAGACCGAAAGTTCCCAATATGCGCGAAGTCATACACCGTTGGCCCACAACAGTACAGATTGGCTTGGCCTTCTACCTTTGGGGTGAAGACTTCTTTCTGTCCGGTCAGTGTGTTGTGTAGTGTAACTTTGGCAGGCATCCGTAAAGTGCAAATATTAGCCAGCCTAGTGTAATCGATATTAAAATCATTGCACCAATAACTTTCTAACTCTCTAACCTTCTGACTCAAAATGAGCAACACTAAAAACCACGTCTACAACCTCATGATGCAAGCCGTTAAAGAAAATAAGTCGCTTTGGCAGATTAAAAAATACTACCAAGACGAAGACGGTAACTGCGACGAATGTACAGCGTTGTGGAAAAAAATGGCCGAACAAAAAGAACAAAATGTCGCAGAACTAGAACGACTTATCGCCGAACACCTCAACGGCTAACCTTTGATCGGCAGATAGATCATCGTACGCAGGTTTTTGGCCTGCACTTTACGCGGATCATTGAGGTACACTTCCATCGGGTGTACCTTTTTTCGCGATTTGATTTTGTGGGATCTCAGGTACATCATCCCGCCAGTCCAAGCGTTACCGAGATTTTGATAATCACCTTTGTGAAGAACTGTAAACGCTTTTCCGCCCTTGATACGTCCTTGTTTCATGCCGTCCGCCAAACCTTTCATTCGTTCCGAAGTCATGAAACCAGCAGTGTAGACGACCTTGCGACTCACAAAATCATACTTGTGATAGATAGAAAAAGCTTTGCCTGGTTTCACTCCCGCTTTCGTGGCCCATTTTTCTAATTTTTTAAAATCACGATCCATGGATTTCTGCATTTTATCAATCGTGCTCGTGGTTTTTATCCCAACGTAACGAAACCCACCGGCTTCTACCGCGCCCTCATAGCTCACTTTACTATGCACCGCACCTGTTTCGACGTGCTGCTTGAGCATCGACAGTCCACGTTCGAAGTCCATCCCGATGAGAGCTATGAACATTTTCTTGAGCGGGGCCATGAAAAACGGCAGCGTACTGTCGAGTTCCCAGGTCACTTTGGTCCCTTTTTTGACTTTTTTAAACGTCATACGTGCTTCCGCCGTAGATTTAAACGGGGCCGTAAATCGTAGATCATGACGAATCAATTTATCCGCTTTGAGCTCCACGATCTCCTGCTCTCCCGTTCCCAGGATAATGCCATCCCAAGCATGAATACTGCCGACAGCTTTACCATCTCCAGCTGTGACACTGACGGCTTCGCCGGGTGCCATTACATACCAAGGAGACCAGTATTTTGACTGTTTCATATCACGGGCCAACTGATATAGAGTGCGTGGACCCGCATCAATCACAATCGAACGACGAACGGTGTAAGGGATTTTCATTAGGATGATTATAGATAGGCATTAAGGCGCTTCAAACTTTCTTCTTTTCCCAGTACTGCCGCGATATCAAACGGTCCTGCTGATCGCTCTAGTCCGGAGAGAGCCACGCGGAAAGGCGAGAGGAATTGCCCATTTTTCAGGCCCATTTCAGCGATCCTTTCAATCGACAGCTCTCGAATATGCGCGGCATTAAATTGGTCTTCTGAACAATCCTGCAACATAGTGGTGACAACTTTTAAAACATCTGTCGCCAAGGTCTTGTCGATCTTCATTTTTTCGTTTTCGATCAGATCCCAACGCACTTCAGGCGCCTCATAAAAGTATCCCATATCCGCGCTAAACTCCGCAAACACCTTGGCTTTCTCTCGGACAATGTTGAGCACTTTTTCGAGTTTTTCGTGGTCAGCATCATACGTAGCAAAATTGTCTGGTTCATATTCTCGAACCCATTCCAAGAACTTGGTTCTCAGCTCTGAAATTTCAGTTCTTTTGCACCACTGCTGGTTGTACCAGCGCATTTTTTCAAAATCATACTGGGCCGCGGCAGGATTGACATGAGTGAGATCAAAACGCTCGATCAAGCCATCCATATCAAAAATTTCTTCTTCCGTCTTTGGATTCCACCCCAAGAACGCCAGTCCGTTGATCACCGCACTCGGCAAAAATCCCTGTGCCTGAAAGTCCGGCACCAAAATACAGACATTCTCGTCTGTCTTTCGTTTGGAAAGTTTCTTTTTGTTCTGATCGAGCACGAGAGGAATGTGTGCAAACTCGGGGGGATCGATCCCAAGAGCCTGCCAGACAATGATTTGCTTCGGCGTATTGGAAACGTGATCTTCTCCGCGAATGATATGGGTAATATCTTGTTGCCAATCATCGAGTACGTTAGCGAGCATGTAAAGGACTGAACCGTCACTGCGCGCCACTACAAAATCGCCGATCGTGTTACTACTCACCGTCATGTCCCCCCGAACAATGTCGGTCACATTGATGTCCATGTCTTTGGGAACTTTCAAGCGCCAAGCAAAGGCTTCGCCGCTGGCCATGCGACTTTCGGCTTCATTTCGATCTAGATCGCGACACGGCGACCAAAATACAAAATTTTGTTTGGCCTTTTGAGCGGCCTCTCGTTGTGCTTGAATCTCATCAGTGGTGACGAAACACGGAAAAACTTTCCCGGCTTCCCAGAGATTTTTCAGATGTGCCTTATGCTGATCAAGCCATTCGGTTTGTCTTTCAAAATCTGCCTCCGCTTCAAAATCCATACCAAGCCATTTGAGCCCTTCGAGGATTTCGATTTCATGCTCTGTTTTTGAGCGTTCCTGGTCGGTGTCTTCCCAGCGGAAGATCATTTTTCCCTGATGCCGCTTGGCAAATAGATAGTTAAAAAGCGCCGTCCGAGCGGTCCCTAAATGTAACCGTCCCGTCGGAGAAGGTGGAATCCGAACTATTACGTCTTTTTTCATCACAGCTAATCTAATGTTCGTTAGCAAACTAACAAATTATCTTCTGATGTTTCCAAACACCCGAGAGCCCACGGCCGTCTGGAAACTGACAGTTGGGGCGTCTCCTATTTCGAAACCATAACGATTTGGGTTATCGATCTCAATATCCAGATACATGAAGACATGTGGATGCACCTGCGCTTCGTCGATACGGAAGGCTAAGAATGGATCTCGGTCTGGTGCCGGACGGAAAGTCATTTCATTGACCAAAATCGCCGGCGGAACAATGCTCACAAAATCATGCGCTTTTTCGCAGAAGTCTTGATTTCCTGGATCTCCCATCACCGGATAAACCTCTCCCGAACCGTAGGATCCGCTGGCATCAGCATCATGAATGATTTCACAAGTGTTGGTAGTGCTATTCCAAATCAAATTCACATCGCCATCCGTCGCTTCGTAATTTCCATCACCATCAGCATCGTACGGGCCCCACACATCGCCACGACCATCGTCGTCGAGATCCGTTGTTAACTGACGACGTACCTGGATATCGTCTGGATCAGAACCAGGATCAGCCGTGTCGACAAAACTAACGGCTGTTCTCAGCTGACGACGCGCATCGATCAGATACAGTGTATCTACCGCCGAACTACTGTCCCAGGCCAAACTACACGGATCGTCTTGAGGCGGCGGTCCGGGCGTTTTTCCTCCGAGATTACGATTTTGCACGTTGTCCAAGCTGTTATTAGTATTCCAAAAGAAAACCGTTTCGTAGGTGATTGTCTTTCGGTTGGCTTCGGTATTGGCAAGCAGGTTCCCGGTTGGATTTTGGCGTTCGGCAAAATTATCACAATTGGTCCCTCCGATCGGTGGTCCTAATTCGTGAAAATAATTGTCATAGTCAATCGTGTTATTGCGCACCATTTGTGAGATTCGTTCCATTAGGTAACGCCCTTCAGAGTAAAAATCCTGCGTAAACTGTAGACGTTTCTGACTATAATAAATCGATACCACTACACTGAGCGCCGAGGTAATCACGATCGACGCAATTCCGATCGCTACGAGTGTCTCGAGGAGAGAGTAACCCGATCGACGATTAGTGGCAGAAATGTTTTTTTTCATAAAGCTCATTAAACACTTGGGTCGTAATTTTTACGTTCAAAAAAATCATAAAGATTTCCCTCTAGAAATACGTTTTGAGGTCGACCATATTCAATCCAGTGAACCCCCACGCGCACTCGCATGCGGGCGTTAATACAATCGGGCTCTTGCGTTGGATTATCACAAAAAGACGGATTACTGAGTTCTTCGTCAAAAGGGTTCACCGTCTGCACATAGATCTGGCGATAAAATTCTGTTGGCGTGTTACCACCGGAGATATGGGTGTAACGATTGTCAGTATTGTCAAGGTGGAGTCGATAATCATCAATATTTGGAGCCTGAGTAGCACTCGTTAAGTCAAGATCAACATTGATCGCCGTTCCCTCCAGGAAATAACGATTTTGTGTCGTATCATAGTCGATAAGGTAATAACTCCCCGTTCCGTCGTCCATTTGCTGATTTGAGCCAGTTGGCCCACAGGCATCAACCGACGGAGAGTCCAAGCACAACCATTTCTCACGTCGATCTCCTGAATATTTAAGCCAATTGGTGTCGCGCAAATTTCGCACGGCTTCAAATCCTTCACGAGCAATATTAAGCGCGATGATCCGGTTTCGAACGTTATAATTTGCTTCGATAGCTCGATTTAGGATCGAAAAGGTCCCGGCCAAAATCATCGACAGCAAAGCCATTGCCACCATCACTTCTAGGATGGTATCTCCGCGATGACGACCAAATTTCAAGTGTCTCATTATACGTCTTCCGAGCAAATATTACCGTATTTGTTAATCGTCGGAAAACTCGCGACGCGATTCATACAAACCGTTTGTTGTTTGTCTGAGTTTTCATAGGTGTGTCCAAAAACGATGCGAAAATCATCAAGTCTTTCGGCTGGAGGGCCACTTGTGTCATCCAGCTCGATCCGCGCCTGAGCACTGCCTCCCAGGAAACTAATTCGCAGTTTATCTAGATTTGAAGTTGTAATAGAGACCGCATCATAACTCGTAGTCGTGCCGGTACTAGTGGTAACTTCGAGGGCATCAATCTCTGTATTTGTAAGTGTCGTTGGACCACTAACAGTATTTACATCATTGATGAAATCGGGGCCCGTAAGACAATTCAGGCTGTGCGAAAGTGGAGAGCCATTATCGATACCACCTATCTCAATCTGCCAACCTGTCGCGACCGTAGATACGTCACATTTCCGATTGGTCAGAGCATTCGAGCGAGCCGTCGAAATTTGGTCCCAAAGCGCTTGATTTTGCGAACGAAAGGTGTTGGTTTCACGTAAGTTACGAAACTCTGGGATCGATATCACAAATAAGATCCCCAGGATCGCAATCACCGTAAGTAGTTCAATAAGGGTAAAACCTGGGCGTTTTGACATCGAGTTACATTGTACAAAAAAAGACGCTGACTACAATCGCCTCGAAGCAAACCCCCTTGCCCCAGAAAACTATGTCACAAGCCATTCGAAATTTTTGTATCATCGCCCATATTGATCACGGGAAATCAACGCTCGCCGATCGTTTTTTGGAGATTACTGGTACGATCCAAAAGCGCGACATGAAAAACCAGCAAATGCTCGATACTATGGAGCTGGAGCAAGAACGAGGCATTACGATCAAACTGCAACCGGTGCGCATGAGTTGGAATAACCATCAACTCAACCTCATCGACACCCCTGGTCACGTCGATTTCTCATATGAAGTGAGTCGAAGTCTCGCGGCCTGTGAGGGAGCCGTGCTGGTCGTAGATGCCACTCAGGGGATCGAGGCCCAAACGCTGGCCAATGTATTCTTGGCCATGGAACACGGACTAGAGATTATCCCGGTGCTCAATAAAATCGACCTCCCCGCCGCTGAACCAGAACTCCGTGCTCAGGAGATTGAAAACATCCTCGGCTTTCCCGCCGAAGACATTTTGACGGTCTCGGCCAAAGAAGGAACCAACGTCGATAAACTTCTTGATAAGATCATCGAAGCCGTACCCGAGCCTGGAAACAATCAAGTCTTTAGCAATGACGAGGTCTTTGGCAACGACCAAGAAACCAAAGCGCTGATTTTTGACTCTACTTTTGATCCCTATCGCGGCGTGGTATCGAGTGTCCGTGTCTTCCAAGGCGAACTCAAAAAAGGACAAAAAGTGCAATTACTCCGTACTGGTCGCAGCCTTGACCCAACGGAAGTTGGCTTCTTGAGCCCAAAATATACACCAGCCGATAGTATTAAAACGGGGGAAGTTGGGTACGTGGTAACCGGACTGAAAAACGTCGTCGACGCCCGCGTCGGAGACACGATGTATGTCGGAAAAGAACCGAAAGAATCTCTCCCATTGCCGGGTTATTCTGAAGTCACTCCCTTCGTCTACGCCGGGATTTACCCCACGTCCGGCGATGATTTTTCGTTGCTGCGAACCGCGCTTGAAAAACTCTCTCTCAATGACGCTTCGCTCCGCTACGAGCCGGAAAACTCTGGGGCGCTTGGACACGGATTCCGCGTCGGTTTTCTCGGTCTACTGCATCTCGATATCGTCCAGGAGCGACTCGAACGCGAGTTTGACCTTGATTTACTGGTGACCGCGCCATCCGTCTCTTACGAAATCGTCAACAATGGCGGAAAACGCGTCGAAATCTCAAATCCTGGAGACCTACCAGACCGTGGCGAATACACCGAAATCCACGAGCCTTGGATGAAAATCACCATTCTCTGTCCTACCGATCAGATCGGCGGCGTCATGAAACTCTGCACAGAGCGACGTGGTCTGCACAAAAATCTCCAATACACCGCCGAAAACCGCGCCGAGCTCCACTTCGAGATCCCGCTGGCCTCGATCATCACCGATTTCTACGACGACCTAAAATCCATCTCGTCTGGTTACGCTTCGATGAGTTACGAACCGATCGGCCTACGCGAAGGAAACCTAGTCCGCCTCGATATCCTCGTCGCTGGAGACCGCGTCGACGCCCTGAGTCAGATCGTTCACCGTGATGACGCCTATCACGTCGGGATCAAATGGTGTGAAAAACTCAAAGGCATCATCCCCAAAGCGCAATTTGCCATCGCCATCCAAGCGGCCATCGGCGGTAAGATCATCGCCCGTGAAACCATCTCGGCCCTGCGCAAAGATGTAACGGCCAAGCTCTACGGGGGAGATGTAAGTCGTAAAAAGAAGCTCCTCAAGAAGCAAAAAGAAGGGAAAAAACGTCTCAAGCAGTTTGGTTCGGTGACAATCCCTCAGGACGCCTTCTTTGCGATGATGAAGAAGAACGATTAAGTGGCGCAATAATTGACACTAACAGGAAAAGGTTTTAATAAGGATTCATGACAGACGTTATTGAAAAAAGTCGAATCGAAGACATCGCTCTCTTGGCTCATGTTGATATCGATGAGCGTTCAGATGATTTTGTGGAACAATTACAGGTATGGGAATCTTTAAACATTCTTCCGTACGCGCGAGATTTCGAAAAATACCTGAGTGCAGAAGATGTAAATAGACTGCTGCGCAAACTAAAAATGGCGCATCAATTTAAAAATGACAATAGCCCCAATATCGTCAACATAAGAGATCAATTGAGCCAAGAATTCCAATTAAAAATGATGGGCCTTTCAGATGGCGAAATCGCTGCGTGGGAGATCAACGTTTATCACTGGTTATCTGAGGCCATGGAGCGAGGAAATCACCATAAAAAAAATATGAAACAAGCAGTTTCCAACCTTGGTTTTCAAGAACTGGGACGGCTCAGACTGCAGATCAAAGAACACGAGAATTCTGGTGCACGTTTTGCGCTTTCTCTGCCAAAACATTTACCAGACATTCAAGCACTAAATACTGGTAGGAAAAATATCGGAGAGCTTCAGAAACCAATCAAGCAACACTCTAAGTTTACGCTGGCCAGACCAGAATTTTTTAACTGTGAAGATTTGGCTACAACAGAAAGATTGGAAAACAAAACACTAGCCGCCCTGGGAAGGTATGTAGAGAAGCACGGCATGTACAAAAAGGGAATTATAAAGTCCTTGGTAAAAGAAGACGTAAACCGCACCTACACCGAAGCGCAAATTACCACCGAAAGATTGTCTTTACGGCAGGTTTTGGGAATGGCTTTCCCTGAAACGCTAAAAACCATCGATGAAATATTTTCAGAAATGAGTGACGAAGATCAGTTCCAGGTACTTACTCCGCAAAACGTAGAAGATGCCAAAAACTATTTCGTCGGCCGAATTGTGGCTGACTTTATCGCGATGCTAAATCCGAATAATAATTTCAAACAAGACATTTACCGCACCATTAATCGAAAACCAGGCCCCACCACAGAAATGGATCTAGAGCGTCTCACAGCTCATGCAAAAATAGCTGATGTGCTCACAAATCAATTTGTAAAACGTGAAATTAAAAAACTGAAATACCCAGATCTCTGGGCAGCATTATTACGTGATTTTAAAATCAATCAAGCGGCCGCCGGAAACCATGGGGCTAAATTCTACTTTCAACGGACCGAGAAAATAGGATTTTTGGCTATGGGAGTTGAAAAAATTCTCCAGGAGAATGCCCCTAAAGAAGAAATCAGCAATCGCCAAAGAATCGCGCAGGAACAATGGGGAGTGGTCTCTCGTCGTAGCGCTCTGGAGTCAGCACTAAGAGCGCAAGGAAGCTAAGCATTTCCCTTTTCTCGAAAAACCAAGTACCCTATCAGTGTTTAAAAATTATCCACAAAATCATGGGCTTTTT
>JAHDBZ010000005.1:0-23348 GCA_020630245.1 Candidatus Altimarinota bacterium
TCGTGCCAGCGTTTAGCCAGCCAAGGATCCCACATGATGGCCGTGGCGCTCATAACGATGTCGGCGCCGGCGTTTAGGCGTTCATCTAGATCTTCAGGGGACATCATTCCTCCGACTCCACAGATGACGAAGTCACCGTTGAGTTCTTTTTTGATTTTGGCCAGATTTTCAACGAAGTTCTGAGAGACCTCGCGGATCGGTTTTCCACAGATCCCAGAACGGAGACGACCCTCGCCTGGGAGGGCTTGTTCGCCGTTGGATTGGCGGACGTGACCGGGAATGGTGTTGATCCCAGCGATGCCATCGACATAGGGGAGATTGGCTTCCACCACGGCTTTGAGCTGATCGTAGGGTAGGTTTCCAATCTTGATCATGAACGGAACATTTGGTCCGATTGATTCGCGGATGGCTTTGGAGATCGTACTCGAAGACACGGGGTCTTGGTAGATGACACCTTCCTTGCCACCGACGAGGTTTGGACATGAGTAGTTGGTCTCGAGAATCTTTCCGCCGGCTTCTTTGGCCATGGACGCTGTGTAGGCGTAGTCTTCGACGAGCCCCCGGCCTTCGGCTCCATCCGTTCCCATGAAGGAAAGCATCATGACTTGACCGTCGCCGATTTCACGGTTGGCACGTTCGACGTCGGCCATCCACTCGGTGGAAGGTTTGGTCGGAATTCCGAAGGAATTGGTAATCCCGAGATCCTCGATAAATTCTGGTCGTTCGATAGTTGTGAGTTCCGGTAGTTCACCGAGCTCCAGCTGTCGTCCTGGGTCTACAAAGACACAATTTGGGTTTGGGTGGCAGGCACGTTCGATGCTGCGCACGGTTTTATAAGTCGGCATGTCAAAGCCGAGTTCAGCGTATTTGAGTACCCAGTTGGTGTTGAGTAGTGGGCCGGCCGGGATCCCAAGTGGGGAATTGAGCTCAAAGTCCCAAATTTTGGTTTTGGTGTCACCTCGTTTGATTTCGGGAATATCTTCGTCAAAAAATGGCCCGTGGGCATAATTTTCTTCGTAGGATTTGGTTTCGTCGTAAACGGCGTATTTGATCGGGTGTTTCACGGTCGTGATTATATGATTTTTGACGTTGCTTGTAAACCCGTTGTAGGAGATGATTATTATCATCCCACGGGCGGAAGATCCTCCGCCCTTACAAAGGTTTGACACCTTTGCCTCAATCTCTATCTTCTGCGAGCTGTATTTGTGAAATGTCTTCGGTTGACGCCACGAGACACGGAGCCGCAGCTGTAAAAACTATTAAACTGAGCGTCGTAAAAACAACATGAGTAAAACTATGCAAAATTTGCTGTCGAAAGATGACAGCGCTTTGGTGATATTTAAGGCTGGTCAAACCGTTAAAGGTTCGATCGTTGATGTCACACCATCACGAACACTCCTCGAACTCCCAGGTGGAGCGACGGGTATTATTACTAAACGAGAAGGTGCCGTTTACGGTGACGAAGCAGCGACCGATGTCGGAGCTGAAATCGAAGCAACGGTTATTGATCCAGAAAATGAACAAGGGCTGACGATGCTCTCTCTGCGTCGTGCTTCTCAGGATACGGCTTGGGCTGAGCTCAGCACGATCCAGGATGATGAACGAATCATCAAGGTGAAGATCGAAGAAGCCAACAAAGGAGGTCTCATGGCCAAGTACAAAGGTCTTAAAGCCTTCTTGCCAGTGTCGCAACTAATGCCAATGAACTACCCACGGGTAGAAGGGGCTGACAGTGCTGAGATCCTTCGCAAACTTCAAGGACACATCGGGAAAGAATTTGCCGTACGTGCTCTCAACGTCGATCGTGAGCAAGGGAAGATTATCATCTCTGAAAAACTCGCACACCAAACGCAAATGAAAGAAACCCTCAAAAACATCCAGATTGGTGATGTGGTTGAAGGTGTGGTTTCTGGCGTGGTTAAATTTGGGCTCTTCGTCACCTTCGGTGGGGTAGAAGGTCTTGTGCACGTTTCTGAAATGGAATGGGGACACGTGTCTGATCCAAGTAAAAATCACGGTATCGGAGACAAAGTAGAAGTTATGATCATCGGAAAAGAAGGCGACAAGCTTTCGTTCTCGATCAAACAACTCAGCGAAGATCCATGGCTCAAAACAGCCGAAGCTTACAGTGAAGGTCAAGAAGTAACGGGTAAAGTTACACGTTGGAACGACAATGGCGTCTTTATCGAGATTGCCTCAGACGTTCAAGGTCTCTTCTCTATCGATCAATTCGATGCGGAACGTGGTAGCGAACTGACTGGAAATGTAAAAGAAGGTCAGGAAATGACTGGAAAAATCGCCATGATCAATACTGACGCTCACCGGTTGGAATTAACAAGAGTGTAGTAAGTGAGAAGTTTGAAGTCAGAAGTATGAAGTAGGGGCGGCTCAAGAGCCGCCCTTTTTTGTGATGCAGGGACAAGTCGCGACTTGTCCTTACAGGTGTTCTCGCATTCTTTTGTCAATTGCCTATAATCCTCGCGATGGTAATAGAATCTGATCAAAATGCCGCCGCTGGGCAGTCTGTCATGTCGAGTCAGGCTGGTACGGAGACCGAAGCTTTCGAAAATCAGCTGCGTCCCAAGGACTTTTCGCGTTACGTTGGACAGACGGATGTAAAAGAAAACCTCAAGATCTTCGTCCAGGCCGCTAAAAAGCGAGGAGAGGTGCTCGATCATACGATTTTTTATGGGCCACCAGGGCTAGGGAAGACGACCTTGGCGATGATTTTGGCAGCGGAGATGGGGTCAAATCTGCGAGTGACTTCAGGTCCAGCGCTTGAAAAGCCCGGTGATTTGGCTTCTATCCTTTCCAATCTTCAGGCCGGGGACTTTCTTTTCATCGATGAGATTCACCGACTGCGAATGCCGGTCGAAGAGATTCTCTATACAGCTATGGAAGACTTTGCGATTGATATCGTTATCGGGAAAGGTCCTTCAGCGCGTACGATGCGCCTTAATGTGCCGCAATTTACTTTGATCGGAGCAACGACCCAGATCTCTAAACTCAGCAATCCACTGCGAGATCGTTTCGGCCACATTGAGAAATTACGCTACTACGAAACCGATGAGATCGCACAGATCCTGACGCAGTCAGCTGAGATTCTTGATATTGAGATGAAATCTGAAGCGGCTGATCACTTAGCGATTGCCTGTCGTCGAACCCCACGCGTAGCGAACCGTTTACTGCGTCGGATGCGGGACTTTGCCGAGATTCGCCATGAAGGCACGATTACCGATCAAGTGGTCACCGAAGGGCTCAAAAGTCTTTCGGTCGATGCAAAAGGGCTCGACTACGCGGATCAAGAGTACCTGCAGATCTTGTGTGAAAAATTCAATGGGGGGCCAGCTGGTTTATCTACTATTGCTGCCGCGATAGGGGAAGACGAAGCTACCCTCGAGGACGTCATCGAACCATTTCTAATCCGTGAAGGCTTCCTGCAAAAAACTCCCCGTGGCCGTCAGGCGACAGAAGCGGCCTTTGCGCATTTGGGACTGGCGAATGGGGGCGGGTTAGTGTGATTAAAATCAAAAGACTGATAAAAGTGTTTTGCATTTCCGAAATTCCGCGATACACTTAAATCCCGTGATGAAACAACCTAAATTTATATTCGTTACGGGTGGAGTTTGTAGTTCGCTCGGGAAAGGAATCGTCGCCTCTAGTACGGCTGCGATCCTTAAAAGTGGTGGTCTGAAAGTGGCTATCATGAAGTTAGATCCATATCTCAATGTAGATCCAGGGACCATGAGCCCGTTTCAGCATGGAGAGGTGTTTGTGCTCGATGATGGGAGTGAAACAGATCTCGATCTAGGTCACTACGAACGATTTATCGATGTGCCGTTGTCTGGGGTCTGTACCGTTACGACCGGGCGAGTGTACTCGGAAGTCCTGGCTGAAGAACGAGACGGAAAGTACCTCGGAGGAACGATTCAGGTCGTGCCGCACATCACCACCAAGATCAAAGATAAAGTAAAATTGGCTGCGAAAAAGATGGACGTCGATGTCCTCGTGGTCGAGATCGGTGGGACGGTCGGGGACATCGAAGCCGAACCATTCCTTGAGGTCCTACGGCAGATGAAAAATGAATTTGGAAATAATTTACTGTCGTTTCACACGACACTGTTGCCATACCTAGCGGCGTCAAAAGAACTTAAAACTAAACCTACCCAACTATCGGTGCGAGAACTACGTCGCGTGGGCATCACTCCAGATGTGATCTTTTGTCGAGCGGATGTGAAGATCCCAAAAGCGTTACTCAAGAAAGTAGCGTACTTCTGTGATGTCCCAAATGAATGTGTGATTCCAGCGGAAACTGTCCGTTCGATCTACGAAGTGCCACTGCGTTTCCAAAAAAACAATCTGGGAGACATTATCGCGGATAAGTTCGAGCTAGGAGATATCAAATTTGATCTGGAAGATTGGGAAGCAGGCGTGCAAAAAATGCTCCGCGTTAAATCAGAAATCAAGATTGGCCTGGCCGGGAAATATAACGAACTCGATGATGCGTATCTCTCAGTAATTGAAGCGGCGAAAGCGGCCGGATTCCATCACGGGAAGCGGGTGCAGGTCGAATGGATTGATACCGAAAAGATCGAAGCCAAAGACGAAGAAGAATGGACTCGTCTTCGTGAAGTTGCCGGCGTCATCGTGCCTGGTGGCTTCGGGAATCGTGGTACCGAAGGCAAAATTGCCGTGGCGCAGTATGCCCGTGAGAACAAAGTACCGTATCTAGGACTCTGTCTGGGGAGCCAAATCATGGCGATCGAATTTGCACGCAATGTGCTTGGGATTGCCGATGCGACTTCTGAAGAATTTGATGAAGAAAACAAGTCTAAAAATCATGTGGTTCATTTTATCCCAGAGCAGCGTGATATTCGCAAAAAGGGCGGTACGATGCGGCTTGGGGCTTATGACTGCAAGATCGAAAAGGGGACTAAAGCGTATGAAGCTTATGGAACCGATCAGATTTCTGAACGACACCGTCATCGCTATGAATTTAACGATGCTTTTTTGCCAAAATTTGAAGGCTCAGACTTCCAAATATCTGGTCGACACCCAAAGACAAATCTTGTCGAGATCGTTGAGATCAAAGATCATCCCTTTATGGTCGCGAGCCAGTTTCACCCAGAGTTTTTGAGCCGTCCACTACGGCCACATCCGCTCTTCCGAGCGTTTATGGAGGCAAGTGTAAATTAATCAACGGATCAACGGACCATCATAGCATCTGATTAATAAGTGGTTTTAGACAGTGTTCTCATTGCTCGGATATTCGGTTGTTTAGTTGATCAAATGGGGCTTTTCTGCTATAATCGTGCGATATCATGCAGAAATATTATTTCGTAGCAGTAACTCCTGAGGGAAAACAAATCTCTGGGTACGTGACGGCGGCTTCAATGGAAGCGGCTCGGGATCAACTGAAAACCGGAGGGATGTCGATCCTGACATTGGAAGAACCAAAAGATTTTCAGCCGCGAAATTCCGGACTGACGGTCTTTGAATTTGAAGCGGTGAATGATCTGCACAAAACGATCCGAGGAACGATCGAAGCTGGTGATAAATATGCGGCCTACAAGAAGCTGCGTATGGAGTACAAGCTCGATGTGTTGTTTTTGGTTAATAAATCTCTGCCACCGTCAGAGAAGGAAGATATCAAGTCTGCTGGGATTGAAACAGAGCTCGAGGATAAACTACTGGTAGATCAAAAACTCGAAGAACGACGTCTCAAGAAAGAAAAAAAAGTCGACACCAAAGAAGAGGAGGCCAAAGAAATGGCAGAAATCATCGAAGCCAATGAAAAACAGCGAAAATTTATCGTTGAAAAAATTGATTCGGTTTTGTCAGAAGTCGTGCCGTTACTTGAAGAGAATGCCGAGTACATCAATCCAAACAAGCGACGTGAGATCGAAGAACGGATTGACCTCCTAATGCGTCTTAAGCATTCTAATTCGGTCGAACATCTAAAAAGTCTTACACAACGTCTTCTCAAACAAATTTCAGAAGATGAAATCTTTTTGGAAGGGGCGAATATACCCGAAGACCTCAAAGCCGAAATTGAACGTCGTCGTGGTCAATTTCAGGCGGTCGGAGACAAATTTGATAAGGTGATTAGTAAGGGGCTTGTGGATCTACAGATCACACTGGGAAAGATTGACACTACAGAGCTTAAAAGCGTTGTTTCGGAGATTAAGATCGTTCGCCAATTGATTGATACTTTCTATCTCAGTTTTGTAGTCCTTGGTGCTATTTGTTTCCTTTTCTTGCTTTCACAATTGGTCATGATGTTGATTCAGGGATCTGGTGGTAGTGGGCATTTCTATGTTCATTCTCCATTGATCTGGTATGTGTTTGGTCTCTGTCTACTCATGGGAGTTTCCTACATGGGGCTCCAGGTGCGATTGATCGAACGTTGGCCTTGGGCTGATCCACTGGCAAAAGTAGGACTGACTTTGTTGGCAATATTAGTCTATACGGTGCAGTTTCCGGTGTTTTTTGCCTGGACGATGCCCATCTAAAAGTTTGCTAGGGTTTCGTGTCTGACTTTGCTACTATGACCCGGCATGAATTTGTCGCAGATAAATTTCGGTCTCTTTAGCCTCAAGCTCTATGGGTTTTTCTTGGGGATCGCTTTTGCTCTTGCTAGCTGGTACTGGTACAAGCGTATTCAGAAAGAGCGCTTGGCAGCTGGTTTTTTTGTACATCATTTCTGGCGTTGGTTGTTGGGTGGCGTGCTACTTGGTCGTTTAGGGGCTTTGTTGGCGGATCCAAGTATTTTTCAGCAATACGGGGTTTTCTCGTTCTTCGCCTTTTGGGAAGGAGAGTTGCATTTCCACGGTTTCCTGATCGGGGCTCTGATGGTTATGTATACAGATCTCGCGAAGCATGATAAGAAACCACTTAAGTGGATCGACTTAGGCGTATTTCCGTTTTTGTTAGCGGTGATAATTAGCGATATCGTAGCCTTTCTAACGGGAGCGGTTTATGGAACCGAAACGGGTCTCTTTTGGGGCATCCAGTACGAAGCGACGGGTGTAAAAATTCTCTCACCCGTACACCCAGTTACACTCTACGCATTGATCGGACACGTTGGAATGTGGTTTGCGGCGAAGCATTACTGGAAAAAATGGAAGAAGATTCCTGGAAAGCTAGCGACTATGGCTGGGATTGTTTATTTCATGCTGGACGTCGTGTGGCAGTTCTTTAGAGCTGATGAAACCTTGATGGTGTTCGGCTTTAGACTTGAGCACTGGCTTTCACTGTTATGTGCCATTGCTTTGATCTACTGGTATCGGCGACATTATCGTAGTTAGTTCTGCCAGTTTATCTGCGGTAGCTCTTGTTTGGTGAGATATTGGTTTGTACGAGAGAAATGTCGACAACCAAAAAATCCGTTATGAGCCGAAAACGGTGAGGGATGGGAGGCCTCCAAGATCAAATGTTTTTCGCTGTCTATTAGGGCTTTCTTACTACGAGCAAAGTTGCCCCAGAGTAGAAAAACCACATTTTTTTTGTTGGTAGAAATGGTACGTATTACTTCATCGGTAAACTTTTCCCAGCCTTTCCCTTGGTGGCTGGAGGGGGACTTGTGTTCCACTGTCAGAGTAGCGTTGAGCAGGAGCACTCCTTGATCTGCCCAGGTGCGCAGATGGCCGTGTTCAGGGATCACGAAATCAACATCTGTGTGTAGTTCTTTGTAGATGTTTTTCAGGCTCGGAGGGATCTGCACTCCAGGATTAACGGAAAAAGACAACCCATGGGCCTGTCCTGGGCCGTGGTAAGGGTCTTGTCCGAGAATAACTACCTTGAGATCAGCGAAATGACACTGATCGAAGGCGGCAAATATTTGTGGGGATGGAGGATAGATTGTTTTCCCAGCTTTGATTTCGGTTACCAAGAATTGCTTAAGATCTGCAAAGTAAGGTTTTTCAAATTCGTCGCTTAGTACCTCGAGCCAACTCTCGTGGATTTGAGGTTGAACTTGGTTCATGGCTTGTAAGTTAGAAAGGGAGAGAATTATCCTCTGGCCAACTTTTTATTCTCTTGAGTCTGCCCAGTTTTTCCAGGTAACGAGCATTGGGGCAGCGAGGAAGATCGAAGAGTAGGTTCCGATAGCAATTCCTACCGCTAGGGCGAGTACGAAGAAGAAAATAGCTTCAGCGCCTAGAAATAGCAGCGCTAGTAGTGGTAAGAGCGTCGAGATCGAAGTATTGATCGAACGCATGAGCGTTTGTTGTACGGATTTTTCGACGGTATCTTCGAATGTCTCATCTGGTTTTTGGTACCGGATATTTTCTCGGACACGATCGAGGATTACGATCGTATCATTTACCGAGAAACCAAGTGTGGCCAATAGAGCGGTGATGAATGGTAGATCGAGTTCGGTCTGGAAAATCGCTCCTAGGACTACAAATACCCCGAGTACGATGATAATATCGTGAAAGAGAGCAATAATAGCCACACCCCCGAAACGCCAAGGATTAACGGCTTTTGGTATCTTGCGGAATGCGAAAGCTACAAAGATGATGATTCCCGCCAAAGCCGTTAAAATAGCGTAGAGAGATTTAGTCTTAAAGCTCTGTCCGATTGTCGCGTCAACTTTCCGGTAGCTGTTTTCGGTGAAGGTGCCAACGGCCGTTCCAAGGTCCGTTTTGATGCTTTGAAGCGCTGCGTCGGGTAGATCTTCGATCGTAATCAGAACTTGATCACCTTCAGCTCGTTGGATTTGAACGTCTTGTGTAAGTTCGCTACGTTCGGCAAAGAATGACTGGACTTGAGATGTTTCAACCGGTTGATCAAAGGCAATATCCCAGCGAGCCCCTCCTGTGAAGTCTAGCCCGAGACGAAGTCCGAGGATCGCCACCAGTGCGAGACTCGTGAGGACCATAATGATAGAGAGAGTAAACCAATTGCGACGGAGAGCAGTGATATTCATATTGTTAATTTGCTAGTTTGCTAATTTGCTAAAGAGTTAGCGAGTGATTATTTTTTACGTTTTTTAGATTTTTTGGGCTCGACTCCGAACAGTTTTGGATTGTTCAGGGCTGGGATCAGCAGCGAAGCTCGCAGTAGATTTCGAGAGATGATGATAGCCGTGAACATTGAGAGGATCGTCCCAACGATAAGCGTAATGGCGAACCCTTTGATCACAGAGCTTCCGAGAGAGAAGAGGATGATACACGTGAGTAGTGTTGTGAGATTTGAGTCACGGATCGCTGACCAAGCTCGTTCGAATCCAAGATCAACGGCTTGTTTCATAGAACGACCTTTCTTGATCTCTTCTTTCATTCTTTCGAAGATCAGGATGTTTCCATCGACCGCAAGACCGATCGAGAGAGCGATCCCGGCGGCTCCAGCGAGACTAAGTACAATAGGCCCTCCGAAGCTATTTGGCCAGATTTTAAGGATCGTAATGAACATCAGTGCGTAGAGAATCAAAGCAATGCTGGCAATTACACCAGCAAATTGGTACGACACGATCATGAAGAGGATTGTCGCGAGGAAGCCAAAAATTGCGGCTCTCAGGCTTTTTGACAGTTGGTCGGCCCCCAGTTCGGGTTGGATGGTTGTTTGTCCGCTGAGACTGACTGGGGCATCGATAGCTCCTAGGTTTAGATTGTTTGCGAGATCGTTAGCCGATTCAAAAGTAAAATTCCCTGTAATCTGAGAGCTTCGTCCGACGATCTTTTGTCGAACGGTTGGTGTAGTAATTCGCTCTCCACCGACTTCGATCGCAATACGACAAGGACCAGACGCACACTGTCGTGCGGCGACTCGCTCGGTAAGTTCGGCAAACATTTCACCTCCTTCCGCGTCAAATCGTAGATCGACCAGAGCGCTTCCGGCTTCATCAAATCCAACTCTGGCCGCTTCGAGCTGTTTCCCGCCCAGTTCAGTTGGGAGCCAATTGAGTTGGTCGCGATCCCAGGTAATCATTTCGTAGGTATACTTTGGTTCGCTTTGAGTCTGAGTGTTTGGTGGTGTCACCGCGCTCACGTCAATAAGATGGTAACCAAATTGTGTTTCGATAACTTCATCGATGAGACTTGGTTCAGTGAGACCAAAGACCGCATCATTGAATGGTGGCACCATGGTGCCAGGACCAAAAGTTCCAAGATCTCCACCGTTTGGACCTGATGGACCAGTTGAAAGTTCTTTTGCTAGTTCTCCAAAATCAGCTCCATCTTTGATAGCTTGTAGAGTCTCTTCGGCTTTGGTGAGTGCTTCTTCCTTGGTATAAGTAACCTCTGGAGCGACATTTTGCGCTCCTTGGTAACCGAAGAGGATATGACGTGCGCTGGCTTCGCCTTCGCTCGTACTTTCACGTTCTTCTTCAGTGACTTCATTAAGCCGAACGATTGCGAGTACTTCTCGCGGGAAAGGGCTGCCTTCGATGACAAGTTCGCCACTTTCACTGATATTAAAGACTGGCTGGATCGTCGTTTGAATGATTTCTTGTACGACTTCACCAGGTTTGGTGTTTTTCAAAATATCAGCTAGATCAGTGCTGAGGATCTCATCGGCAAAGACTGGGCCGACAGTTTCGATGTCAATCGCCGGGTCGCTATCGGCGAGTTCGACCTTTTTGGTGTCCCAGTTATCAGCGGTTACATCAATGGTTAGGAGTTCAGCGATTTCAAATCGTTTAGAGCCTTCTAGGGCTGGATCTTCTTCGAAAAATTCCAGACGGTTATCTCGTTCGGCATCTCGTTTCGCGCCTTCGACGTCAGTGTCGGGTGGCATTTGGATCAGAACGTGTTCTTCGTTATTGATCTGAGAACGTTTGACGATAATTTCACCAACCCCGGCTGGATTTACCCGGCGCTCAAGCGCATCCCGTACATCTTCGGCGATTTGATTGATATTTACATCATTGAGTTGATCTTCATCAGAGTTTTGAGCTATGGCGTCGGTTAGGTCGATTTTATAATCTAGCTCGGTTCCACCGGCTAGGTCGAGTCCTAGCGTGACCTTAAGATCAGCGAGGCGTTGGGCTACGGTGTTTTCTTCGCCCAGAGTCTTGGTCCAGAATTCTCCTGGGACGTTCATCAGACCAGCAAAGAGGCCAATAAGTACAATAAGAAAGAATCGGTTGAGTACTTGGTTTTTCATGAAAGTAATTAAATGGGGTAGTTTTTGTGGGTACAAAACGGCGAAATTGTAGAAATTTTGGATGGAGCGTCAAAGCGAAATCGTGATGGTTTTTTATAAGTCAGTATTGACAAATTGTAAATTTTTGTTAAAAGTGCCTTGAAAAGAATAAATTTATCATTAAAAACAGCGCGTTAAGCCTTTAAATAAATGACGGATCAAGAATTCGCCCTCACAATAGCAACACCACCTGACGAACTACGCGTTCGAGAGACTATTACTCGCATAATGGATAATGGTACGGAGCGAGCAGATTTAGATTTACTAAGAGAAGGTGTTGGCCTGTTGCGACGTATCAATGCTATTACGGATGGCCCAGAGTCGGCTCCGAAGCCACGGAATCCTCGAGATGTTGCTGCGGTCATGCAAGATGCTCAAGCAGTTTTTAATTCTATCAATTCATGATTGAAACTATCGCTCCGCCTTCGACAACGAGACACTTGGATTCGCTTCGAGAAAGTACTTCCCGCCGAGTGGGTGTCTTTGCAGCCGATGAAGGTGGTCTTTTTAAGATTTTTCAACACTTAAGACTGAAAACCTCTTTGTCAGAATCATATGACCTAAAGGTTGTTATAGAGTATAGAGTTGCCTCGGTTTTGGCCGGTATTCATGAAATGCGACAGTTCGCAATGAATGAAGACCAAGTCGATGTGGTTCGACTAGTTCGTATTGAAGACGAACTTAAGACGGCCGTAAGCGTTTTGCCCTGTAACGACGAATTGTCCTTGAGAGTGTTGTTGCAAAAACTGACGAGATTTGATGATCAAATTTTTGATTGTCGAGATAAGACCTCAAAAATTGTTCCACTGCGCGTCTCTGATGTTATAAAGCCTAGTGAAATAGCCAATGAAAATTCTGAGGTTCCTCTAGCGGCTTAAATTTATAAAAAATGACAGTTCTATCCGAGATGATTGAGGCGGCGATTCCAATTCAAGATTCATTGCCCGTAGCTGGTAATGATAATTTAGAGACTCGTGATTCGGAGCCAAAAGATTCGCTCACGAAAGATCAAATTGTTGCAGCGTTAGAAAGTTCTTACCGTGCTTGTTTTGATTTGGTGTGGCGGGATATGAAAGCAGAGCAAATTACGGAGAACAGTATCGAGCGGTTACAACTAGCCCAAAGCCTCTTAATCCACAGTCCCAACGGTGATGAAGCGCGAAAGTTTTCACATCTGGTGCGTTTGGTTGCACTCCAAGTGCCGGATGGAGATATCCCGAGAGCTGTGTACAAAGATTTCGCAATGGCTTTAGAGTCTAAAGTAGGACAAAATTTTGTTCGAATAATTCATCTCGAACTGTTTCGATGCCGAGTTCAAAACTTCTTGGGAACTCGCAAAGATTTAGCTTAATTTGTCTTCTCCCCACACTTCAATGCCTAATGTTTCGGCTTTTTTGAGTTTTGAACCCGGTTTTTCTCCGCAGAGGAGGATGTCGGTGTTTTTTGATACGGCAGACAAGATCTTGCCGCCTTGGTCGGTAATCATTTTCTTGATTTCGTCGCGTGAGAACTGTTCAAAGCTACCGGTAATGACAAATTTGAGTCCTTGGTAGCGTCCATTGGCAGCGACTTTTGCTGGCCAGTGGAGCTGGATGCCTAGTTCAGATAGATCTTTGATGAGAGTTTGATTGGTTTCTACCGACCAAAAGTCGACGAAGCTCTGAGCGACACGTTCGCCGATACCGTCAATGTTGAGGAGGTGAATGGTTGATGGTACATGGTGAATGGTTATTTGATGGAATTCAGATAATTTAAATTCGCCGTGTTGATCGCGCAGATATTCAGCTAACAGTTTGGCATTCTCTTTGCCGACGAGTGGAATACCGAGGCCGGTGAAGATTTCGTGTAATGTTAACTCTTTGCGGGCTTCGAGGGCTTCAAGGAGGTTGAATATCTTTTTTTGTTTAAACCCTGGGAGTTCGACCAGGTCCCACTGTGTCAGACGCCAGAGATCGGCAGGGGTACTGATTTTTTTCTGATCGAGGAGGAGTTCGATGGTTTTGCGGCCCAATCCATCGATATCAAGTACATCAGCGAAATAGATCAGACTCTGACGGTGACGGCCAGGACATTGTGGATTGAGACAACGAACGATGACTTCATCAAAATTTAGCTCGGTGTTACATTCAGGGCAGTGAGTTGGGAAAACGATAGGGGACTCGAGGCCATCGCGCATGTCTTCGATCGGGCCCAAGACTTCGGGGATAATATCTCCGGCCTTACGAATGATGACGGTGTCACCAATTTTGACGGCTTTTCGTTCGATTTCTTCTGGATTGTGAAGACTGGCTCGCGCCACGGTCGATCCGGCGATTTCCACGGGTTCTAGGATGGCTACTGGGGTGATGGCGCCGGTACGACCAACTTGGTACTGGATGCCGAGTAGTTTTGTGTATTTTTCCTCAGCAGGAAATTTAAAGGCAATCGCGTACTTGGCTGTTTTCGCGGTATAGCCCAGGCGCTCGCGTAGTTGTAGGTCGTGAACTTTTATCACAATGCCGTCGATCTCGTACCAGAGCGCTTCGCGTTTGTCTTTGTTACTCCATTGATCACAAAACTTGATCACTGATTCGATGTCTGAATGCACTGAAAATTCATCTTCGTGTGGCAGGCCTTGGGCGTCGAAGAGGGTGAAGAGGTCAGATTGAGTGGTTGGTGAATGGTTAATGGTGGATGGTTGGTGGTTGAGGTCATAGAGGAAGATTCGTAGGTGACGGTCAGCGGCGGCTTGCGGGTCGAGTTGTCGGACTGATCCAGCAGCGAGGTTTCTGGGGTTTGCGTATTGGTTGGAGAGTTCCAGGGTTTGAGGGTCAGAGGGTTGATTGAGTTTTTCAAAATCAGCTTTGCTTATGAATACCTCGCCGCCGACCTGCGCGGTGATAGGGTCTTTGAGTTGTAGCGGTAGGTTTTGACAGGTGCGGATGGTATGCGTGACATCTTCGCCCGTCGTTCCGTCTCCACGGGTAAGGGCGCGGACGAGCTGGCCATCTTCGTACCAGCAGGTGATATTGAGTCCGTCGATCTTAAGTTCGCAGGAGTATTCAACTTGGTCAGTTTTGAGAAAGCGTTTCACGCGTTGATCAAATTCACGCAATTCTTCTGCTGAAAAGGCATCGGCGAGAGAGTATTTTCGTTTGATATGGGGTACTTTTGGCAGTTTACTATCGAGCGGTGCTCCGACACGTTGGGTAGGGGAGTCGGGTGTGACAAGGTCCGGAAACTCCGTTTCTAGGCGGATGAGTTCTTGTTTGAGCTGATCACGGACACTTTCGGGTACGATTTCTCGATTTTCATTAAAATACGCGCGGTTAGCGGCCCAGATCTCGGACTTGAGTTGATCGATTCTCTTAGCGGCTTCCGCGTGGTTCATTTAGTTGTATTTTGGGGTAATCTGTGGTACAATATACCGATATTTTCTCGTACTTCATGACTTTTTCACGCAAAAGACGTCGCCAAAATCATCGTTTCCATCGTCGTAGACGGGGAAATGAAGGGGTATTTGGGGGTGAGATTTTGTCTCAATCTCAGATCGAAGCGCTCAATGCACGGATCCGAGCTCATGAGGACGCAGAATTTGCCAAGTTTGAGAAAGAGTTTGATAATCACTTAAACGAACTTTAGGACTATGAGTGCATATCGAAGCCTGACCAAATCACAAAAAAAGAAGCTGTTAAAAGCTTTGGTGTCAGCGCTCAAAAAAGAACTTGCTAATCGTAAAAAAAACTAAGCCATGGCACGAACTCAAAACACTCCCGAAAGTGGACTCCGAGAACTAGCCGATCGAGGGAAAGATCTCGATCGTTCTGGCAGTATCGAATCCCATGAGCAGATCAAAAACCTTACAGCTGAACAACTTAAAAGTCTCGGCGCAACCATCGAAGCCGTAGCGCAGGATCCAGAATTGGGGCCATTGTTTGCAGAAGCAAAAAATCTGCTAGATCAATTTCCAGCCGATAAACAATTAGAACTCATATTTCATACAGCGGGTATTAATACTGGTGAAGTGCCTACAGCCGATAAATTAGAAAAGGTTCGGTGGCTAGGGGATATTTTTGCTATCAATGTTCAACCGATGATGGAAGCCGCGGAAGGCAGATCTTTTGATCTGACAACCGCGTTGTCAGCGGCAACTGCCACGACTGTGACGCCTGTAGCCAATGCTTTAAGTCCAAGAATTCAGAGTGTCTTTCACGAATATGCTGGCGCAGATGGTAAGTTGCCAGGCGTAACCGACAAAGACAGTTTTAGAGCGTTCTTAATGGCTCGTTGGCAGCATGTTCGCGGGAATTCAATCCCGAGTCGCACAACTTCTGCCAATGAAGTGGCCAGAGAATCATTGCTCGTTGGAACTGCAGAAGAAGCTACAGTTGGATTTTTTGGAGGAGGGCAGGTTTTAGATTCTGAAGTACAAAATTTTTGGGATGCCATTGAAGTACATCCTCGGATTGGTAAAACTACTCGACTCCCAGAACTAGACGCTTCAGTAGAACGCTCAATTGATGCTCTGGTGGAAAAATTTAATGATACGCATTTGTCTCGTTACGAAGCTGCTAGTAAAACCTTTGATCCAGAATCTCTAGAAGGAAAACAACTGGCGCTTGATCTTATCAAAGATGTACCGCTAGGGTTTAAAGATAGTGACATAGAGACGGCCTACCATCGGTATATCGAAGGCGGAGGACGTAAGAGTTTTAATGAATACCTAGACGAAGACCACCCTAAGAAATCAGGCTTTGCCGGTGTTATTCAAAAAGTACAGATCTTTTTCATGAGTCTGGGGATGAACTTATCCGGTTTTTTGAATGGAGAGGGCAGTTTCCTCGACAAACTATCTGGAATAGGTGATGGGGAAGCTAAAAAAAGTAAAATTGAGCTGCGATTGACCGAAGAAGTTACGCCGCTCAAAGAAAAAGCCGATCATCTTGCTTCATGGTTAAATCCAGATGGAACGGAAAAATCTGAAAAAACAGGATTTATGAAACTAGCGGATTCAGGTCTTGTAGACTTTGGTACGGAGCCGCTAGGCGCGTTTAGTGCTGAAGATTTTAGGTCGTGGACAGAATCTGGTCGTTTTGACCAATTGCTCGCCTGGGGACAATCTCACAATGCTGCGGGAGCCAAATTAACGGCAGAACAGTGGGAAAGCCTAATGGCAGCCGAAAACTCATTAAAATTTGCTCCAAATGGAGACCTGCAGATCCAAAAAATTGGGTTTGAAGGCGTTGAAGAATTTGTTGATTTCAATGGAGTTTGGGGCGTATCTCTCACTGAGTTTATGGAAAAGGCCGATGGTCGTACTCGTGATCAGAAGTTGCTTGATGAAGTTTTCCCAGAGCGTGGAGAATTTAAGCTCTCACAGATTGAGTCTTTGTGGAAAGGAAATAAGCCAGAGAAAGGGATTCTTAAAAAACATCCATTGAGAGTATTTAATATGAAGAAGAAATACCCTGAAACTTGGGGTAATGTGCCAATGAATATGGAAAATTTTAGTGTTATTGCTGATCTTCCTCAAGCTTTTCCAGCCACAAGAAAATCGGTAGAGAGAATTCTGGGGGAAAAAGTTCGAGATGAAGCAGGGGAAGTACTTCCGGTGGAAGAATATCCAGATCCAATTTTTGCGGTGGGATTTTGGAAACAACGTTTTTTTACTTCGGTAGAAGCGTATCTTAATTGGAAACAAAATAATTAAAAACTATGGACTTAACACAAATCAAAACGGCTTCCGGCAAAACTATCGCGGATTTTCAGATCCCAGAAAAATTACTACAAAATGATCCAGGTCTCGTAGATCTGATCCTACGATCAGAATCAATGAATGACTCGGAGCGTCAGTACTGGTTTAACCTCTCTGAGGTGATGAACGCTCAACAGATCGATAAATTGCGGGACATTCTCACGCGAGAACGACAAAAACTCGCCGAAATCGACGCCAAGTACAACAAAAAACCGGTCGACCCAGCTGAAGCGGCTCGCATTGCGGAAGAAAAAGCGGCGCAACGAGCGGCACAACAGCAAGACCTCGCGGCCCGAGAGCAAGCGGCGGAAGCTCAAGAAAAAGCCGAAGAGGCAGCGGCGTTGGCGGAGTTGGAGGCACTATAGTGCAACAGTTTCTCAGTATCACAGTTTCACAGAGGGAACGAGCTTAGCTCGTTCTTTTTTTGTTTGTTAGTCTTTCTTTTATAGCGAGACAGGAGAAGACAACGACGGCCTTATAGATGCGTTTCCAGCGGTGTGGTTCGACGATGAGACGCCACAGCCACTCTAGACCGAGGGTTTGCATGAGCTTGGGGGCTCTTTTGGCCTTGCCCGCCCAAAAATCAAAAGTCCCACCGATGCCGACGCCGAGTCTGAGTCCTGGGATCTGTGGGCCGTATTTCTGCAGCCAGAATTCTTGTTTGGGAGCGCCAAAGGCTACTAGAATGATATCGGTTTTTGCGTTTATGACTTCGTCAGGGAGCTGATCGGGTCGGCCGTCTTGGTGTCCTGCCACTGTGATATTGGGATACTGTGACACTAGGTGCTCTACGGCTTTGTCCGTAACTCCGAAGCCTCCGAGTAGGTAGACAGACTTTTTTTGCTGTGCAGCGGTTGCACAGATCATTTCAGCTACTTGTACACCAGGAATTTTTTGAATACTTTTTTTGTACAATATTTTGCTCCACAGACTGATACCGGCACCATCACAAATATTGAGATGCGTGTTATTCAGTAGATCCTGGAAAGGCTGGTTCTTTTGCGCTTCGACCAGGAACTCAGGGTTCACGGTTGCCAGGTGATGAAATGTATCACTCGTTAGGATCTTTTCTAATTCTGTCTGCAATTTTGCTTCGCTTAAGGAGTCGATCTTTACGTTTAGGATTTTCACAAAGTCGATATTAAATTTAAAATTTAAAATTTAAAACTTAAAATTCCAAAGTACATGAAACAATTCACGCACAGAAACGAAGGATTTACCTGCCTGCACTGCGGTGCGGAAGTTCCAGCTGCGTCGCAGACCTGCCGTAATCACTGCACAGCATGCTTGCATTCGCGCCACGTAGACATAACACCCGGAGATCGTGCTGCGGGCTGTCAGGGGCTAATGGCTCCCGTAGAAGTAACAGTGGAAGGGGGATTGCCAGTCGGACTTGTGCATAAATGTGTGCGTTGTGGATTTCGAGGTAAAAATAAACTGGCGGATGATGATAATCGCGATGTTTTGTTCCAAATCATGGAGAAAAGCGCTTTTGGACAGTGAAATGCCGCTTTTTTATATAAATAAAACAAAAAATACACCAAGTTTAGCTAATTTTCCTACTTTTTCCCTTGTCAAAGGGCTTCCTGGGTGATTAGAATTTGCGTGCCTTATTTCTTAATCCACATTTATCATGTCTAAAGGTGATCTAATTACAGCCATCGCAAATCGCGCTGGACTTACAAAAAAAGCAGCAGCTGATGCTCTAGAAGCTTTCATCGCTACTATTACTGGTGAACTGGTTAACGGTGAACAAGTAACTATCACTGGATTCGGAACTTTCAAAGTTTCTCACCGAGCGGCTCGAACTGGAGTTAATCCACAAAACCCGTCTCAAAAAATCCAAATCAAAGCTTCTAAAGTTCCAACTTTCAAAGCTGGTAAAAACCTTAAAGAAGCGGTTAATTAATTGCGACCCAGCGAGCTCTTGCGAGCTGCTGGTCGAAATTATCCCGGGTTTGTCCCGGGATCTAACTCGGAGAGGCCTTCACAACGAAGGTCTCTTTTCTTTTTTATCACCCAAACCCCATCCCGGATACTAATCGGGACGGAGTTTTTTTAATTTTTTTAGACCACGGATTACTGCTGGTCTTTCTTGTCTTTGTTGGTGTTTTTCTTTTTGTTTGTAGGTTTTTTGTTGTTTTTACCCTGAGCGAAATCACTAGATTCCGTTAGATTTTCAATTTCACGTAGCATTTTTCGAAATTCCGCTTTCTTGTCTTTGAGGAGTGATTTTTCGTTACGAATGAGTTTTTCGAGTTCTCGGATTTGTCCTTGGTAGTCTTTGATTTTCTTTTGATGTCCGGCTACAAAGCCTTCGATCTCACCTTTGATTTTTGTCAGAGAAGAAACTGGGTCAGCGTCTAGATCGACTTCGTTGGTAGTGTCGTCAGTTGAATCGTCATCTCCCGTGTTGTCATCACTCGCACCACCGCCCCCAAAAGGATTAGTGCTTGCTGCCGCGGTGGCAGCCACAGCTTCTTCGGCTGGAGCTTCTGCGTTTGCTTCAGCGGCATTGTCATTGGCAAAAGGATTCACCGGTGCGTCTGCAGCAGCGTTGTCATTCACTGGCTCAGCGGTTACTTCAGCGACTGGCTCTGCAGCGACTTCAGCCGTATTAGCAAAAGGGTTTACAGCTTGATCTGCTGCTTCTGTTGGTGCCTCAATTATCGTTTCTGTAGCTGGTTCTGCTGGAGTTTCACTGGCGAATGGATTTTCCATTGCCGGTACTTCCGCTGGCGCGGCTTCTGTTACAGGTTCAGTGACAGCTTCGGTGGCTGTGTCTGCGGCCGCAAAAGGGTTCGCCTCTGCTGGGGCCACTTCCATAACTGGCTCAGCGGCTACTTCAGCGACTGGCTCTGCCACGGCTTCAGGAGCAGTAGCAAACGGGTTTTCCACCGCTGGGGCCGCTTCGGCAACTGGTTCCGCCACAACTTCTGGAGCGGCGGCGAAAGGATTAGCGTCTGTCGGAGTGGCTTCCATAACTGGCTCAGCGGCCACTTCAGCGACTGGAGATTCGACCGCAAAAGGGTTTGCCTCTACAGGAGCTGCTTCCATGACTGGTTCAGCTGCTATTCCTGGAGCTGCTGCAAAAGGATTATCAACGGCTGGTTCTACCGTTGCTTCGATCGTAACATTTTCCATTTCGGCTGGTTGTGCTTCAGCTGGCATCGGGTTCGCAAAAGGGTTAGCTTCTGCAGGAACCGCTTCCATGATTGGCTCGGCAACTACTTCAGCATTCGGTTCTGCGGCCGCGAAAGGATTGGCTTCTGCTGGAGCTTCGTCGAACTGCACTGCGCCGACGACGGCATCATCGGTAGAAACTACCGCTGCATTATCATCTGTGACTGGGGCACCAGCGCCACCGTCATCTTTTTTTCCTTTATTACCGAGACCGAAATTGAAGTTGATAGACATGTTGCAAAAATTTGACTTAGAGTCGTAAATCCAAATACTATACCTGATTTGTGCGTAAAACACAAACTTTTTGCCTCGAAAAATATGCTTCAGGAATTCCTCGATCAGCTGTCTGACTGGCAAACAAAAGCCACAGCTGCCCTGGAAAGTGTCGAAACACTCGAGGCTCTGATGTCATTTCAGAGTGAATTTTTGGGTAAAAAAAGTGCGTTACAAACCTTTTTAAAACAGATTAAAGACTTTTCGCCAGAGGAAAAAAGAGCTGCTGGACCGGCAGTACAATCACTACAGCAATTCATCCGAGATGGATTTGCAACTAAACAAAGTGTTTTGGAAACGGCCGCGTTAGAAGCTCGGCTGGCAGAAGATTGGTTAGACACTACCAAATCACTTCCACGCGTCCAAGGGGCTATGCACCCATTATCACATGTACAGTACAAGATCGAAGATATTTTTACTCGTATGGGTTTTCAGATTGCTGATGGCCCAGAAGTAGAGACTGAGTGGAATAATTTTGATGCTTTAAATATTCCGCCAACCCATCCAGCTCGGGATATGCAGGATACCTTCTTTGTTGATCGTCAGCACGAGGATTCTCGCCAAAACACGGTTCTTCGCACTCATACTTCCAATCTCCAAATTCGTAGCATGCTCGAGCAAGGCGCGCCGCTTCGCCTCATTGCTCCAGGACGCGTTTATCGTAACGAAGAGCTCGATGCCACTCATGACGCCGTATTTTATCAATTTGAATGCCTGGTAGTCGACGAAGGAATTTCAATGGCTCATCTGAAGGGCACGATCGAAAAATTTCTCGAAGCTTTCTTTGAAAAGCCAGTTAAATTCCGCTTTCGACCAGGATATTTCCCTTTCGTAGAACCCGGACTCGAAGTCGATATTTGGTTTGAAGTGCCTGGAAAGCCAGGCAAGTGGCTTGAATTGCTTGGTGCGGGGATGGTCCATCCCGAAGTACTTAAAAATTGCAATATCGACCCAGATAAGTATTCAGGGTTTGCTTTTGGCCTCGGACTCACACGATTGGCCATGATGACCTACAGTATTGATGATCTCCGTTGGCTCAATCAGCCAAAAGTAGATTTCCTGTCACAATTTTAAAAAAAAACGTTATAATCCATACCCTCTATGTCAAAGTTTCAAAAACGAATCCAAAAATTTTCTGAAGAAGTGCAAAAACTAATCCAGAAAGGTCGCGACCAAAAATTTATCACGGAGCAAGAGCTAATGAAGGTAGTGCCTAATGTAGAAGAAAATCTACTACTGCTTGATGAATTATACGAGCTGTTTTTGGATCTCGGCGTAGAAGTTATCGATGTTAAAGAAGAGAAAATCTGGCGAGAACGCCTTGCGGCCAAGGAAAACGCAGACGTAAAAGTGAAGGTTACCATTGATGA
Organism: Candidatus Altimarinota bacterium; assembly: GCA_020630245.1. Taxonomy (GTDB): domain Bacteria; phylum Patescibacteriota; class Gracilibacteria; order UBA4473; family UBA4473; genus JAHDBZ01. The sequence goes on from JAHDBZ010000005.1 coordinate 21,706, forward strand.
TGTCGAGCCATCTACCGAAGACCTCAAAGCCGAAGAAGCGGAGGAAGAAGAGGAAGAAGAAAACACTTTTGTAGACCTTTCAGAGATTTCAAACGATTCGGTGCGCATGTACCTCAATGAAATTGGGCGGATCCCACTGCTCGTAGCCGAACAAGAGGTAGAGCTAGCCAAGCGAATCGAAAAAGGGGACCTGTCGGCCAAACAAAAGCTTGCCGAATCAAATCTGCGGCTAGTGGTTTCGATTGCTAAGCGTTATATCGGTCGGGGACTGCCGTTTCTAGACCTCATGCAAGAAGGAAATTTCGGGCTCTTGCGAGCGGTAGAAAAATTCGATTACACGAAGGGATTTAAGTTCTCTACCTACGCCACTTGGTGGATTCGTCAGGCGATCACACGCGCTATTGCTGATCAAGCACGGACGATCCGGATTCCAGTTCACATGGTGGAGACCATCAACAAACTCACGCACACGCAGCGTCGTCTCCAGCAAGAGCTTGGTCGAGAACCACTCCCAGAGGAAATTGCAGCGGAAATGGACCTCGACATCAAAAAGGTAAATCATATCCTTAAGATTTCACAAGACATTGTTTCACTCGAGTCTCCAGTAGGGTCTGAGGAAGATTCAAAACTGGGTGACTTTATCGAAGATGAAGGCGCACTATCGCCATTTGAAGCCGCTCATCGTGAGATGATCAAGGAAAACATTACCGATCTACTCCAATATCTATCAGCGCGGGAGCAAAAAATTATCAAGATGCGTTTCGGGCTCGAAGATGGTATTCCTCACACACTCGAAGAAGTTGGGAAAGAATTTAACGTGACGCGTGAGCGGATTCGCCAGATCGAAGCCAAAGTGCTTGAAAAACTTCGAACCCACCCGATGTCGAGCAAGATTTCAGAGGAGCCACTCAGTAAGCATCGATCTTCACGAGAGTATTTCCCGCCAGCACTGATGAACAAAAAAGAAGACGCACCAAAGTCTGGCCTCGCTAAACCAAAAGTGCTTAATGATAATGTTCCAGAGAAAACCAGTGGTCTAAAAAAAGCAGCGTAAAATTTCGTAGAAATTTTAATGTTACAATGCTTTGATGTTGAGATCTCTGAATCGAGACATTATAGCATCGCAACATCGTAACATTGATTTATTGCTTGCAATTTAGCGCCCACTTCATATTTTTATCCTCGATCTAACAGATATCTATTCCCATGGCTGATCCAAAATCAAACAAAGTACTCGTGACCAAAGCTGGTCTCAAAAAATTACAAGAAGAGCTCCAACACCTACAAACCGTTGCCCGTAAAGAGGTTGCAGAACGTTTGGCAGAAGCTATTTCTTACGGAGATCTTTCGGAAAATTCAGAGTACGATGAAGCCAAGAACCAGCAAGCATTTGTCGAAGGGCGAATTCTTGAGCTCGAAGAACAGATTAAAAATGCGGAAATCATCAGTGATGCACATTCTGATGATGGTACGGTGCAGATCGGTTCGACCGTGACACTGAAGTTCGGTGACGAAAAAAATGAATACACGATTGTGGGTTCCACAGAAGCGGATCCTTTGATCCATAAAATCTCAAATGAATCTCCGGTTGGAGCTGCTATCCTCGGTAAAAAAGCCAAAGACAAAGTGAAAGTAGCGGCGCC
>JAHDBZ010000005.1:23448-35495 GCA_020630245.1 Candidatus Altimarinota bacterium
TTGGAGCTGCTATCCTCGGTAAAAAAGCCAAAGACAAAGTGAAAGTAGCGGCGCCAGCAGGGGAGATCGAGTACGAGATCGTGAAAGTGAAGTAAATTCAGCTAGCTGAGTTTTTGATGTTGTAATGTGCTAATGAAAAGTTTCAGATCCTGGCCAAGCCAGGATGACGTTGGTTTTTTTGTTATTAATTCTTTATACTGTTTTCGATGAACATTGACCCACAGAACGTTATTCGTGATATCGATTTTCCACAGGCTAAAGGTCGACATCGCGGCAAGATTCGAGAAAGTTTTATCTTAGATGATGATCGCCGCGCTATTGTGGTGACGGATCGAATTTCTTCTTTTGATTTTGTGTTGGGAACCGTTCCCCACAAGGGGCGAGTGCTTAACCAAATTGCGGCTTGGTGGTTTGGGAAGATTGACGAAATTGGCGTGCCACATCATCTCATCTCAGTGCCACATCCGAATGTCACGGTGGCCAAGAATGTAACACCACTGCCAGTAGAGTTTGTAGTGCGGGCCTATCTAACAGGCACGACGACGACTTCTTCCTGGTATGCATACAATCACCACGATCGCCAGATGTGTGCACTGGAAATGCCTGCCGGCATGAAGAAGAACCAACCTTTCCCGGACTTACTGGTCACACCGAGTACGAAACCTTCTGCGGACTCTGGACTGCATGATATGAACGTTTCTCGTGAGGAAATCATCGAAATGGGGTTGGTAGACGCCGAAACACTTGATAAAGCCTATGAGTACGCACTACGGATGTTTCGCCATGGACAAAAGGTCGCAGCAGAGAGGGGACTCATCCTGGTCGATACCAAATACGAGATGGGCGTGACCTCTGAAGGAGAACTGATCGTTATCGATGAAGTGCATACGCCGGATTCTTCACGTTACTGGGTGGCGGATACTTACGAGGCCCGGATGGCAGAGGGCGAGGAGCCAGACGGTCTAGATAAGGAATTTGTGCGTCGAATGGTCGTTGGAGCAGGTTATGATGTAGATTCGCCTGAAAATCCAGCGCAGTATTTTTCTGAGGACATTCAGCTAGCGGCAGCAGCAAAGTATCTAGAACTCTATGAAATCATGACCGGACAGGCGCTAGATATTTCGGTGGCAGGGGATCAAGCCAGTATTGAGGCTTGCTTGGAGTCTTTAATCTAAGCAATGTACCAAAACCGGATTTTGAGATCATACACTAAAAAGCCTAAACCCGGTTTTGAGGACGTTGGTTGACCTGGGTTATGGATCTAAACTACAATTAGCCTCGTGAAAAACAAAAATACTGGATTTACCTTGATCGAGATCTTGCTGGTGGTAGCGATTTTGGGAGTTTTAGTGACAATCGGCCTGCCGCACATGTGGGATTACCAAGCTCGAGCACGCGATGCATTGCGTGAGACAGCTATTGCGCAGGTTTATCGTTCTGTTGTGACAGCGGATTCGATTGAAGAAGATGATTCTTATGGGCATGATAATCCGAGTATGCAATCTTTGATAAATAAGCGAGAAATTGATTTTCCCGGATCTGATGCGGTGTATTGTTATGTGTATGGTTATGCCGGTAAGAATTTTTTCATTGCGGTGCGATCGGAGGCCCAAAAAGGTGATTTTCTAGTCAACGGAACGGCTGGCGGACAGACCGCTTTTGCCAACTCTACCGCTCTGCAGAGTGAAATGTCGACCTGTAGTCCGATGGTAACCCCGACAGCGGTGACTGATTACGACGTTTTTTACATCGAATAGTTTTTTGTAGCAAAGACAACAAACCCGGTGTTACACAAGTATCTTTTGAACAAAAAATTTGATTGACCCCCGTAGGTTGGGGTACATTTTGCGCAGTTATTATTTACTAACTTCATTCTAAAAATGAAAACAAACATGAAACTTAAAGGGTTTACCCTTATCGAGTTGCTAGTGGTGATCGTTATCATCGGTATCTTAGCGACTATCTCTGTAGCCACTTTTTCTGGTTACTTTGCCAAAGCTCGTGATACTGAGCGACAAACTTTCGTAGCAGCAGCTCGTACAGCCGTACAAGCTGAGCAAATCGGTTCTTCTACGACGGATTTCCGTCTTGGAGGTACAGATGCTGCTACTGTTGAAGCGGCTGTTGACACAGCTCTCGACAAACAAGGTATAGAAATGCCTGACCTCGTTGGAGGTGCTGCAACTGTTTACTACGTAGTAGACGGTGACTACTCTGCGGCTGCTACCGAATTTGCAGTAGTTGCGTGTGGAGAAGAAGAAACAAACACTCTCTTCCAGGCTGGTCCACGGACTGTGACTGGAACGTGTGCTGCTGGAGCCTTCACGGCTGGTACAGGAGAAGTTGCTACTGCAATTGCTCTCTAGTTCTTTCTTTACGAAATGACACCAAAAAACCCTCGCTACGCGGGGGTTTTTTTTTGCGCAAATATCAGTAGTCTAGACGAGATGTTTAGATGGCTCATTGCTCTGCGAGGCGGACACATGGTGCTAGATGCAATCCTGCTGTATGGAGCGTTTCTGTTAGCTTATGGAGTTCGCGTTGGCTGGGTGCTTTCTACCGATTTTCCTTTTGCGCTGTATGCGCTGGTGTCGGTGATAGCCGTGCTGGCCTGGCTTGGTTTTCTGGTGTTTACTAAATATTACCGTATTCCGCCACGATCCGGGCAGGGAGCGCTTTATGATCTTGTACTGAGTGCGGTCGGGGGCGTCATCGCGGTAGCAACGCTGATTATTGTTTATTATTTCCAGCAAGAGTTGTTTTTCTCACGTTTGATCAACGTCTATGTGTTGTCTTTTGGCGTGGTGGCCTTGTTGGTTACCCGTTGGGGTTTCGGGCAGATCCTTCGGCATCAGAAAGATAAAAATCATAAAGCCTATAAAACACTGATCATTGGGGCCAATGCTGTCTCGGATCAACTCATCCGGGCGATTGAGGATAATCCCTACGCGCTGTACGAGGTAATTGGAGTGATAGACCCCTACGGACTCAAAAAAGGCCCACAGATCCTCGGAAAACTCGATAAATTGACCGAAATCTGTCAACGAGAGTCGATCACGGCTATTATCCAGTGTGATGCCTACGAGCACACGCTTAATATCATCTCGTTCTGTGAGGAGCATGATATCAAGTACCAGTTCGATCCAGCCTTACGGGGAATCTATGAAAAAAATTTACGTATCCGTGAAGTCGCCGGTCAAACGATGATTTCGTTTGTGAAGCGTGATTTTGACAGTCGATCAAAACGCCGCCTGTATGATGTGTTTGATCGGGTACTCAAGCAGGTGTTTGATGTAGATTAATGTGCTGATGTTGTGATTTTACGATGTTACAATGTCAGAATGTTTGATTTATGTGTTGGGTGAGGCGTCATTTTTTGAAACACCATTTACTGTCATCCTGAGCTCTGAGTGTAACGAAGGGAGAAGGACCTCTTGATAGGTCGTGCTACGATGACTATAGAGTCGGCATATTATGTCCCATCAAACAGGATCGACTCATAATACAGCTCGACCTATCGTGGGGACACTGCTCTGTGGCGTGATATGAAGAGGTTCTTCCTGCGCGCTTAGGCGCGTCGTCAGAATGACAAGCTGATTGATGTTATAATTTTGCGATGTTGGAGTTTTGCGATTATTGTAACATCGCAACATTAACAAATCGTAACATTAAATATCCAGGTCCTTCACATTCGCGGCGTGGGTCTGGATGAATTTTCGACGAGGCGGTACCTCGCTTCCCATGAGCGTGCGGAAGATTTGGTCAGCGCGTTCAGCATCTTCGACCGAAACTTGAGCGAGTGCGCGCGTAGAAGGATCCATGGTTGTTTCCCAGAGTTGGTCCGGGTTCATTTCTCCCAGTCCCTTGTAACGCTGGATGTTATCGCTTTTGATGTCGTGTTCTGCAACAATTTTTTCTTTTTCTGGGTCGGTCATAGCGTACCAGATCTGCTTTCCTTTACTGAGTTTGTACAGTGGTGGTTGGGCGATGAAAATATGCCCGTTCATCACTAACTCACGGAAATGTCGGAAGAAAAGCGTTAGTAACAGGGTTCGGATATGGGCTCCATCGACATCGGCATCGGTCATGATGACGATTTTTTTGTAGCGAAGTTTTTCGGCATCGAAAGTTTCTCCGATAGCCGTTCCCATAGCGATGACCAGACTTTTGATCTCGTTATTAGCGAGCATGCGGTCGAGCCGTGATTGTTCGGTGTTAAGGATTTTTCCTCGAAGTGGCAGAATAGCCTGCGTGTGACGATCACGTCCTTGTTTGGCAGAACCACCGGCTGAATCACCCTCCACCAGGAAGAGTTCAGACACATCAGGATCTTTAGAGGCACAATCAGCGAGTTTCCCTGGGAGAGTGAGACCTTCGAGTGCACCTTTTCTGACGACGGCATCTCGGGCTGAACGAGCCGCGAGACGGGCTCGGAGCGCGAGGGCTGTTTTGTTTACGATCGCCTTGGCTTCGTTCGGATTTTCGAGGAGATATTCAGCAAATCGTTGACTGAAAAACCGATCTACGGCTGTTCGGACTTCTGAGTTACCAAGTTTTCCTTTGGTTTGTCCTTCGAACTGTGGTTCAGCGACTTTGACGGTTACGATAGCGGTGAGACCCTCTTTGACATCGTCATTGGTGAAGTTTGGATCTTTTTCTTTGAGTAGGCCGTTGTCACGAGCGTATTTATTCATGGTTCGAGTGAGAGCCATGGTGAAGCCTGTCAGATGCGTCCCTCCTTCGGTCGTCTGAATATTATTGGTAAAACTATAGATGTTTTCGCGAAATTCTTGCGTGTACTGCATGGCGAGTTCGACCATGACTTCGTCTTGTTCACCTTCAAAGTGCAGAATCTTAGAAATAGTGTCCTTGTCTTCGTTGAGATGGTGCACATAAGAACCGATCCCACCTTCGAAGTAGAACTGAGCGGCGTTTTCTTTGCCTTCACGTTCATCCATAAGCGTGATCGTGATCCCTTTCGTGAGGTAGGCCTGTTGTCGTAGACGTTTTTTAACGACATTAAAATCAAAATCGGTCGTCTCGAAGATGTCACCGTCTGGCCAGAACTGGACCGTGGTCCCATTGCGTTTCGAATCTCCGATCTGTTTGAGTGGTTCTGCTGGTTCACCGCGCTCAAACGATACGAAGTGTTTCCCTCCGTCGCGTTCAACGGTTACTTCCGTTTTGGTCGACAGGGCATTTACGACTGAAACTCCTACTCCATGGAGACCCCCAGAGACTTTGTATCCACCACCTCCGAATTTCCCTCCGGCATGGAGTACGGTCAGTACGGTTTCTACGGTCGAAATCCCGGTTTGAGGATGTTTTTCTACCGGAATACCCCGACCATCATCCGCTACGGAGATAGAACCGTCTGCGTGAATCTTGATCACGATAGACTGACAGTAGCCAGCCATGGCTTCATCGATCGAATTATCAACGACTTCCCAGATGAGATGGTGAAGTCCGCGAGTGTCGGTCGAACCGATGTACATTCCGGGTCGTTTTCGAACCGGATCTAGACCTTCGAGTACTTGAATATTACTAGCGCCGTAATTGTCTGTCATGAGTGTGTGGGTTTATTAATTTGCTAATTTGCTAAAGTGCTAATTTGCTAATCCTTACGATTTTAAGGAGTTTTGCGCTTGGGAACAAGGATTTCGTATTGGTGAGGGATTGGTTTTGTCAAATACTTTTTACTATGAATATAGATTTTGTTTGCTATAGAATGTAAAAGTTTTTTTAATAGATTTACATGACCTTGAAACCAGATTTATCAAATAGAGAGCGGCACGAATTTTTGGAGGTAGTTGATTATTTGGCTAGTACTAGTGTTTCTGGAATCGATCTTTCTAAATTTGAAGAAGGAGAGTTTCACGACATTGGGGTGAGAGTTTTAGAGGTTCTAAATCTAAAGAAGTCTTCTTTTTATGAAGCGCCATTGGTTTTGTCGACAGATTTTAAAAATGCTTACCAACACAGATATAATAAGAAGCAAATCAAAAAATTAGGCATTCGGGCTCCTCGCTTTGAGCTCGACTTTTTTGGAGAATTCAAAGTTACATACGAATCGGATATGTATAAAAAACTTGTTTTGGCGAAAGTAAGATTAGAGGCGGCTTTTTCAGAGCAGGATTCTATGGTTGTTGAGAGAGTCAAAGGCATGAAAAATTGGCAGCAACGCCGAGAATTTTTTCACAGGCGTCCTAAATTTATGACGAGGAGGGTGCTCTCTGGTGTCTTGCCTCGGTCCCTTGATTTACTTGGTGAGCATCCTGATTTTGTAGATTTTTTAAATTTTGTCATTAATGACTTAAGACCGATTTCCCACGGACACATTCGAGATCTTGAAAAGTATACTAAAGACCATCTTGAATTATTTGGAACTCTGGTAGGGATCGATTCGTTGGAGAACTTTATGGATGGACTTAAATGGTGTGTTAATGAAATTAATAAAGAATAGTGTGGATTATGAAGTCGGGCTTTTCTTCTGTGAATTACTTTTTATAATCGGCTACGAACTTATTTATTAAATCCACAAAATTATGGGACTCATGGGACAAATGGGAGATATGTACAAGCTCCAAAAAGAAGCCAAAAAGATCAAAAAAGAACTCGCCAACACGCATATTTTTGCCGAAGTAGATGGTGTTAAGGTCACTGTTTCTGGTGAGCAAGAAGTCGTCAAAGTAGAATTCCTCGATGAAGCACCAGACGACAAAGTAAGACTTGGAAAAGCCTTCCAGGAAGCGTCAAACAAAGCCTTTAAAAAAGCCCAACAAGTGGCCGCAGAGAAGATGAAGGCTATCATGGGAGACTTCCCAGGTTTAGGTTAATGTTTTGATGTTGGAATGTTTTAATGTTGGAATGAATTTTATTGTAACATCGTAACATTATAAAATTGTAAAATTAAATATGTCTCGATTTCGTAACTACAAAGATCAGCCCCCCGTTCGCCGTCGTCGTTCTCGACGTAGCAGTAAATGGAAGATGCGCATCCTCATTGCGTTACTTTTGGCGATTTTGATCGGTGGATACTTCTTCGGACGAGCTGCCTTGGTCTGGGATCGGCCAAATTCGGATTCTGATGCGCGAGTTTCACTGACGATCAAACCAGGATCTTCTCTTACCACGATTGCGGAACAACTCAGCAATAATGAATTGATCCGTGATGCCGGTGTGTGGAAGTGGTTTGTGAAGAGTAAAGGTCTGGGCAACAAGCTTCAGGCAGGGGACTACGTGATCCAGCGAAATCTTACCTTTGCAGAGATTACAGAAGTGCTCATGAACGGGAAATCGGAAGAAGTGCGCATTACGATCCCCGAGGGTTACACTATCAAGCAAATTGATGGTTTGCTCGCAAAGAAAAATTTGGTCGAAGTTGGAGATTTTGAAGACTGTACTAATACTTGTGATCTTGGATTTAGAGTAGAGTCTCTGGAAGGCTATCTGTTTCCTTCGACGTATTATGAAAATATCCAGAACTTCAGTGCTCGTAGTTTTATTACACGTCTTTATAACACCTGGCAGCAACAAATTAAGCCGTTTAAGGCCGATATTCCGGGCAACCGAACCATTGAGCAGACTATGATCGTTGCTTCAATGATTGAGCGAGAAGCCTTTGGGGATAGCTTTGAGGAGAAACAAATGATTTCAGACGTGATCTGGAAACGCCTCGATGAAGGCATTGCTCTGGGAATTGATGCGACTACGCGTTATGCCAAAAATGACTGGGAAAACCCTCTTTACACTCAAGATTTCAATGAGAACAACCCTTATGACACCCGACGACGTATTGGGCTCACGCCGACCGCTATCTCAAATCCGGGATTGGATTCGATTAAAGCCGCGATCTATCCGACTGAAACGGAGTACTACTATTATCTGCATGACAACACTGGGCAAGTTCATTTCGGTCGGAACCTAGAAGAACACAACCAGAATAAGTATAAATATCTACGATAGAATTTAGGTAATGTGGTATGTAGTCTGTATCAAGAACTATTAAGACCTGTCTTTAATACTCTCAACTATGTCGGCGTAGCTAGATTGCATCCTGATTCGATTCATGACAAATTGTCGAACAATTTGCTCGAGACCCAGCGCATAATTTTTTTCAAAATACCCTTCTCTTTGCACTCGTGCAAAAATATTAGCAAGTTCATCATCAAAACCTCTTTTTAGTGCATTTCCGCATATGATTCTACAGTTTAGTTTGCCCGGATTTTCGTGGGAAGGTCTGATTTCTAAGCAGACTTCAGTTTGACTAACGGTGAGGGCGCGAACGCCTGTTTTTGGCAGTATATTTGGCGCTCGAAGTAAGCTGGAAACCTGGCAAACAGTAGCTCGCTTCTTGAGATTTTTCCTAGCTGGTACTATGCCGATTTCTATGCCGCCTGTTTCGAAGAGGGTTTCTTTGATTACTTTTCGGACTCTTGGACCGGTCTTTATGTTTGGGTCAAAAGCCTCTTCGGGGGATATGAATACCTCTGTCATATTGCTTTTTATAAAACAAAACCCATTAAAAGTAAATACCTTTGTTGTGCGAGATAATTGATTAAGCTATCACTTGTGAAAACACTTCTGGTCGGAAACTTCGGAGATCATAATCTCGGCGACGAGCTTATTTTAGCTGCTGCATTGGAGTCGTATCCAGATGTGGTGGTGATGACGAGTGATCCAGTTTTTTCACGAACGTTTACCGAGAGAGATTTTGAAACCGTGCCTTTTCCGCCGACGGGTTTACGCAGCTGGATTCGATATTACACAAATAGAAGAAGTAGATTAGAAGTTGAGAAGTTGAGACGTGTGAAGATAGAGGAAATAGTTTTTCCGGGTGGAGGTTTGTTTGCGATTAAGACAAAGGCTTGTGTACTGTGGTGGTTAGTGTTTCGATTTTTAAAAAAATCATTTCCTGCAGCTGAGATCAGATTTGAACATCAAGGGGTCGATCAGAGGTTGAGTTGGTTAGGCAAAAGATTGGCGAAGCGAGTATTTGGGCAGGCAGATTTTGTGTCAGTTCGGGACGGGGTATCAGGAGGCGCCTTGGAAGTATTAGGTATTAGGGAGGTGGTATTAGGGGAAGATAGGGTGTTTGAATGGTTAGAGAGTAGTAAGCAGAAAGCAGAAAGCAGTAGGGACAGTTCGCGAGCTGTCCAGCCGACATGCTTGGTCAATGCGGTCAAACCTTTCAATGTCGAAAAAATTGAAGCGAAATATCCAGAACATCGAATCGTCTTTGTTCCGTTTGCGCGTTATGATCTTTCTGTGTTGCCAGATAATTTCCCACACGAAGTGATTTTTCCTCAGACAAAAACAGAACTGTTGGATCTCCTAAATCAAGCAGACGTTTTGATCGGAGAGCGTTTTCACAGTATTGTGTGCGGCTATCATTTTTGTGGTCCCGAAAAAATATTCACCCTGCGGGATCCGTATTCTGAGAAGGTGGCAGCGTTTTGCAAGGTGCATAAAATTAAGTCTTTGTAGGGGGCGATGGTATCGGCCCACGGGCAGAAGATCTTCTGCCCCTACTGATGTCGTTGTCTCAAGTGTTCATACATACAAACCCCGGCCGCCATGGCGACGTTGAGGCTTTCGACGTTGTTATGCATAGGGATTGAAATCTTTTGATCACAAATTTTATTCAAATTTTCGGAAATCCCCGCCCCTTCGTTGCCCATTATAAATCCACACTTCCCCGGCAACTTCGTTGCGAATAAATTTTCACCGTTCATGAACGTCCCGTATAAGGGTCCATCGAAGTCCTGTTTGATCTGCGTGAGGTCATAGTTTTCAACGAGTTGTAATTTGAAATGTCCTCCCATGCCAGCGCGTAGCACTTTTGGAGACCAGACGTCCGCACAGCCTTCATTGAGAAAGATGGTATCGACACCAGTCGCCGCGGCAGTCCGAATAATGGTGCCGATGTTACCGGGGTCCTGAACCGATTCGAGCAGTAAACAGAAACCGGGTTTAGACTGGTCGTGCTCATTCTCAAAACCTGGTTTCTTGATTACGCCCAAAAGCCCACTGGGCGATTTAGTAGGAGCAATTTTGGCCATAAGCGATTCGGGTACTTGTATGAGTTGCTTGGTGGGAAAGGTTGGCACGCGCTCTGTAAATATCAGGTACTCAAATTCACTGGTCCATTCCTGACATAAATGCTCACCGTCTAGTACTACTAGATTCGCTTCGCGTCGGGCTTTTCGTGATTGACTGAGTTTGGCTAATTTTTTGATAGTTGCGTTCTGTGCGGAGGTGATTTTGAGAATTTCCATTATTTTTAGTTTCGTGAACCAGATTTTTTTGTAAAATCAATCGGAAATGACCCCACAAAAGAAGAAAATTATGATCCTCGGTTCTGGCCCGTACTGCATCGGGAGCTCGGTAGAGTTTGATTGGTGCGGAGTCCAGGTGATTCGTACTTTACGCCGTCTCGGCCATGAGACGGTGTTTTTAAATTCGAATCCGGAGACGGTCTCCACAGACTTTGATGAATGTGACCGCCTCTATTTTGATGAGTTAACGCTCGAACGCGTGCTCGACATCTACAATAAAGAACAGCCCGACGGGGTGATATTCTCCACTGGAGGACAAGTAGCGCAGAATTTAGCGGTTCAGTTAGCTGAGTTTGATATCCCGTTGCTGGGTACTGATATCACTTCGATCGATCGTTGTGAGGATCGAGAAAAGTTCTCAGCGCTTTGTGATGAACTTGGTATTGATCAACCGCGCTGGGCGAGCTTTGATAAGCTCGGCGATGCTTTTGCCTTTGCTGATGAAGTCGGTTACCCGGTCTTGGTACGTCCTTCATTTGTACTCTCTGGAGCGGCGATGGCCGTAGCCACCACCGAAGAAATGCTCAAAGATTATCTCGAAAAAGCCGTTGGTACGACTGACAGCTCAGTGGTGATTTCAAAATTTGTCGAAGGCGCCAAAGAAGTCGAATTTGATGGTGTCGCTCAAGACGGAAATATTATCGTCTCAGCTATCTCAGAACACATCGAGAATGCCGGCGTGCATTCCGGAGACGCTACGATCGTGCTTCCGCCACAGAATCTCTACGTGGAGACCGTACGTCGAGTGCGACGGATTGCTCAAGAGTTGGTCAAAGAACTCAATATCTCTGGACCATTTAATATCCAGTTTCTCGCAAAGGAAAATCAAATCCAAGTAATCGAATGTAATCTGCGTTCCTCACGGACCTTTCCGTTTATTTCCAAAGTCCTCGGGCAAAATTTTATCGATGTCGCGACGCGGATCTGGATGGGAGAACAATTCGAAAACCAAGAGATGAACCTGCTCGATGTTCAGTCAGTAGGGGTGAAAGCCGCACAGTTTTCTTTCTCTCGACTCAAGAATGCCGATCCAAATCTCGGCGTGGAAATGAGTTCAACCGGAGAAGTTGCTTGTTTTGGCGACACGCTCGAAGAAGCCTTCCTCAAGAGTTACCTGTCGGTTGGATTTACATTGCCAGAGCCAGGGTCTAAGATCCTTGTGACCCTAGGGAAGATTACCGATAAAGCGACTTTCCTGCCGATTGCGCGTAAATTTAAACGGCTTGGATTTACGTTCTGTGGAACGGCTGGTACTTCAGAATTTTTGCGAAATGAAGGTTTCGAATGTGAAACACTCTATAAAATTTCAGCCGACAAACACCCCAATGTACTCGATGCTATTGAAAATGGTGAAGTTGGACTGGTGATTAACACCGCTAATAAATTTAGCCACGAAGAGGTCTCAGACGGTTACCTGATCCGTCGTAAAGCCGTCGATCACAATGTCCCACTGGTGATTAATCTACAACTAGCCAAGCTTCTAGCTCGTAGCCTAGAGCTCAACCCTGAGCTGAAGCTGAAGTCTTATGAGGAGGTGGTTTGAGCCCTGCGCAAACACCGAGTGTAGACCCACTGTTTAATTCACTAACACTTGGTGTTGATTAATACGAAAGTTAAAGTTCCCGGCCACAGTGCCGGGATCTTCATATGTATTAAAACACATTAGAAGGCCCCGGAATAAATCCGGGGACTTAATAATAGATCTCCAAA